>CBFHAS010000080.1:0-20200 GCA_965653625.1 uncultured Burkholderiaceae bacterium | reverse complement strand
TTCGATGGCCACGATTTCCTGCCGCGCGCGCGGGCGGCCGGTGCCGTGGCGGCGCTCGCGACGCACGGGCTGGCAGCCGCTGGGCTGCCGGGCATGCAGGTCGCCGACACCCGGCGCGCGCTGGGCGAGCTGGGGGCTGCTTGGCGCCGCCGGTGCCATTTGCCGCTCATCGCCGTGACGGGCAGCAACGGCAAGACGACGGTCACGCAGATGGTGGCGGCCATCCTGCGCGCCTGGGTGGGCGAGGGCGCCTTTTCCACGCAGGGGAACTTCAACAACGACATCGGCGTGCCGCTCACGCTGCTGCGCCTGCGCCAGGACGACGAGACCTGGCACCGCGCCGGCGTCGTGGAGCTGGGCATGAACCACGTGGGCGAGATCGCCGAGTTGGCCGCGATGACCCAGCCCACCGTGGCGCTGGTGAACAATGCGCAGCGCGAGCATCAGGAGTTCATGGCGAGCGTGGAAGCGGTGGCGCGCGAAAACGGCGCGGCCATCGAATCACTCGGCCCGCTGGGTGTGGCGGTGTTCCCTTCCGACGATGCCTTCGCGCCGTTGTGGAAGCAACTGGCCGGGGCCCGACCGGTGCTCACCTTCGCGCTGGAAGGCCCTGCCGACGTGACGGCCGAAGCGCAGTGGTCGGACGACCACTGGCGCGTTGAGCTGCACACGCCCGCGGGCGGCGCCATGGTGCTTTTGCGCACCGCAGGCCGGCACAACGTGAAGAACGCGCTCGCGGCAACGGCCTGCGCGCTGGCCGCCGGCTGCCCGTTGGAGCCTGTCGTGCAGGGCCTGCAGTCTTTCGAACCGGTGAAGGGCCGCTCGCAGCTGCGGCGCTACGAGAGCGAGGGCCGCGAGGTCACGCTGGTGGATGACACCTACAACGCCAACCCCGACTCGGTGCGCGCGGCCATCGACGTGTTGGCCGCGATGCCGGCACCGCGTTGGCTGGTGCTGGGCGACATGGGCGAGGTGGGCGAACGCGGGCCGGAGTTCCACCGCGAGGTGGGCGCCTACGCGGTCGAGCGCGGCATCGAGTCGCTGTGGACGGTGGGCACGCTGAGTACGCACGCCAGCGCGGCCTTCCACGGCGCGCGCCATTTCGATGATGTGCAGACGCTGCTGGCCGCGCTGGCCGATGCGCCGTCGGCATCGTCGGTGGTGGTGAAGGGCTCACGATTCATGAAGATGGAACAGGTGGTGGCACAGCTGCTGGGGGGGCAGGGCCATGGCACCTGAGTGGACCAACGAGGGGGAGACCATGCACTTGGCCTGGCGAGACACGGGAGGCGCCATGCTGCTTAGCCTGGCGAGACACGGGAGGCGCCATGCTGCTTAGCCTGGCGCAATGGCTTCAGACGCAGTCGCCGGAGTTCGGCTACTTCCGCGTCTTTCAGTACATCACCTTCCGCGCGGTGATGGCGGCGCTCACGGCGTTGCTGATCGGCCTGACGTTCGGGCCGTGGGTCATCAAGCGGCTGGCCGAACTGAAGATCGGCCAGCCGATCCGCGAGTACGGCGTGAAGGAACACATCGCCAAGAGCGGCACGCCGACCATGGGCGGTGTGCTCATTCTCATCGGCATCGGGGTGTCCACGCTCTTGTGGTTCGACTGGAGCAACCGCTTCGTGTGGATCGTCATGGCGGTCACCGTGGGCTTCGGCGCCATCGGCTGGGTGGACGACTGGCGCAAGGTCGTTCGCAAGAACCCCGAGGGCATGAGCTCGAAGGAGAAGTATTTCTGGCAGTCGCTCATCGGGGTGGTGGCCGCGCTGTACCTGGCGTTCAGCGTGTCGGAGACCTCCAACGTGCGTGTGCTGGAGCTGTTCATCCGCTGGGTGCAAAGCGGCTTCTCCAACGACCTGCCGCCCAAGGCGGACCTGATGCTGCCCTTCGTGAAGACGGTGAGCTACCCGCTGGGCGTGTTCGGCTTCATCTTCCTCACCTACTTCGTGATCGTGGGTGCGAGCAACGCGGTGAACCTCACCGACGGGCTGGACGGCCTGGCGATCATGCCGGTGGTGATGGTGGGCTCGGCCCTGGGCGTGTTCGCCTACGTGGTGGGCAGCTCGGTGTACAGCCGCTACCTGCTCTTCCCCTACATCCCCGGCGCCGGTGAGCTGCTCATCTTCTGCGCCGCCATGGCCGGCGCGGGCCTTGCATTCCTGTGGTTCAACACCCATCCGGCGCAGGTCTTCATGGGCGACGTCGGCGCGCTTTCGCTGGGTGGCGCGCTCGGCACCATCGCCGTCATCACGCGGCAGGAGATCGTGCTCGGAATCATGGGCGGCGTGTTCGTCGCCGAGGCGCTGTCGGTGATGGTGCAGGTGTCCTGGTTCAAGTTCACCAAGAAGCGCTTCGGCACCGGCCGGCGCATCTTCAAGATGGCGCCGCTGCACCACCACTTCGAGAAGTCGGGGTGGAAGGAAACGCAGGTGGTGGTGCGCTTCTGGATCGTCACCATGCTGCTGTGCCTGATCGGGCTGGCGAGTCTGAAACTGCGATGAAGCATTTGAAGGACCTCACGGTGCTCGTGCTCGGCCTCGGCGAGGCCGGGCTCGCCATGGCGCGCTGGAGTGCGCGCCATGGCGCCACCTTGCGCGTGTGGGACTCGCGCGAGGCGCCGCCGCACGCCGCCGCGCTGGCGCAACATGTGCCACAGGCGGTGCTTTCGACCGGTGCGTTGGACGATGCGCTGTTCGATGGCGTGCGGCTGGTGCTCAAGAGCCCGGGCCTGCCGCCGCAAGACGAGCGCATCGCCGGGCCTCTGGCCCGAGCGGCTGAGCGCGGGGTGCTGGTGCAAGGCGAGCTGGAACTCTTCGCGCGCGCGCTGGCCGACCTGAAGACCGAGCGCGGATACGCGCCTCGCGTGGTCGGCATCACCGGCACCAACGGCAAGACCACGACCACCGCCATGGCCGCGCTGCTCATCGAGCGCGCCGGGCGCCGCGTGGCCATGGCGGGGAACATCGGTCCGACCATGCTGCAGACGCTCGCCGACGCGCTGGACCGCGAGCCGGCGCCATCGCCGGTGATGGAGGAGCCGGGGCGCGATGCCGGCAACGAGACCGCGGATGGGGCCGACTTCGACACGGAGCCCGCACGCGATGTAGAGGCGGGCGACCTGCCGCAAGCCTTCGCGGCGCACGAAATCGCCCATGCCGACGTGCCGGCCACGGAAGTGCCAGCGGCCGTCGAGACGCCTTTGCAGGACACCGACGCTGCAGCCCCCGTGATCGTCTCCGCGCCGGCCCTCGCGCCTCGCCCCGTCTTCGAGCACCTGCCCGATGTCTGGGTGCTGGAGCTTTCGAGCTTCCAACTGGACGAGGCCAAGGGCTTTGAGCCCGATGCCGCGACGGTGCTCAACATCACGCAGGACCACCTCGACTGGCACGGCGACATGCCGGCCTACATGGCGGCCAAGGCGCGCATCTTCGGCAAGCAGGCGGTGATGGTGATCAACCGCGACGACCCGCTGGTGGAGAAGCTCGTGCCCGAGCCCGTGCCCGTCAAAGGCCGGCACGCCAAGCCGGTGCAGCGCGCGGTGGTGCGCTTCGGACTGGACGCGCCGCGCCGACCCGGTGACTTCGGGCTGCTGGTGGAGAACGGCATGGCCTGGCTCGTGCGTGCCATGGAGGCCGACGAGACCATCAAGCGCGGGCGGCGCGCGGCGCCCGAGGAAGAAGAGCTGCATATCCAGCGACTCATGCCGGCCGATGCGCTGCGCGTGCGCGGCCGGCACAACGCCGCCAACGCGCTGGCCGCGCTGGCGCTGGCCACGGCCATCGGCTGCCCGCTCGCGCCCATGCTGCACGGCCTGCGCGAATATCGCGGCGAACCGCACCGGGTGGAATACATCACCACGCTCAACGGCGTGGACGCGTTCGACGACAGCAAGGGCACCAACGTCGGCGCCACCGTGGCCGCGCTGCTTGGCCTCGGCGAGGACAAGGCGCCGGCCAAGCTGGTCGTCATCCTCGGCGGTGACGGCAAAGGGCAAGATTTCGCGCCGCTGGCCGCGCCCGTGTCGCGCCATGTGCGCGCGGTGGCCACCATCGGGCGCGACGCCGCGGCCATCGAGGCCATCCTCGGCCCCACGGGCGTGCCCATCGAGCGGCACGACACACTGCAGGCCGCGACACGGTGGGCCTTCGGCCGCGCGCACCCCGGCGATGCGGTCCTGCTGAGCCCAGCCTGCGCCAGCCTGGACATGTTCCGCAACTACGCGCACCGCGCCGAGCTTTTCGTGGCCGAGGTGCGGGCGCTGGCCGTTGAAAGCGGGGAGGTCGCGGCATGAACACGATCGCCGCACGGTGGGGGCTCGATGCGCTGCGCGAGCGCGCCGCCGCATGGCTGAAGCGCGGCCGCCCCCAGGGCCAAGCCGTGCCAGTGCGCGACTGGATCAACGTATCGTCCGGTCAGCCCACACGTCTGCTGGGCTTCGACCAAACACTGGTGTGCGTGGTGGTGGCGCTCATCGCCGTGGGCTTGGTGATGGTCTACAGCACCACCGTGGCGCTGCCCGACAACCCGAAGTTTGCGCGCTACAGCCCCACGTATTTCCTCGTGCGCCACGCGATGTGGATCACCGTGGCGGCCGTGGCCGCGCTGGTCGCCGTGCAAGTGCCCATGAGCGTGTGGGAGAAGTGGTCGCCGTGGATCTTTGTTGCCACGCTGCTGATGCTCGTGCTGGTGCTCATCCCCGGCATCGGCAAGGTGGTTTACGGTGCGCGCCGCTGGATCGCCCTGGCCGGCATGAACTTCCAGCCTTCCGAGCTGGCCAAGCTCGCGATCGCCATGTATGCGGCGGGCTACATGGTGCGCAAGATGGAGGTGAAGGAGAACTTCCTACACGCCGTGCTTCCCATGGCGCTGTCGCTCGCGGTGGTGGGCTTGTTGCTGCTGGCCGAGCCCGACATGGGCGCTTTCCTGGTGATCGCGGCCATCGCCATGGGCATCCTGTTCCTGGGCGGCGTGAACGGGCGCATGTTCCTGCTCATCACCGCGGTGCTGGCGGGTGCCTTCGTGCTGATGATCACCTTCAGCGAATGGCGGCGCGAGCGCATCTTCGCCTACCTCAACCCCTGGGACGAGAAGTACACCCTGGGCAAGGCTTACCAGCTGTCGCACTCGCTCATCGCCTTCGGCCGCGGCGAGGTGTTCGGCCAGGGCCTGGGCTCCAGCGTGGAGAAGCTGCACTACCTGCCCGAGGCGCACACCGACTTCCTGCTCGCCGTGATCGGCGAGGAACTGGGGTTTGCCGGCGTGGCCTGCGTGATCGCTGCTTTCTTCTGGGTGTCGCGCCGCGTGTTCCACATCGGTCGCCAAGCCATCGCGCTGGACCGCGTGTTCGCCGGCCTTTTCGCCCAAGGCATCGGCATCTGGCTGGCAGGGCAGGCCTTCATCAACATGGGCGTGACGCTCGGCGTGCTGCCCACCAAGGGGCTGACGCTGCCGCTCATGAGCTACGGCGGCTCGGCCATCGTGATGAACCTCGTGGCGCTGGCGATGGTGCTGCGGGTCGATATCGAGAACAGACAGCTCATGCGCGGAGGCCGCGCATGACGGCAAGGCACCTCGTCATCATGGCCGCGGGCACCGGTGGGCACGTCATCCCAGGCCTGGCGGTGGCGCGCGAGATGCTCCAGCGTGGCTGGACAGTCAGCTGGCTCGGCACCGCGCAGGGCATGGAGAACCGGCTTGTGCCGCCGGCGGGCATTCCGCTGGACACCATCCGCTTCAGCGGCCTGCGCGGCAAGGGGCTTGTGCACACGCTGACCGGCGGCTTCCGCATGCTGGCCGCGTTCTGGTCGTGCCTGCGCATCCTGCGGGGTCGGCGCGCGAACGCCGTGCTCGGCATGGGCGGCTACGTGTGTTTTCCCGGCGGCGTGATGGCTTCGCTGCTGAACAAGCCGCTCATGCTGGTCAACGCCGATGCCGTGCTGCTGATGAGCAACAAGGCGCTGCTTCCCGTGGCCGACCGGGTGGCCTTCGGCTTCGAAGGCGAGGCCGCGAAGAAGGTCAAGCAGGCCGTGGTCACCGGCAACCCCGTGCGCGCCGAGATCGAGTCGCTGCCGTCGCCGGCCGAGCGTTTCGCCGGCCGCAGTGGGCCGCTGCGCGTGCTGGTAGTGGGCGGCAGCCTGGGCGCCAAGGCGCTCAACGATTGCGTGCCGCAAGCCCTGGCGATGATGCCGCTGGAGCAGCGCCCGGTGGTCACGCACCAGACTGGCCAGGCTCACCATGCGGCCGTGCGGGCGGCGTATGCCGAACTGGGCATGCAGGTCGCGGTGCTGCCTTTCATCGATGACATGGCGCGGCGCTTGGCCGACTGCGATGTGGTCGTGTGCCGCGCGGGCGCCGTGACGGTGAGCGAGCTGTGCGCCGCGGGCGTGGCGGGCGTGCTGGTGCCGCTGGTGGTGAGCACCACGTCGCACCAGCGCGACAACGCCGAATGGCTGGCCGCACAGGGCGCGGGCATCCACCTGCCGCAAATGGAGCTCACGCCTCGCAAGCTGGCCGATGTGCTGACCGGACTGACGCGCGACACGCTGCTCCACATGGCCACGCAAGCCCGCTCGATGGCGAGACCCAAGGCCGCGGCGCGTGTCGCGGACGAACTGGAAAGGTTGGTGGCTGCATGAAGCACGCGGTCAAGCACATCCACTTTGTCGGCATCGGTGGCGCCGGCATGAGCGGCATCGCGGAAATCCTGCACAACCTCGGCTACATCGTCTCGGGCTCCGACCAGAACGAGAGCTCGACCACGCGTCGGCTGGCGTCGCTGGGCATCCGTGTATGCGCCGGCCACGACGCCGCCCACACCGAAGGCGCCGACGCGGTGGTGACCTCCACCGCGGTGAAGGGCGACAACCCGGAGGTGATCGCGGCACGTGCGCGCCACGTGCCGGTGGTGCCGCGCGCCGTGATGCTGGCCGAGCTGATGC
Organism: uncultured Burkholderiaceae bacterium; assembly: GCA_965653625.1. Taxonomy (GTDB): domain Bacteria; phylum Pseudomonadota; class Gammaproteobacteria; order Burkholderiales; family Burkholderiaceae_C; genus Albitalea. The sequence continues at coordinate 13,256 of CBFHAS010000080.1, read as the reverse complement.
GCCTGAAGCAGGGCATTGCCATCGCCGGCACCCACGGCAAGACCACCACCACCAGCCTCGTGACCAGCGTGCTTGCCGAGGCCGGCGTGGACCCCACCTTCGTGATCGGCGGCAAGCTCAACGCCGCGGGTGCCAACTCGCGCCTGGGCTCGGGCCAGTACATCGTGGTCGAGGCCGACGAATCCGATGCGTCGTTCCTGAACCTCACGCCCATCATGGCAGTGGTCACGAACATCGACGCCGACCACATGGACACCTACGGCCACGATTTCGCGCGGCTCAAGCAGGCGTTCGTCGAATTCATCCACCGCATGCCGTTCTACGGCGCCGCCATCCTGTGCCATGACGACCCCGGCGTGCGCTCCATCGCCCCGATGGTGTCGCGCCCCATGGTGACCTACGGCTTCGCGGAGGACGCCATGGTGCGCGCGGTCGACGTGCGGGCCGAAGGCGGGCAGATGCGCTTTCGCGTGGTCCGCCGCAACGGCGTGCGCATGCCCGACCTCGACGTCACGCTCAACCTGCCCGGCGAGCACAACGTGCTCAATGCACTGGCCGCGATCTCCGTGGCTACCGAGCTGGAAGTGCCCGACGCACCCATCGTGAAGGGCCTGGCCGAATTCCGCGGCGTGGGCCGGCGCTTCCAGCGCCACGGGGAACTGCCTGCGCGCGATGGCGGCAGCTTCACGCTCATCGACGACTACGGCCACCACCCGGTCGAGATGGCCGCCACGCTGGCCGCGGCGCGCGGTGCTTTTCCGGGCCGGCGCATCGTGCTGGTTTTCCAGCCGCACCGCTACACGCGCACCCGAGACTGCTTCGAGGATTTCGTCAAGGTCATCGGCACGGCCGACGCCGTGCTGCTCGCCGAGGTCTACGCCGCCGGCGAGACGCCCATCGTCGCCGCCGATGGCCGCGCGCTCGCGCGTGCGCTGCGCGTGGCGGGCAAGGTCGAGGCGGTGTTCGTCGACGACATCGCTGACATGCCGCAGACCATCGTCGAGCAGGCACGCGGCGGCGACGTCGTCATCGCCATGGGCGCCGGCTCCATCGGCAACGTGCCGGCGCAGGTCGTTCAGTTGTGCAGGGGAACGCCATGAATACCCAGATTGATGTCAAGTCGCTCGGCAAGGTTGCCGTGCTGTTCGGCGGCAGTTCCGCCGAGCGCGAGATTTCCCTCCTGTCGGGCACCGGCGTGCTGGCCGCCTTGCAGTCGGTGGGCGTGGATGCGCATGCTTTCGACCCGGCCGAGCGCGAGCTGGCCGAGCTGCGCCGTGAAGGCTTCGCACGCTGCTTCATCGCGCTGCACGGCCGCCACGGCGAAGACGGCACGGTGCAAGGCGCGCTCGAGCTGCTGGGCCTTCCCTACACCGGCTCGGGCGTCATGGCTTCGGCCATCGCCATGGACAAGGTGATGACCAAGCGCGTGTGGATCGCCGAGGGCCTGCCCACGCCGCGACACGTGTGGTTGGCGCCCAACGACCAGGCGCGAGAGCGCGTGGTGCGCGTGCCCGACGAGCTGGGCCTGCCGGTCATCGTGAAGCCGCCGCGTGAGGGCTCGTCCATCGGCGTGACCAAGGTGCAGGGCTATTCGCAGATGCAGGATGCCGTGGCCCTGGCTTCGAAGTACGACCCCGACGTGTTGTGCGAAGAGTTCATCGAGGGTGAGGAGGTCACCTGTCCGGTGCTGGGCCAAGGCGAGCATGCGCAGGCGCTGCCGGTGATCCGCATCGTGGCGCCTGAAGGCGCCTACGACTACCAGAACAAGTACTTCACCGACGAGGTGCAGTACCTGTGCCCGAGCGGCCTGCCCGAGGCGGAAGAGCGCGAGATCCAGCGCATCGTCGTGGCGGCCTACACCACGCTGGGCTGCCGCGGTTGGGGCCGCGCCGATCTCATGATCCGCAGCCGCGACCGCAAGCCCTTCCTGCTGGAGATCAACACTTCGCCGGGGATGACCTCGCATTCGCTGGTGCCGATGTCTGCCCGCGCGGCAGGCATCAGCTACGAGGAACTTTGCGTGCGCCTGCTCGCGCAGGCCGCGCTCGACACACCGGCTGCCAGCCTCAAGCAAGCCTGAACGACATGGCCGCCGCCACCGCTTCCCTCCATGCCGACCCCGCCGCGCTCCCGAGCGATGTGCGGCTCATGCGGCTCACGGCCAACGTGCTCTACGCGCTGGCCGGCGTGGCGCTGGCGGTGCTGCTGATGCAGTGGGTGGCGCGCGCGCCTTTCTTCTCGCTGCGTGCGATTCAGGTTGAAGGCGAAGTCACGCGCAACAGTGCCTCCACCATCCGCGCCAATGCGGCGCCCAAGCTCGCCGGCAACTTCTTCACCACCGATCTCATGCACGGCAAGCAAGCGTTCGAGTCGGTGCCCTGGGTCCGCCATGCGGTGGTGCGGCGGGTGTGGCCCAACCGGCTCGCGGTGCAGCTGGAAGAGCATCGCCCGGTGGCCGTGTGGGGCACGGACGATGCGGCGGCGGATCAGCTGGTCAACAGCTACGGCGAGGTGTTCCAGGCGAACCTCGGCGACGTGGAGGACGACAGCCTGCCCCTGCTCCATGGCCCCAAGGGCAGCTCGGAGCACATGCTGGCCATGCTGCACCTGCTTCAGCCGGCCTTCGAAAGCCTGCGGGCGCAGGTGCAGTTGCTGGCGCTCTCCGGCCGCGGCTCGTGGCGCGTGAAGCTCGACACCGGGGCCGTGATCGAGCTCGGCCGAGGCAGCGACGAAGAGGTGCTCGCACGCACGGAGCGCTTCGTGTCCACGCTCGCGCAGGTGACGGGGCGCTTCCAGCGATCGCTGGAGTACGCCGATCTGCGCCACCACGATGGATACGCGGTCCGGCTCAAGGGTGTCACGACAGTGGACCCTGCGAAAGACGTAAGGAACTGAGGGCTCAATGGCCAAGGAATACAAGGATCTCGTAGTCGGCCTGGACATCGGCACTGCCAAGGTGATGGCGGTGGTGGCGGAGGTGCTGCCCAACGGCGAGCTGCGCGTGGCGGGGCTGGGCGTGTCGGCTGCGCATGGTTTGAAGCGCGGCGTGGTCGTCAACATCGACGCGACGGTGCAGTCCATCCAGCAGGCGCTCAAAGAGGCCGAGATGATGGCCGACTGCAAGATCACGCGCGTCTACACCGGCATCACCGGCAGTCACATCCGCGGGCAGAACTCCACCGGCATGGTGATCGTGCGCGACAAGGAGGTCACGCCGGTCGACGTGGCGCGCGTCGTCGAAACCGCCAAGGCGATCAATATCCCGAACGACCAGCGGCTGCTGCTGGTCGAGCCGCAGGAGTTCGTGATCGACGGCCACGAGGTCAAGGAACCCATCGGCATGAGCGGTGGGCGGCTGGAGGTCAAGGTCCACATCGTGACTGGCGCGCAGAGCGCGGCCGAAAACATCGTGAAGTGCGTGCGCCGCTGCGGCCTGGAAGTGGAGCAGCTCGTGCTCAACCCCAGCGCCTCCAGCCACGCTGTACTCACCGACGACGAGAAGGACCTCGGCGTGGCCATGGTCGACATCGGCGCCGGCACCACCGACGTGGCCATCTTCACCGACGGGGCGATCCGCCATACCGCGGTCATCCCCATTGCGGGCGATCTCATCACCAGCGACATCGCGATGGCGCTGCGCACACCCACGAAGGACGCCGAGGAGATCAAGGTCGAGTACGGCGTCGCCAAGCAATTGCTCGCTGATCCGTCCGAGCAGCTGGAGGTGCCCGGCCTCGGCGACCGCGCGCCGCGCATGCTCAGCCGCCAGGCGCTGTCCGGCGTGATCGAGCCCCGTGTGGAAGAGATCTACTCATTGGTGCACCAGGTGATCCGCGAGAGCGGCTACGAGGAGCTGCTGTCGTCCGGCATCGTGGTCACGGGCGGCTCGGCGGTGATGCCCGGCATGGTGGAGTTGGGGGAAGACATCTTCCTCAAACCCGTGCGCAAGGGCATCCCCACGTACCACGGGGCGCTTTACGACATGGTGGCCAATCCGCGCTCGGCCAACGTGATGGGACTGCTCGAAGAAGCGCGGCTGGCACGCTCCCGCGGCATGCGCGCGGCGCAGCAGGCGGGTTCGGTCAAGACTTTTTTCGGCCGGGCCAAGGACTGGTTTTTGGGGAATTTCTGAGGAGACGCACGGTGGTGTTTTTCGTACGAACCTCCTTTCCGACCGCTTCGGCCCGGCTCGACAGGCCGCTTGCGATGGCGAACGGGGAGGCAGGTCCAGGCGCGGCTCACCGGGGCAGCACAACACGCAGCAAGAAGGGACTTCGGACCCCGGCCCCCGGGTCACCGAGGCAGACAAGCACATCGGCGCAACGGCTTCCAACACGCAACTGAAACACACACGGCAACTGCATTGAAGGAGTAATGAAATGGCTATCGAAATGATCGAAGAGTTCGACTTGGGCACGCAGATCAGGGTGATCGGCGTCGGCGGCGGCGGCGGCAACGCGGTCGACCACATGATTGCGCAGGGCGTGCAGGGCGTCGAGTTCGTCGTGGCGAACACCGACGCGCAAGCGCTCAACCGTTCGGCCGCGCATTCGCTTATCCAACTGGGCAACACTGGCCTGGGCGCTGGCGCCAAGCCCGAAGCCGGGCGCGCCGCGGCTGAAGAAGCCGTGGACCGCATCCGCGCGTCCATCACCGGCGCGCACATGCTGTTCATCACCGCCGGCATGGGCGGCGGCACAGGCACGGGCGCCGCGCCGGTGATTGCGCGCCTGGCCAAGGAGATGGGCATCCTCACCGTGGGCGTGGTCACCAAGCCCTTCGAGTTCGAGGGCGCGCGCCGCATGAAGGCCGCCGACTCGGGCCTGGCCGAGCTGGAGGCCAATGTCGACTCGCTCATCGTCATCCTCAACGACAAGCTGCTCGACGTGCTGGGCGACGACGTGACGCAGGACCAGGCCTTCGCGCATGCCAACGACGTGCTGAAGAACGCGGTCGGCGGTATCAGCGACATCATTCACGTGCCCGGCCTCGTGAACGTGGACTTCGAGGACGTGAAGACGGTGATGAGCGAGCCCGGCAAGGCGATGATGGGCACCGCCATCGCGCAGGGCCCCGACCGCGCCAACAAGGCGGCCGAAATGGCCGTGGCCTGCCCGCTGCTGGAGGGCATCGATCTGTCGGGCGCGCGTGGCGTGCTGGTGCTGATCGCGGCCAACCGCAACACCTTCAAGCTCTCGGAAAGCCGCAACGCGATGAACTGCATCCGCCGCTATGCCGCGGAGGACGCGCACGTGATCTATGGCACCGCCTACGACGAGAGCCTGGGCGACCAACTGCGCGTGACGGTGATCGCCACCGGCCTGTCGCCGCAAAAGCGCCAGCAAGCCGCGCCGATCAGCGTGGTGCACAGCGCGCCGGTGCACATGCAGCGCACGGGCACCGACAACGTGCCCATCCTCACGCAACCGGTGCAGCACGGCGCGGCACACGACTACAGCCAGCTCACCACGCCCAGCGTGTGGCGCACCGGCCGCACGGCCGCGGCGAAGGTCGATGCGCTCGCGAGCAATGGCATGGACGAGATCGAGATCCCGGCCTTCCTGCGGAAGCAGGCTGACTGAGCGTTGGGTGAGCTCTCCGGCTCGACCGGCGGGGATTCGCGCAATCCCCGCCGGCGATGCCGTTCGACTGCCCGCTTTGCTACCGGCTCGATGCCGCGAGGCGAGTCGAGTCGTCGGCATGGTGTGCCTGCCCGAAGCGCCGGCGCTCGACGCACACGCCCGTTCCGGCCTTCTTGGCTATCGGTGCTGGTGTTCGTGCCGTGCCCCAACGGGCCTGGGCAGCACGGGCACCTGGAGTTCGAGCGCGCTGTGGCGCCCTTGGCTATCCACGAATCGCAAGGTCAGCGGCACAGAGGCACCTGCAGGCAGGGCGCGCTTCAAGCCTGAAAGCATCAGGTGATAGCCGCCGGCTCCCAACTCGATCGTTTCGCCGGCGGGCAACTCCAGCCCGCTGTCGAGCGCCCGCATGCGCATCACATCGCCTTCCAGCTTCATTTCGTGGACCTCGACCGCGGCGGCTACCGGTGTGCTGCCGCCTACCAGGCGTGCACCGGCAGACGCAGTTAGCTTGGCGAAAACCCCCGTGGCACTCTGGCCTGCAACGGCGATGCGTGCCCAGGCATCACGCACGTCGATCAGCGCTTCGCCCGGCGGCAGCACATCGAGCCGCGCCGCCGGAAGGGCAGGCTTGTCACCCTCGCGCGCCGGGATCGCCGCCCAATCGACGCTTCCGTTGTCGCAGATCTGCAGAACCTTGAACCACAGCGTGCCGGGCTGGTCGGTCAGTTGACCCCGCACAACGAAGTTCGCTCGCTCGTTGGCGGGTAACGCGGCCTGTGGAGTCGTCGCGGTCCAGCGGGCTTCGTCGGCACTGAAGCTGGTCGACCAACCGGGGCGAGGCTCAACCTCGATCGGCGTGAATCCCTTGGGCAGCCGAACCTTGATCGATGTCGTCGAGGCGGCACCCTTGCAGGCGTGTCCCACGCGAAACGACGCCGAGTAGACGCTGCCCGCGGTGGCCCCGCCGGGTGGCAAGGTCACGTGCGCTTGTGCGGAAGCCACCAGCATCAGTGGCATGACGATCCAGATATTGCTCATGGGCATGTCGAGGTTCCTCATAGGTCGAACTTCAGCTCAGCTGAGTAGCTGCGCTGCGGGTACGGGTGAAAATTCCAGTGCGTGTCGTTGTTCAGGTTGTCGATGCCGAACGCGGCGCTCCATTGCCTGTCGATGCGGCACAAGACGCGCAAGTCCAGCACGGCGAACTTGCTGACGCCCTGGTAGGTGTCTCCGTTCACGTCTGCGTTGTTCAGCGTGCGGTACTGCCGGCCGCTGTAGCGCGCGCCCAGCGACACGTTCCAGCGATCATCGATCCGATAGCTCGCCAACGCCGTGGCACGCCAGCGCGGGATGTTGGGCTGCTGCTTGCCGAGGGTGTCGCCGGAGGTGGCGACGAAGCCGGCGTTCCTCTTGATCTGCGAATCGGTGTACGTGAGGCTCGCAGAGAAATCGAGTCCCTTCACCCCCCAGTCATTCGAGTTCCATACGGCCTCGAGCCCCGTGGTGGCGATGCGATCGATGTTCTGAACGCGGCTGATGTTGCGATTGGCTGCGGTGTCGAACGTGGTTTGCGAATACAGCGCATCGCGTGTGTCCTCGGCGAAGAAGGTGATGCGCGCATTGCCGAAGCCGAGGTCGTGGTCGGCGCTCAACTCGGCTGTCCACGACTTCTCCGGCTTGAGGTTGGGATCGTTGATGAATTGTGAGTTCGTGGTTGACGTCGCGCCATACAGTTCGGCGACGGTCGGCATCCGCACCGCACGCCCCAGAGACGCCTTCAGCACCGTGTCAGCGAGCCATTGCCACGACAACGCAGCCTTCTGCGAGAAGAAGGTCTCGTGACGCGCCGCGAAGTCCATCGCGTTGGTGGCCGAGAAGCCGGTGCGTCCATCACGGGCAATCCAACGCTCAGCGCGAGCGCCAAGAACCGCCCTCCAGTCCCGTGTCAGCTTCCATGCGTCTTGTGCGTAGAGGCTTTGCAGCCGGGTGTGGCCCTGCACGCTGCTCGCGAGTGTGCCGGGCGCATCGATGAGATAGTTGCCGGCGAGGGCCGACGTCCGGTAGCGCAGTTCGTAGCTTTCCTGCTGGAACCCGAAGTCCACCACATGCGCGCCCTCGTACTGCGGTTGACGCCATGTGCCCTTGAGCGCCAGCGTGTTCCAGCCGGTGCCGCTGCCGTCTGCCAGAGTGCCGGGTCCACCGCTCCAGGCCCCGGGCTGGACACTGGCAGCGCTGTTCTGACGCTTGTCGTCGCGGCGATAGTCGTACAGGCTCGCCGCAAGCTCCCAGTCCCACTCGCCACGCGTGCGGCTCTTGATCGACAGGCCGTGCATCGTGTGAAGCAGCTGCTCCCGGGTCAGCGCGAAGTCACCCCCGCTCAGCGCCTGGGCACCCGTGTAGCTGCTGCTGCCGATGCTGATGGGGCCGCTGTACACGGGCTGGCCATTCGCGTCACGCAGGTACGACACCGAATTGCCGTCGGACTTGTTCTCCCACACGCCGAGCACGTAGCTGGCGCGCAGCGTGGAGCTGATGTCGTAGGCCAGCTTGACTTTCAGGTGGTCCTGCACCGTGTGGTACTGCGTGCCGGCCCCGAGCACGAACCAGGGCTGGTAGCCGTTGTTCCCGTCGGACACTGCGCCGGACACAGGCGTGCCGGCCGGTTCCGCGGTGCCTGCACTTGCCAGCCGGGTGCTGAAGGTTTGCGGCTGACCTTCGCTGTCGGTGCGGTTCACGTTGATCCACCACGCCCAGTCACCGGAGCGGTTGCCCAGCGACGCGCTGGCCTGCCAGGCGCGGTAGGTGTCGTGGGTGCCGTACAGGTCGAACGGCTGCACCACGTAGCCCACCTTGGCATGCGCCTCGAACTTCCTCGGCATGCGGGTCACATAGTCGACCACCGCGCCGACCGAGTTGCCGGGGTAGGCCGCAGAAAACGGCCCGTACATCACGTCGACGCGCTCAATCTCCTCCGGCGTCACCAGACCCCAGCGCGGTGGGAACGACAAGCCGCCGACCCCGTTGCCTAGATAGTTGGACAGCAGAATGCCGTCGGCATAGACAGCAGAGCGCGCGCTGTTGCCGGTGCCCGAGGCCCGGCTGGAGAGGATGGCGTGGTTGTAATCGCCGATGTAGCGCTTGCGCACCAGCAGGCTCGGAAAGTAGCGCAACGCGTCCTCGCTGTCGGTCGCGTTCACGCTACGTTCGATCTCCTCGCGAGTGATGCCCTCCATCGTGGTGGGGATGTGCGTCGGCAGCGATGTCGGACGCGAGCCGTCGACGATGACGATGCCCAGCGACTTGACGGGCGCATCGGCCGCGGGCGGGGTTGTTTCGACGGCGAGCTGCGCCGAGAGTGCGAGTGGCCAGGCCACAGCGCAGGCGGCGATGGCAACGTTCTTGTTCATCAAAGGGTCCAAGGCGATGGTCAATCGATGGCGCGTGCGCGTGGCGGGCGCGCCATCGAGATTCACGGCATGCCTGAGCGTCGTCCCGAAGCCGGCCCTTCAAGCAGGACAGCACGGAAAGACCGGCGCTGCCGGACGTGTGGAATCAGCCGAGGACGGGTGGGGCGCGTGCTTGCGCGCTGGCCCACACGCTGAGCGTCTTGTCAGCGTGCAGGAACGCTGCCGGAAAGTCGTCCGGCAGCGGAAGGGGTGGGGGCGGCAGAGGCAGCGGCGGTGGCGCGAACGAATCCCCGTGCACGGCGCAGTACGGGCAGTGTTCGAGTAGATGCCCTGTCCCGGGCACGCCGGTCTGCTTCGCCGCATCGCCATCGATGGACACGGGCTTCACGCCCTTGATGGTGCAGATCTCCGTCCAACCGACCGGGCTCACGGAGCCCACCGCATGCGAGATCGCGGGAGCGAGCGACGCCATCAGGACAGCCAGGATGGCAATCCAGGAGACAAAAGCGCGCTGGTCTCGGCCGGTCAGCATGGGCGGCAATTCTAGTGAGCCGAGATGTCCCGGTTCGCGTGCGTCACCTTGAAGGCATGTTCACGACCCGCATGGCCATGCCCCTGGGATTCGACACCTGTCATCGTTCAGGCATAGGTCAGTTGCTGCTTGGGTTGCACCTTCGTGCCCTTCAGGAGCCTGCCAAGGTTGCGTCCGAGGATGCATGCCCGCTCCCCCTGCTTGAGGCCCATCATCGGTCCGTGAAGGCCGGTCAGATCCTTCATCGCCTGCGCGTAGCCGGTGCTTCCCTTTCCCACCGGCCAGTCGCTTCCGAAAAGGATCTTGTGGTTCATCTGCTGGTCGAAGACGAGCTCCAGGTGCCGCTCCCATCGCGGCTGCCCCAGGCTCGCGAAACCGGAGATGTCGCAATAGACGTTGCTGCGAAACCGGCACATCTGCACCGTATGGACGAGGTCGTTCACCGGCGCATGAGCCAGGATGAAATTGACCGCCGGGAACCTCTGTGCCGCACGGTCGACGAACATCGGGTGTGCCTCCGCGAACGACAGCACCGGCGAGGTGGGCCCGGTGTGCGTGAGCACCGGCAGCCTGAGCGCCTGGCACAGCTCGTAGAAGGGGTCGAGCATGGGGTCGCTGGGCGAATAGCCGCAGGGCGGGTACAGCTTCATGCCCTGGAATCCGTAGCGCACGACGCACCGCTCGAAAAGATCGAGGCCGTCGCGTCCCCAACGCGGATCGACGCCCATGAACACATGGAAGCGTCCCGGGTGGCGCTCGCAGATCTGGGCATGCAGCGAAGCCATGTCAGCCAGGCTGCAGGCGCTCTTGAGCACATGCGTGAAGTCGGGCAGCAGCAGCACTGCGCGATCGACCCCGGCGCTGTCCATCTCGGCGACGAGATGGTCGGCAAGATGGTCCTCATGCTGCGCCAGCAGCGTGTCGACGATGCGGCTGACCGAGGGCTGGATACCCCGCGCTTCCAGCTCGCTCGCCATGTTGCGCGCAATGCCCTCGATGAAACGCAGCGGTACGAAGCGCGTGGAAGCCACGTGGACGTGCGCGTCGATCAGCATGTCGCCGTCCTGCGCAGCGAGTGCAGGAACTCCAGCGCCTGTCCCGCGGTCACGAGGCGAGGCAGCGATTCGGTGTGCGAGGAGAGGTCCAGCATGAACCGGCTTTCGCACATGAACACGAGCGCCATCAGGGTCAGCGAATCGAGCCCGAGGTCTTCGAGCAAGCGGGCCTGCGGGCGCACCTGGTCGGCGGCGACGCGGCCATCGGTGAGTTCATGAACGATTTCGGCCAAGGCGGCCATCGTGACGTCTTGCGGGGTCATGTTGTTCCTGACTGGCGGCTTGAGCCGAAGCGGACGAGGACGCCGGTGCGGTTGAGCATCACGCTGTGGGTGAGGCACCCGTGGGCCTGCGTGGAGGGCTGCGCGGTGAGGCGCTGGCGCGCCACGTCCGGCGCTGCGGCCGTGCGGGTGTGAAGATCGTGCAGGTTCATGGTCCCCGCCATCAGTGCAGCGTGGACATGAAGGCGTTCACCTGGGACTGGAAGCCTGTGTGGCCGTAGAGCGCGAAATGATCTGCGCCGTCCACGCAAGCAAACCGCGCACCGTAGATGTCACCGGCCAAGGTGCGCGAGGCCTCGGGGTGTGCCGTGTCATCGCGGTCGCCGGTGATCACCAGGGTCGGCACCGTGATGTCGAGTTCCGACGCGCAGACCCCTTCTTGGAGCAGTGCATGCACCAGGCGCGCATACCGGTGCAGGTGGTCCGCACTGTGGAAAGGCACGCTCGTAAGGTGCAGGAACTCGGGCGCGGTGGACGTCAGCAGGTGCTGCGTGGACCCTCGTGCATGGGCTTGCTCGCCGGCATCGTCGTCGTCGTCGTCGTGACGGGTGAAGATTGACCGGTGAAACAGCCGCGCGTAGTGGCTGTCGCAAGCGATGCGCGGCATGACCGCAGCCATCGTGCGCTCGAATGATGTCCTGGGGGCCTGCTCGCGTCCATAGCTGCCGTTGAGCAGGGCCATCCCCGCGACCCGTCGCCGGGCCACGCTGTGCAGGCGCAGCGCCACGCGCGCGCCCGCACACCAGCCGATCAGCACTGCGCGTGGCACCTGCAGCCGGTCAAGTACCTCCAGGCCGTCCGCCGCTTGTCGCCCCAGCGAGACATCGGCGTCCGGGCAGCTTCTCCCGGTCCCGGGCAGCGTGCGCGACTCCCAGGTGATCACGTGGTAGCGGCGAGCCAGCTGTGCGGCCAGAGGCCGCACGAACTCCGCCGGCATGCCGATGGCGTTGCACACCAGGACGGCAGGCCGCGCGGGATCGCCGGCCCGGAACACGTTGAGCGCGACGTTGTCACTCGTGATGACGGTCAGCCGCTCGAAGGTGCTGTCGATGTCCTCCTGGTCTAAGGACCTCACGCCTTCGACGATGTAGCCCAGCAGGTCCGAGTCGAGCAGCCGATGCGTGGCGCTCAGGTGCCGGCCGAACTGCTTGTTCCCGTGGAGGCAGTTCGAATAGGAAGTGGTCCTGCGCATCAGCAGGTTCTCGAGCGGCGAGGCCGGCTGCTCATGCAACTCTTCGGCGCGGACCATCGCAAAGTTTCGTACACCCAGTTGCTGGAAGATCAGCTCCAGCACGCGGCCTGTCCGCGGGTTCACGTCGGACGTGAGGTGCACGATGTCGCCGCCGTGCAGGCCGTCGGCGAGCAGTTCGCCGATGTCGCGCATAAGGTGGTCCACCGGGATGAAGTTGACCTCGCCGTCGGGGTTGCCGAAGGTGCGGACGGTTTCGGCGGCGGCGGCCAGGGGCTTCCTGATCCTGTGCACTTCCCGTATGAGGCCATACAGGCCCGTGTCCGCGCCGCCGGGCCGGCGCGTCTGCGAGTTGCCGATCACGACCGACGGGCGAAGGATGGTCAATGGCATCCCGATCGTCCTGCAGTGGTCGGTGAGGGCGTGCTCCGCGTGGCACTTTCTTGCCTCGTAATCGCTCGAAAGTACGCCGTCCCGCGGGTGCAGGACTTCCCGAATGCTGCCGTCGCGCGCGCCGCAGGTGTAGGCGGTAGAGAGGTAAACAAGGTGGCCGATGCGCGTGCGCCGGCAGAACTCCACCGCATGCACGGCGCCATCGACGCTGGTGGAGTTGACGTCGTCCTTGCGGTACGTCTCGAAGCTGGGCGTGGCGGCAAAGTGCCAGAGGTGATCGATACCCGCCTGGCTCAGGCGGTCCAGTTCTTCTTCGCCGACCCCGAACGCGCTAAGCCAGATATCGCCCGGCACGATGGTGATGCGCGCCATCAGCGCCTCGACGTCCGGCATGGTGTTGTAGGACTGGCCGGCTCTCTTGAGGGCCGCCAGCAACTTGGTGCGGCGGGTGTGCTCGTTGTCTCCGCGCACGAGAACGTATGCGCGGTCGAAATGGCTCCCTACGAAGCCGATGAGAAAGTGGCTTCCAAGAAAGCCCGTCGTTCCGGTGACGAACGCCGTGGTCATTTTTTATCTCTTCCCTGATGTGCTTATCGCGAAGGTGGCCTGCCGGCGATGGGCGCGGCCATGGAACGGTCAATCTGTCGAGCAGCCTCCTTCAGGTGTGCGTGTGTTGCGTGGGGTGCTGCTTGTCGGCGTCAGTCCGACGATCGCGGGCTGCGGGGGTGAGCGACATTGCCGCACACCACTGCGTGCAAACAGGCTGATGCTGGCGCTGCGTGAGGGCGCCGGCGAACTGGAACGCCGCCTGGCGGCT
>CBFHAS010000079.1:0-20368 GCA_965653625.1 uncultured Burkholderiaceae bacterium | reverse complement strand
CGAGCGCTCCAGTCCGTAGGGCGGATGCGTGCGCCAGTGCACCACGCGCGCCTCGTACTCCTTCTCCAGGCGCTGCGCCTCGGCCTGCGCCTGCGGCGGGGGTAGGCTGCCTTCCAGCGCCTGCGAAAGCACGAGCCGTAGCTCGATCAAGTACAGCGGCGGCGGCAGGATATCGGCGGTCACATCCTTCGCGACCAGCGCTCGGTCGATGGCGGCTGCGCTGCGGTGCTCGCCCCACAACGAGGCGGCGGTGACGATGGCGGTCGCGGTCAATCCAGCCGCGGCAAGGGACAGCAGTACATGGCGTACAGAGATCAAGGTCTCGGGCTCCGGATCAATAGATCTGCAGCTGCTCTTTCGGCATACGGGATCGTTGGGTTGAGTTCTCAGGCTTGCGCAGCCAGACTCGGCTGCAACCTGAACACGGAAACGGCCTCGACGAGCTGTTGCGCCTGGGTCTTGAGGTCTTTCGCGGCGGCCGCGCTTTGGTGCACCAGGGCGGCGTTGCGCTGCGTGGTCTCGTCCATCTTGCCCATCGCGGCGCCCACCTGGGCCACGCCGTCGCTCTGCTGCGCGCTCGCCACGCTGATCTCGCTCATGATGTCGGTGACACGCCGAATGGCGCCCACCACCTCCTGCATCGTGGCGCCGGCTTGGTCGACCAGCGTGCTGCCCTGCTCCACGCGGTCGACGCTGGCGCCGATCAGCTGCTTGATCTCCCTGGCTGCCTCCGCTGATCGCTGCGCCAGCGTGCGCACCTCCCCGGCCACGACCGCGAAGCCGCGGCCCTGCTCGCCGGCGCGCGCAGCCTCCACGGCCGCATTCAGGGCGAGGATGTTGGTCTGGAAGGCGATGCTGTCGATCACGCCGGTGATGTCGGCGATCTTCTTGGAGCTGTCGGTGATGCCCTTCATCGTCTCCACCACCTGCGCCACCACCGCGCCACCGCGCGCCGCAACCGACGAGGCGCCGCGCGCCAGCTCGTTGGCCTGCTGCGCGTTGCTGGCGTTCTGACGCACGGTGGAGCCGAGCTGTTCCATCGAGGATGCGGTCTGATCGAGCGCGGACGCCTGCATCTCGGTGCGCTCGCTCAGATCGTGGTTGCCCTGGGCGATCTGTTCTCCGGCGACGGCGACGCGCTCGGCGTTGTTGCGCACCGCTGAAACCGTGCGGGCCAGGCTCGCCTGCATGTCCCGCAACGCAGACAGCAGGTGGCGCAGCGGACCGCTGTGTGCCGGAATGTCGTTCGACAGATGCCCTTGGGCGATGCTGTGGGCCACCTCGGTGGCGCGCTCGACCGGCCCGGTCAACACGCGCACGATCCAGGCGGCCATCAGCACGACAGCCAAGAGTGCCACGGCCGATATGCCGATCACCACGGTGCGCACGCGGGTAGTCCGGCTGTCCAACTCCCCGTGCCGCTGCGCCGCCGCCCGCGCCTGCAGATCGACCTGCGCATTGAACGCCTTCGCCAGTGCCGCGCCGGTGGGCGTGGTGTTGGCGGCACGGTACGCCTTGGCCTCTTCATTTTTGCCGTCCAGGCGCATCTGGAACCACACCGGCCGCGCCTCGGCATAGCGTTTCACCAGCTCGCGCACGGCGGCCAGCCCCTCGGCCTCGGTGGCGCTGATCGGCGTGGCGCCATAGGCATCGAGGGCGTCATTCAGCGCCTTGAACGTGCTGGCTTCCTCGCCAGCGGCCTTGCGCAACCCAGCCTCGTCGGCATGCGCGGCCGAGGCGATCGAATAGCGCAACTGCCACAGGGCGCTGCCGCCCTTGCCCATTTCCCCGGATCCCACTGTGTTGAGGTACAGCGTATGGAACTCGGCTTGGCTTTTCCAGGTGAACCAGCCTGAAATGCCCGCGACCATAGTCACGAGCGCGGCGATCAGAGCGAAAGCAGCCAGCAGCTGCCGATTGAGGGCGCTTTGCACGAGGTACTCCCTGGAGTGGCTTATTGCTGGCGGTATCGGCCGCAGCTCGCAGAACTTCAGGGCGCGCGTGCGCGTCGCGCCCTTCGTCGGGTGCGGAATTCATCATGGCGGCGGCGGGTGGTACGTGCGGATACATGGCCGACAGCGCTGTCAGGGAAGATGTCTTTCTAAAATTTGCGCGCTCACATTTGTGCGCTCACGCCCCGTGTGCCGCCCGGCGTTGCCTGACCCCCGCCCGGGCGCACTGCTCCAACCCTTCGACAGGATGTACCGAATGTCTGATGCCACCCTGTGCCATCGCGCGCGCCGCCTTTTCGCCTGCGTGGCTCTACTGGGCGGCATCCTCGCCCTCGCCGGATGCGGCGGCGGTGGTGACGATGCGCCATCGGCACCCGCCGCCAGCAACCCGACGGAGGGCCAGGCACAAACGTTCACGACGGCTGCAGCACAGGCGGAGCCGGCATCCGTTCCCGCGCCGGCCACTGAGAACGACACCTGCGGCATTGCCGGTTTCCGCGAAGAGGTTCTTCGGCTCGTCAATGAATTCCGTACTGCGCCTCGCAGCTGCGGTTCAGCGGGCAACTTCGAAGCCGCGCCCGCCGTGGTCTGGAACGACCTGCTCATGCAGGCGGCGTCGGGCCATTCGCGCGACATGGCGGCGCAAAACTACTTCTCGCACGTCAGCATGGACGGCCGCAGGCTCCAAGACCGCGTGAACGCCACCGGCTACCTCTGGGTCGCCCTTGGCGAGAACATCGCCGCCGGCTACGACACGGTGTCGGGGGTCATGGCTGGCTGGCAGGCGAGCCCCGGCCACTGCGCCAACCTGATGAACCCGCGCTTCACGCAGATGGGCGTGGCCTGCGTGCCGGGCACAGCGACGTCGACCTACAGCCACTACTGGGCTATGGAGCTCGGCCTCCCGAACTGACGCGTTTTTCAGCGGCGACCGGCAGCGAGCTTGCTCTCATTCGCCGGGCTTGGGCACGGATTCGTGCTCGTGCTCGCCGCCATTGTGTTGCTCCGGAATGACGGGTTCGAACTCGGGCTCGACCGGCAATGTGTTGAGCTCCGATTCGTCGGGCGGCGGGGTGCCGGGCAATGTGGCCATGTTCAGGCTCCTGGTGCCATCGTGCGCAAAGTGTGCCGGGCGGTGGCCCGGCCGGCGATGCAACCTTTGCGCGCACAAGGGCTTCGTGGCCAACGCGATGCCACACTGCGACCCCATGACCGCACACCCGCTTGTCCTTGCCCTCGCGTCTTGCATCGCCGCCATGGCGGCAAGCGCCGTCAATGCACAGACACCGCCTCCCGAGGAGGCGCTTGCGGACGCCGGCCGGCCCAAGTGGGAGGCGGGCCTGGCCGCCGGCGGCGGGCGGGTGCCCGACTACCCGGGCTCCGATGAGAGCCACAGCCGCGGCGTGGTGGTGCCGATGGTGATCTACCGCGGCCCCGTGCTGCGCATCGATCAGGGCGGCATCCGCGGCAGGGTGTTCGATTCGCCCGACTGGGAGCTCGATCTCACCGCCAGTGCCGCGTTCAACGCGCGCGACAACGACGCGCGGCGCGGCATGCCGGGGCTGGACTACCTTTTCGGCGCCGGCCCGCAGCTCGTCTACAAGGGCCTGCTGCGTGGCGGCCTGGGCACCAGCGCGCATCTCAAGCTGCGTGCCGTGATGTCCACCGACTTCAGCCGCATCGATCCGCGTGGAGGCACCCTCGATGCCGAGTTGCGCTGGCGCGCTCGTCCCTGGGCCGCCTCGCCCGCGACGCTGACGCTCTCGGCGCAGCCCAGTTGGGCCACGCGTTCGCTGCACCGCTACTTCTATGAGGTCGAGGACCGCTTCGCGACGGCCGAGCGCCCGGCTTGGCGGGCGCGAGCCGGCTACCTGGGCACCGAGTTCGCCGCCACGATTACCCGCCGGCACGGCCGTGCCCTGACCTGGTTCGTGACCGCGCGCGCCCTCGCGCTGCACGGCGCAGCCAATGTCGACAGCCCCCTGCTGCGCGACCGCAGCAACGTCAGCGTGGGCGCCGGGCTGCTGTGGACACCGTGGCAGAGCCGGGAGCGCGTGCCCGGCTGAGGGGTCTTGGCGGCGGCCGGCGGGGTCTTGCGAGAGCGCCGATACAGTCGGGCGCATGAACCTCCATAGCCTTCGTCATGCGGCGCGCGCCGCAAACCTGGTGTTGGCGACGCTGTTCTATGCCGGCAGCGTCGCAGCGCAGGAGCCTTCGCTCAGGCCGGTGACCGTGGTGCGCGGCCTCGCCAACCCTTGGGGCTTGGCTTTCCTGCCGGGCTTCCAGAACGAGGGCCGCATGCTGGTGACCGAGAAGCGCGGCCAGATGCGCATCGCCAGCGTCCGCGGCGAACTGGGCCCGCCGCTGGAAGGGCTGCCGCCCGTGGATGCACGTGGGCAGGGCGGCTTGCTCGACGTGGCGCTCGATCCCCGGTTCACCGAGACGCGCTGGGTGTACTGGGTCTATGCCGAGCCGGCCGGAGGCGGCACCAACAGCACCGCCGTGGCGCGCGGCAAGCTGGACGCGCAGGGCCTGAAGGGGCGCTTGACCGACGTGCAGGTCATCTTCCGTCAGGCCCCCCGCGTGTCGAGCAGGGCGCACTTCGGGTCGCGGCTGGTCTTCGCGCGCGATGGCAGTCTGTTCATCACGCTGGGCGATCGCTTCAGCCGCCGCGACGACGCGCAGACGCTGGGCAATCACCATGGCAAGGTGGTGCGCATCGAGCCGGACGGCCGAGTGCCCAAGGACAACCCCTTCGCCGCGCGCGCGGGGGCGCTGCCCGAGATTTGGAGCCTGGGTCACCGCAACGTCCAGGGCGCCGTCTTGCACCCTGCGACGGGCGAGCTGTGGACCCACGAGCACGGCCCGCAGGGCGGCGATGAGGTCAACGTGGCCGAAGCCGGGCGCAACTATGGCTGGCCGGTCATCACCTACGGCGCCGAATACGGCACCGGCGCCAAGATCGGAGAGGGCACTGCCCGGGCCGGCATGGAGCAGCCGCTGGTGCGCTGGGTGCCTTCCATCGCGCCGAGCGGCATGGCCTTCCTCACCAGCGAGCGTTATCCCGGCTGGAAGGGCGACCTGTTCGTGGGCGCCCTGCGCGGGCAGCTGCTCGCTCGTCTGCGTTTCGACGGACGCAAGCCGGTGGCGCAGGAGCGGCTGCTGCAGGATTTCGGCGAGCGCATCCGCGATGTGCGGCAAGGGCCCGACGGCTGGCTCTACCTGCTCACCGACGCTTCCGACGGCAAGGTGATCCGGCTGGAGCGTTGACGCGCTGCGCCGCACTCATCTGCGGTGGAGCACAACGTCTTCTTCCGGTACTCGCTCGACCAAATCAACGGCACGCAGTCCGGGCTACCGCGGTTTCTCGTCTTCGCTGGGATCTGCGGTCTGGCGAACAGGGGCCGAGACCGCCCGGCCCAGCGATTCCAGCGGGCCCTCGTCGCCGGGACGGTTCTTGTCGTCGTCGCCGTCGCTGTCCGCGCTCGGTGTGGCCGGCGCGGGGCGCTGGGCATCCGGCCCCGCGGGCCGTTCGGCATCGGGTTGGGCGTCGGGTTTGCGTGTGTCGGGCATGGCGAGGCTCCTGGTTGCAGCGGTGCCCTCGGTGCTGCAAACCGCGCTCCCGGATGTCACCGGCGCGGGCGACGCGGTGTGGGCGTTGCGCGCGCTCTGGCGGCCGGGGATGGCCTCGGTCCAGCGTGCGACGTCGTTTGTGGTCATCATGCTGAACGCCGTGGAGCGTGCGTCGATCAGCCCCTGTTCTTCGATGTCGGGCAGGTATTGCTCACGAGAGAGCAGCGTGCCCGCGCACAAGGGCAGGGGCGGAGGCGGCTCCTGCATCTCCTGCCGCAGCAGCTCGAGCAGTTCGTCCATCAACCAGGCCGGCACGGCGGCGCGCTCGCCAGGGTAGATGTAGCCGAACAGCACGAGGTGGCTCAGCAAGACCCGCCAGTGCGGCCCGAAGAGGCGGCGCAGTCGCCGCCAATCGAGCCGGGCGGCGCAGGCGCGAAGCAGGTGTGCTACGTCGGCGCCGTCGTAGCGCTCGCGCTCCATGACGAACGCCTTGGAGCACAGGCTCTCCTCGGGTGGCGCCATTTTCACCCGCAATCCCAGCAACTCGGCATCGTGGGCATGCTCGAACCAGGTGTCGTCGACCGGCAGCACGCCATTGCCCGAATTGAAGATCAGATCTACGAACGCGTCCCCGGCATGGACCTTTGCCAGCCAGTGCGGGAAGGTCATCTCGGTGCGGTAGCCGGCCTGTCCCAGCAGCGTCTCCATGCGCGGGTAGTCCTCGCGCCGGATGAACAGGTCGAGGTCCTTGGTGTCGCGCTGGATGCCGGTGAAGCACGCGAACGCGAACGCGCCGCCCACGAGACAGGGAACGCCATCACCCGCCAGCGTGAGCAGCACGTTTCGGTAGAACGCCGTCGTGGCGGGCTCTGTGTCTTCGCGGGGGAGCTCGCCGGCGAGTACAGCGGGCATGTTTGGGCCCTTCGCAATTGGCTTGGACTGCTGAGAGCAATCGGCGTGCCCCGCCTGGGCTTGCCGCTTGCCATCGGCTCTCAAGTGCCCGGACAACCACCGGAGGATCGCGCATGGCCCCAGCCGCACCGCTTCGCTTCGCCGCCGTCGGCGACATCCATTGCACCCGGGAATCAGCCGGCACCCTGCGCAGCTTCTTCGCGCAGGCATCGGAAGCCGCCGACGCCTTGCTGCTGTGCGGAGATCTCACCGACTACGGCTTGCCCGATGAGGCGAAAGTGCTGGCCGAGGAATTGAGCGTGGTGTCCAAGCCGATGATCGCGGTGCTGGGCAACCACGACTACGAGTCGGGCGTGCCCGACCAAGTGCGGCGAGTTCTGATGGATGCCGGCGTCAAGGTGCTCGACGGCGAAGCCGTGGAGGTGCACGGCGTGGGCATCGCGGGCGCGAAGGGGTTCGCCGGAGGTTTCGGCCGCGGCTCGCTGGGCGCCTGGGGCGAGTCGGCGATCAAGCTGTTCGTGAACGAGGCCATCCAGGAGGCGCTCAAGCTGGAATCGGCGCTCGCCAAGCTGCGCACGCCGCAGCGCATCGCCATGCTGCACTACTCGCCAATCGCCGGCACGGTGCAAGGCGAGCCGGTCGAGATCTATCCCTTCCTGGGCAGCAGCCGGCTGGAGGATCCGCTGCTGCGTTACCCGGTGACGGCGGTGGTGCATGGCCATGCGCACCGCGGCGCGCCGGAGGGTCGCACGGTGAGCGGCGTGCCGGTCTACAACGTGGCGAAGCCGCTGCTGCAGCGCAGCCACCCGGACCGGCCGGCGTTCCGGGTGCTGGAGATCGAGCGGGAGCTTTGAGAAGGTGTGAACGAATCCGACATGCCCGCTCATCACGCCAGAATGCCCCCACGCCCCCACTCTGCTTGCAAATGCTCCGCTACTTGGCCCAGCCGTCCTTCAGCCCGGTGATCTTGTTCAGCACCGGTGCGTCGGCGCGGTGATCGCGCGGCTCGGTCACGAAGTAGCCGTGCCGCTCGAACTGGTAGCGCGTGTCGGCGGGCGCCTCGCTCAACGCAGGCTCCACATAGCCGCGCACGATCTTCTTGCTTTCGGGATTGAGTCGCTGCAGGTAGTCGGCGCCGCCGGCATCGGGCTGCGCCTCGGTGAAGAGCCGGTCGTACAGGCGGATCTCGGCCGGCAGCGCGTCATGCATGCCCAGCCACGTGATCGTGCCTTTCACCTTGACCGCATCGGCTCCCGGTGTGCCGCTCCTGGTATCGGGTACCAGCTTCGCTAGCACGGCGCTCACGCGGCCTGAGGCATCCTTCTCGGCGCCGGTGCACTCGACGACATAGCCATACTTGAGCCGCACGCGGTTGCCAGGGAAGAGGCGGAAGAAGCCCTTGGGCGGCACCTCGGCGAAATCGTCGCGCTCGATCCACACCTCGGGGCCCAGGCTGAAGCGCCGCGTGCCGAGCTCAGGCCGCTGGGGATGCGCCGGTGCCGTGCAGGCTTCGCGGTGTGAATCGCTGCCGAACACCTCGGCCCAGTTGGTGAGCTTGAGCGGCAGAGGGTCCAGCACGGCCATGGCGCGTGGCGCCTTGCCTTCGAGGTCATCGCGCAGCGCGATGTCGAGCGCCGAGTAGTCGATCCAGCCGCCGGCCTTACTCACGCCGCTGCGCTCGGCCATAAGCTTCAGGCTCTCGGGCGTATAGCCGCGGCGGCGCAGCCCCACGAGCGTGGGCATGCGCGGGTCGTCCCAGCCCTGCACGTGGCCCTCGTCCACCAGCTGCTTGAGCTTGCGCTTGCTGGTGACGATGTAGGTGAGGTTGAGCCGCGCAAACTCATACTGGTGCGGCAAGGCGAACAGGTTGGGGTGGTGGGCGTCGAGCGCGTGTTGCAGGAGCGGCGTGAACTGGGCCGTCTCCTGCTTGAGCAGTGAAAAGAACTCGGGCAGCTCGTGCACGACGCGGTCGCTGTCGTGCTCCCAGCGCGAGAAGAGGGCGCGCATCCTCGCCTCGGGCTCGCTGGCGAACAGCTTGTCCGCGTGGTTGTGGCAGTGCAGGGCGAACTCCTTGCCCGCCTCCAGGCCCTCGGCCTCGATCTTCTCGACGAGCTGGTGCGCGCGTCGGAACTGCGGCTCGCGCAGGAGGGGCGCCAGGCGCTCCAGCGTCCAGTCGTAGAACGGCCGCTGGTCCTCGAACTCGAGGGTGCAGATGCTGTGGGTGATGTTTTCCAGCGCGTCCTCGATGGGGTGCGCATAGGCGTACATCGGGTAGATGCACCAGGTGTCGCCGGTGTTGTGGTGCGTGGCGCGCTTGATGCGGTAGATGGCCGGGTCGCGCAGGTTGATGTTGGGGCTTGCCATGTCGATCTTGGCGCGCAGCACCATGGCGCCGTCGGCGTGGCGGCCGTCGCGCATCTCGCGAAAGCGCGCCAGGTTTTCCTTGGGCGAGCGATGGCGGAACGGGCTGTCGGTGCCCGGCGTGCCGAAATCGCCGCGCGTGGCGCGCATCTGCTCGGGCGTCTGCTCGTCGACGTAGGCGTGGCCCGTCTCGATGAGGTACTCGGCCGCGCGATACATGAAGCCGAAGTAGTTGCTGGCGTAGAACAGGTGGATCGTGCCGTTGGTGTGCCAGTCGTAGCCCAGCCACTTCACCATCTCGACGATGGCGTCGACGTACTCCTGCTCCTCCTTCTCGGGGTTGGTGTCGTCGAAGCGCAGGTGGCACACGCCGCCGTACTCCTGTGCCAGGCTGAAGTTCAGCCAGATGCTCTTCGCATGGCCCACATGCAGATAGCCGTTGGGCTCAGGAGGAAAGCGCGTGCGGATGCGCGCCGGATCGGAGCCGCCTTGCGCCTGGTGCGTGGCATCGCCGGGGCTGCCGGCCCACTGCCGCCCCTGGCCGGAGCCTTGCGCGAGGTCCCGTTCGATCACCTGGCGCAGGAAGTTGCTGGTCTTCATGTCGCCCGCAGGCGGGGCGTCGTGCTTAGGCGAAGTCATGGCAGGCGTTGGCCCAGGAAAGGTGCCGGGCATTCTATCGATGGGGGTGCCATGCCCTGGTGCAACACCCCCGTGTCTCCACCGCAAGGAGCGGGTGGCATCCTGCGACACGCCGAGTCGAGAAACCCTTCTTTACGTTGTGCCGTCAACGAGGTCATGAGGCCCGCGCGTTGAAGCAACCGTACCTGGCAGAAACGGAGCCCGCGTGAAGAAGAATCTTGCTTGTGTCATTGCCGCCTTCGGCTGCGCCCTGACCGCCGGTGCGGCGCGGGCTGGCGACGTGTACTGGTCCGTCGGCATCAACGTCCCGGCTGTGGCCACGGTGATCTCCAATGCGCCCGTCTACGCGGCACCCGCGCCGGTCTACGTGCCGGCGCCGGTCTATGTGGCACCGCCGCCCGTGGTGTACCGGCCGGCACCAGTGTACATGGCGCCCCCGGTGGTTTACCACCCGGCCCCGGTCGTCTACGTCGCGCAGCCTGAGAGGCATCACCGTCACAGCCGGTGGCGCCACCACCACCGCCACCACGACCACCGCGATGAGTACGGCACGCCGTACCGCGAAGGAAACTGGGTGCCGGCCGACCCCAGGCGGTATCGCCACGACGATCGCTGATACCCGTCGCTCACAGAAAGCCGAAAAGGGGCCGCTCCGTGCGGCCCCTTTTCTTTGGTGCATGCGTCGACCGGCCGCCTCCCCCCAAATTCAACACACCGCTGGAATCGCCGGCGCGAATTCGGGCTCCTAGAATCCCGGCCTTCGAGGGGGAGAAGGGGCGGCGGAAGTCGTGCGGCACATCGAGCCGCTGAGCCGCTCTCGCAGTAGCAGCAATTGAGAGCAGAGTTCACCATCACCGCCTGGGCGGCGTATGCCCCTGGCTTGGAAACCGCCACCCAATGGAACGCCTGGGCGGCGCAGCCCTGGCTGCCCGTCGGGGACAGCGTGCCCGCGCTCTCCGAGATGCCCGCCATGTCGCGGCGGCGCCTCGACCCGATGGGCCGCATGGCGGTGCAGGTGGCGTACTGGTGCCAAGCTGCCGAACCCGGCGTGCCGATGGTCTTCGCGTCGCGCTACGGCGACGCCACGCGCTCCCTGGAGCTGCTGGCCGAGGTGGTGCGCGGCGAGGCGGTCTCGCCCACCGGCTTCGGCTTGTCGGTGCACAACGCCATCGGTGCCCTGTACTCCATTGCCCGGGGCGAACGTGCCCACCAGGTGGCCGTGGCGGCCGGCGTTGCCAGCGCCGCGGCCGGGCTGGTCGAGGCCGTCGCACTGCTTGCGGACGGGGCAACCGAGGTGAACCTGGTTTGCTACGACGCGCCGCTGCCGGGAGCGTATGCGTGCTTCCATGACGAACCCACGGCCCGCTATGCATGGGCCTGGCGCTTGCGTGCGCCGGTGGCGGGCCAGTCTCGCATCGAAATTTCGTGTGGCTGCGAAAACGAGGACGCCGATCCCGTGCTGCCCTTCGGGCTGGACGTGATGCGTTTTGCCCTGTCGGGCGACACCGAATTCAGGCACCGGGCCGACGGCACCTCGTGGACCTTGCGCCGCCATGGGTGAACGGTTCGATCGCTACTGGCGGGTCATCGCGACGGCGTGGTGCTTTGCGGGCTTCGGCCTTGGTGGTCTCATCCTGCGTGTGGCGGTGTTTCCGCTGCTCGGTGTGGCGGTCCGCCGGCCGCAGCACAGGGCGGCTGCCGCACGGGCGATCATCTATCACAGCTTTCGCGGCTTCATCGGGATGATGCGCGCCGTGGGCGTCATCAGCTACGAGCTGCGCGGCATCGACAAGCTGCGCCGCCGGGGCATGCTGATCCTGGCCAACCATCCGTCGCTCATCGACGTGGTGTTCCTCATGGCCTTGGTGCAGCGTGCCGATTGCATCGTGAAAGCGGCGCTCGCCAGCAATCCCTTCACGCGCGGGCCAGTGCGTGCCGCCGGCCTGGTATGCAACGACGCCGGCCCGGCCCTGGTGGAAGACTGCATCGCTTCTCTGCGGGCAGGGAACAATCTCATCGTCTTTCCAGAAGGCACCCGCACGCCGCTGGACGGAAGCGTGCGGCTGCAGCGCGGTGCGGCCAACGTGGCCGTGCGTGCCGGGGTGGACGTGACCCCCGTGCGCATCAGTGTCACGCCGCCTACGCTCGCGAAGGGCCAGAAATGGTGGCGCGTGCCCCCGCGGCGCGCGCACTTCGTGATCGAGGTGGGCGACGACATCGAGGTGCGCCGCTTCACCGACCTCCATCGCAGCGAGGCGCTGGCCGCGCGTCGCTTGAACGACCATCTCGCCGACTACTTTTTCCCGGAGATCGCCCGTGCAGCCGCTTGAGCAGGAAATCAAGGAACTGATCGTCTCGTCGCTGTCGCTCGAAGACATCCGTCCGGATGACATCGTGGCGGATGCGCCTTTGTTCGTGGAGGGCCTGGGCCTCGATTCCATCGACGCGCTGGAGCTGGGGCTGGCGCTGCAGAAGCGCTACGGGGTCAGCCTGTCGGCCGATTCCCAGGAGACGCGCCGGCACTTCGCCAGCGTGCGGTCGCTGGCGGCGTTCGTGTCCGCGCAGCGCAAGCTTTGAGACTCCCATGGACAAGCAAGTCATCTTCGAGCGCATCGTCTCGATCCTTCACGACACCTTCGAGATCGACGTGGCGCGGATCACGCCGCAGGCGCGGCTCCACGATGATCTCGACATCGACAGCATCGACGCGGTCGACCTCATCGTGCAGCTCAAGCCGCTGGTGGGCAAGCGGCTGCAGCCCGACGCGTTCAAGTCCGTGCGCACGGTCCAGGATGTGGTCGATGCGCTGCACGGCCTCCTGAACGACGCGAAGCCTGCCTGAGAAATCATTTGCCCAAGTTGCTCACCGTGGGCGTCGCGCTCGGGACGCTGGCCTTTCCGCTGGCGGTCTACCTGAGCCACGGCCGTCTGGAACCCCGCTGGCTGGCGCTTGCGCTGACGGTGCTGGCGTTCGCTCGGGCCTGCGCCACGCGGCAAGCCTTCTGGTGGGTCGCGGCGGCGGGTGCGGCGGCCATGGCGGCGGCCAGCCTGTTGTTCAATGCCTGGGGCCCGCTGAAGCTCTACCCGGCGCTGGTCAACGCCGTGCTGCTCGCCGTGTTCGCCACCAGCCTGGCGCGCCCGCCTTCGGCCATCGAACGGCTGGCCCGCCTGTCCGAGCCCGATCTGCCGCCTGCCGCCGTGCGCTACACCCGTCGTGTCACGCAGGTGTGGTGCCTGTTCTTCGTGGGCAACGGCTCCATCGCGCTGGCCACGGCGCTGTGGGCATCGACCGAGGCATGGGCCTTGTACAACGGCGTTATCGCCTATGGGCTCATGGGCGTGCTGTTCGGTGCCGAGTGGCTGGTGCGCCGGCGCGTGAAGGCAAGGGTGGCCCATGGCTGACAGCGTCTCCGCCTGGCTTGCCCTGCCGCGGGTGGCGGCGGCCGTGGCATCGGCCGACCGGCCGATCGCCTGGTGCGCGGGCGAACTGGTGTGCCGGGCGCGCTTCCTCGATGACGTGGCCGGCTGGCGGGCGCGCTTCGCCAGCCACGGAGGTCGTCGATTCGCCCTTTACGACGATGACAGCTACCGCTTCGCCACGGCGCTGTGGGGCGCCTGGCATGCCGGTGTCGAGGTGTTCCTGCCCGGTGACTTGCAGCCGGCCACGGTGCTGCGGCTGCGCGCTGAAGTCGATGCCTTCGCCTCCGAGTTGCCGCTGTGCGGCGATGCGCAGCCGGCGCAGCTGTGGCAAGCGCTCGATGCGGACGCGACCCGGCTCATCGTCTACACCTCCGGTTCCAGCGGCGAGCCGGTGGCGATTCCCAAGCAGCTCGCGCAGCTGGACGCCGAGGTGCATCACCTCCAGACCGCCTTCGGTGCCGAGTTGGACGACTCGGTGGTGCTCGGCACCGTTTCGCACCAGCACATCTACGGGCTGCTGTTCTCGGTGCTGTGGCCGCTGGCCGCCGGCCGGCCCTTCAGCGCCAAGCGGCTGGACCACCCAGAGGAGATCGTCGCCAGCCCGCATGCGAGCAGCGTGCTGGTGGCGAGCCCGGCGCATTTGAAGCGGTTGCCCGAGCAGATCCACTGGGAGCCGGCACGCCGCGCGCTGCGTGCGGTGTTCTCGTCCGGCGGGCCACTGCCGCCCGGGGCTGCCCAGGCTTCCCTCACGCTGCTCGGCCATTCCCCGACCGAGGTGTACGGCAGCTCCGAAACGGGCGGCATCGCCTGGCGTCGTCGCGCGCAGCATGGCGATACCTGGCGGGCCCTGCCCGAAGTGCAGTGGCGCATCGAGGGCGACCTGCTGGAGGTGCGCTCGCCGCATCTCGACAGCAACGCCTGGTGGACCACATCGGACCGTGCCCAGGTCGCTGAAGACGGCTTCGTGCTGCGGGGCCGCGCCGATCGCATCGTGAAGGTGCAGGAGAAGCGGGTGTCGCTCACGGCGATGGACGCGGCGCTCGCCGCCTGCCCCGAGGTTCACGAGGCGCGCGTGCTGCCGCTGCAGGGCGACCGCCTGGGCGCCGTGGTGGTGCCCAGCGCGGAAGGTTGGGCGCTGCTCCAGCGACAAGGCAAGCGGGCGCTGAACGAGCGGCTGCGCAGCGCCTTGCTCGAACACGTGGAGCGCGTGGCGCTGCCGCGTCGATGGCGCTATGTGTGTGCGCTGCCCGTCAACGCGCAGGGCAAGAGCACCGAGGCGCTGCTGGCCGCGTTGTTCAGGCCCACGCTGCCGGCGGCGCAGTGGGGGCCACGCGATGCAAGCAGCGCCATCGTCCAGCTGGACATCTCCGCCGAGCTTGCCGCCTTCGATGGCCACTTTCCCGGCCAGCCCATCCTGCCGGGTGTCGCGCAAGTCGATTGGGCTATTCACTTCGCGCGCGAGTGCTTCGCACTGCCGGCACGTTTTCTCCGCCTCGATGCGCTGAAGTTCCAGCGGCCGGTGCGGCCCGGCACGATGGTGGAGCTCGCGCTGCAATGGCAGGCCGATGCCGCCGTGCTCGGCTTTCGCTACAGCTCCGCGGAAGGCGTGCATGCCAGCGGGCGGATCGTCTTCGAGGCCGGCGATGCGTGAGTCGACTGTCGCCGTGATCCCCGTGTACAACCACCCGGCCACGGTGGGCGGCATGGTCCAGGCCGTGCGCCGGCAAGGGCTGCGCTGCGTGCTGGTCGACGACGGCAGCGAGCCAGGCTGCGCGCAGGTGCTGGACGCGCTGGCACAGGAGCACGGCGACGCCGTCACGCTGGTGCGGCTGCCACGCAACCGGGGCAAAGGCGGCGCCATGATGGCCGGCCTGCGGGAGGCTCATCGCCAAGCCTATACACACGCGCTGCAGATCGACGCCGACGGCCAGCACGATGCGGCCGACATCCCTCGCTTCCTGGCCTTGTCGCATGAGCATCCGAAGGCGGTCGTTTGCGGCTGCCCTGTCTATGACGCCAGCGTGCCCAAGGGCCGCCTCTACGCGCGTTACGCCACGCATGTGTGGGTGTGGATCCACACGCTCTCCTTCGAGATCCGCGACTCGATGTGCGGCTTTCGCGTGTACCCGCTCACGACGGTGGTGGACCTCATCGACCACGCATCGCTCGGCGAGCGGATGGACTTCGACGTCGAGGTGCTCGTGCGCCTGCACTGGCGCGGCGTGCCCATCGTGAGCCAGCCCACGCGCGTGAGCTATCCGCAAGACGGCGTGTCGCACTTCAGGGTCTGGCTCGACAACCTGCTGATCTCGCGCATGCATGCAGTGCTGTTCGTGGGCATGCTGTGGCGCTCCCCGCGGTTGCTGTGGCGCAAGGTGGCGGGGGCATGAGGCACCCTGTGTCCTCAACCTGCCTTCGGGCCGCCGCGCCGGGCCGCCCCAAGCAAGGCCCGACCCTCTCGGAGGGTCGATCGTCGTACTCGACGAGCGGGGTGCTGTCATGACGCACTGGGCTCACGTCGGTGAGAGCACCTTTGTTGCCGGCATGTGGTTTCTTTACGGCGTGCATCGTCTGATGGGCCGGCTGCCCTTCCTCGCCTGCCTCTACCCGGTGGTGCTGTACTACTGGGTTACGCGCCGCGAGGCCAGACATGCCTCGTTCGAGTACCTGAGCCGGATGCAGGCGTGCCACGGCAGCCTCGGCGCTTTGCCGGGCCGGCGCCACACCCTGCGCCACTTCCTGTCGTTCGCCGACACGCTGCTCGACAAGATGCTGGCCATGAGCGGAGGCAGCGGTCGCCTGCGCGTGGTGGGACACGAGCCGCTGCTGCAGATGATCGAGCGGGGCGAGGGCGCCATGCTGGTCACCGCGCACGTCGGCTGCTTGGAGCTGTGCCAGGCCATCGCCGAACTGCGCGGCAGCTTCCGGCTGACCGTGCTGGTCCACACGGCGCACGCCGAGCGCTTCAATCGCATGCTGAGCCGGCTCCGGCCCGACAGCGGCATCACGCTGATGCAGGTGAGCGACGTGACGCCCGCCACGGCCGTCCTCCTGTCAGACAAAGTGGCACGCGGTGAGCTCATCGCCATCGCAGGCGACCGCGTACCCCTGCATCCCGGCGCGAACACCACCACGTGGGCCCCGTTCCTCGGCCGCGCGGCGCCCTTTCCCGCGGGGCCCTACGTGCTGGCCTCGCTGCTCAAGTGCCCGCTGTACGCCATGCTGTGCCTGCGCGAGCCGGGCGGCCATGCGGTGTACTTCGAGCCGCTGGCGCAGCGTGTCGAGCTGCCTCGAGCCGCCCGTGTCCAAGCGCTGGCCCGCCACGCCGACGTCTTCGCCTCGCGCTTGGAGGCGCGGCTCGCGCACGCGCCTTACGAATGGTTCAACTTCTTCTCGTTTTGGGAGCAGCCGCTGGCTGTGCCGCGCCATGACAACACCTGATGTTCCCCGCGTGTGTTTCGACGGCAGCCGCCTGGCGATTGAGGACGTGTTCGCGATCTCCCATCGCCGGGCCGTGGCCGAGCTCTCGC
This sequence comes from uncultured Burkholderiaceae bacterium, assembly GCA_965653625.1. Lineage (GTDB taxonomy): Bacteria > Pseudomonadota > Gammaproteobacteria > Burkholderiales > Burkholderiaceae_C > Albitalea. Next base: position 3,981 of record CBFHAS010000079.1, on the reverse strand, counting down.
GAGCGCCCGCCTTCCGCGAACGCATCGCGCGCGGCGCGGATTTCCTGGACCGCCTGCTGCGCGAAGACGGCGTCATCTACGGCGTCACCACCGGCTACGGCGACTCGTGCACCGTGACCATCCCGCCGTCCTTGGTGGCGGAGCTGCCGCATCACCTGTACGCCTACCACGGCTGCGGTGCCGGGCGCTGGCTCACGCCTGAGGAAACACGCGCGGTGCTGGCGGTGCGACTGGCCTCGCTGGCGCAGGGCAAGAGCGGTGTGAGCGTGGCGCTGCTGGAGCAGATCGAGAGCCTTCTGGTACACGACGTGCTGCCCTTGATTCCGGCCGAGGGCTCGGTCGGCGCCAGCGGCGATCTCACGCCCTTGTCCTACGTGGCGGCCGTGCTGTGCGGCGAGCGCGAAGTGCTGTGGCGAGGCGAGCGCTGCAGCACCCGCGACGCCTTTGCTGCGCTGGGCATCGCGCCGCTTCGCCTGCGTCCCAAGGAAGGGCTGGCCATCATGAACGGCACCGCGGTGATGACGGCGCTGGCCTACCTGGCCTGGCAGCGGGCAGACACGGTGTCGCGGCTGGCCACGCGGCTGACCGCATGCAACGTGGTGGCCAGCGCTGGCAACGCACACCACTTTGACGAAGCGCTGTTCGAAGTGAAGCCGCATGCCGGGCAGCAGCGCGTGGCCGAGCGGCTGCGCGCAGACTTGGCCAGCGATCGCCCGGCGCGCAACGAGCAGCGCCTGCAGGACCGCTACTCGCTGCGCTGTGCGCCGCACGTCATCGGCGTGCTGGAAGACGCGATGCCGTTTTTCCGCACGCTCATCGAAAACGAGCTCAACAGCGCCAACGACAACCCCATCATCGACGCCGAGCGCGAGCAGGTGCTGCACGGCGGGCACTTCTACGGCGGCCATGTGGCGTTCGCGATGGACAGCCTGAAGAACGCGGTGGCCAACGTAGCCGACCTGCTAGACCGCCAGCTGGCGCTGCTGGTCGATGCGCGCTACAGCCATGGTTTGCCGCCCAATCTGTCGGCCGCCGAGGGCCCGCGCGCCGCCGTGAACCACGGCCTGAAGGCTCTGCAGATCAGCGTGTCGGCATGGACGGCCGAGGCGCTGAAGCAAACGATGCCCGCCTCGGTGTTCTCGCGCTCCACCGAGTGCCACAACCAGGACAAGGTGAGCATGGGCACGATCGCCGCGCGAGACGCCTTGCGCGTGCTGGAGCTGACCGAGCAGGTGATCGCCGCCATGCTGATCGCCGCCCGCCAGGCGCTGGCCCTGCGGCGGCGTGCCGACGCGCAGCTGACGCTCGGCCCCGCGCTGGCGGCTTTCCATGCCGAGCTGGAGAACCGCATCGCGCTGGTGGTGGAAGACCGCGCACTCGATGCCGAACTGCAGCACCTGCTGGCCGCGCTCCGCGAGCCCGCGTGGAGCCCGTATGCGTCCTGACCTGAGCCACGAGATCGAGGTCACGCCAGCGTTCTTTGACATCGATGCGATGGAGATCGTGTGGCATGGCCACTACGTCAAGTACCTGGAGCTGGCACGCTGCGCGCTGCTGGCCAAGTACGACTACGACTACACGCGCATGCGCGAGTCGGGTTACGCCTGGCCGGTGGTCGACCTGCGGCTCAAGTACGTGCGTTCCGCCACCTTCGGGCAGCCGCTCAAGGTGAAGGCCACCATCCTGGAATGGGAGAACCGGCTGCGCATTGATTACCTCATCCGCGATGCGCAGACCGGGGCCAAGGTGCACCGCGCCACATCCATCCAAGTGGCCGTCGACATGAACACGCAGGAGATGTGCTTCGTCTGCCCGCCGGTGCTGTGGGAAAAGCTAGGGGTGTCGCCGTGAGGGGCCTGACGCGCCGCGGGCTGTTGGCCGGGTGGATCGCCGCGCTGGCCATGCCGATCATGGTCGCGCCGCCGCTCGTGGAGCAGGTGCGAGGACGCCTGATCGATGCGCCGGTCGTGCGCGGCGAATTCCAGCAGCGCAAGACCGTCAAAGGGTTTCGCAATCCCCTGGTGTCGCGCGGCGATTTCCTCCTGGCCAGGGATCGGGGCGTGGTGTGGCACACCCGCGAGCCCTTCGAGTCGTCGCTCGTGATCACCCGCGATCGCCTGCTCTCGCGACGGGCCGATGGCCGGCCTGAGCAACGCATCGATGCACGCGACGAGCCCGGCCTGCGCGCCGTGAACGAGATGCTGTTCGCGCTGCTGACGGCCGACCTGGCCACGCTTGGCTCGCGCTTCCATATCGACGGCGAACTCCGGGGCGCCGCTGCCTGGCGCCTGTCGCTTGCGCCGCGCGATGCGGCCCTGTCGCAATGGGTGACCAGTATCGAGCTGGAGGGCGACGGGCATGTGCGCATCGTCCGCCTGCAGGAAGCACAGGGCGACACCAGCGTCATCCACTTCGGCGGCCACGTGCAGGCGGTCGGGCTGACTCGCGAGGAGGAGGCCCGCTTTGAGTAACTCGGCATCGCTGCCTTTGCCTGAACAGGCCGCAACCGCCCGCCGAAAAAGGTGGCTGCCGGTTGCGGCCGCGTGTCTGTGGTTGCTGTTCGTGCTGGCCGTGGCGGTGCACCAGTGGCACTTCTGGCGCTCCGGCAGCCTGGATGCCGATGTCATGGCCCTGTTGCCAGGGAACGAGCAGGCGCCGGAACTGAACATCGCCACCCAGCGGCTTACTGAGCGTGCCTCGCGCCAGGTGCTTGTGCTGCTCGGTGCGCCGCAGTTGGCCGAGGCGCAGCAAGCCGCGCGCTCGTGGCGTGCCGCCATGAGCACCACGCTGTTGCCGTTGCACGAGGTGCCTGTGGCCGATGAGGCCGGCATCGCCCAAAGCATCGCCTTCTACCGGCCCTGGCGCGACCGCCTTCTCACCCGCGCCCAGCGAGAGCAGCTGAACGGCACGCCGATGCCCGCGCTCACGCAGGCCGCCTTGGCCGCGCTCTACCAGCCGGCAGCGCGGGCAAGGCTGTCCGACTGGGCCGCCGATCCCTTGGGGCTCTGGGCATCCTGGTGGAGCGCGCGGGCTGGCGACACGCGCGCCCGGCCCCGCGACGGGGAGCTGTGGCTGGCCGGCGAAGGCTTGCACTGGGTCGTGCTGCGCTACGAGTTGACGGGCTCGGCCTTCAGTCTGGGCGGCGATGCCGTGCTCGGCGATGCCCTGCGGTCGGCTGAAACCGCGGCGCGCGCGGCCCGGCCCATGCTGCAGGTGCTCAAGGCCGGCGTGCCGCTGCATGCCGAAGCCGCCGCAGTGGCGGCCAGCCGCGAGATCAACACCATCGGCTGGGGCTCGCTGGCGGCCGTGCTGCTGCTCGTGTGGGCGGCGTTCCTCTCGCCGCGGCCCATCGTGCTCGTCGCCTTGTCGCTGGTCGTGGGATGTGCCTGCGCGCTGTCGGTCACGGCCTGGGTGTTCGGCAAGGTGCATCTGCTCACGCTGGTGTTCGGCGCCAGCCTGGTGGGCGTGGCTGAGGACTACGGCATCCACTACTTCGCCAGCCGGCAAAGTCGGCCCGAGGTCGAACCGCGCAGCCTCATGCGGCAGCTGCTGCCCGGGCTGACGCTGGCCTTGCTGACCAGCGTGGCGGCCTATCTGGCGTTGGGTATCGCGCCCTTCCCGGGGTTGCGCCAGATGGCGCTGTTCTCCTCCGTCGGCTTGATCGCGGCGCTGCTCACGGTGGCATGCTGGTTTCCCTTGCTCGACCGCGGCACCGTGCGCAGCGGATGGGTGTCGCAGGCGGTGTCCGAAAGCCTGGCCCGCTGGCCCCGTGCCGGGCTCACGCGAGGCACCGGGCTCGCATGCATCGTGATGGCCGGGCTGTGTGTAGCCGGCCTGGTGAGGTTTACCGTCCAGGACGACATTCGACAGCTGCAGAACTCGCCCTCCGAATTGATCCAATTCCAACGGAGGGTGAGCGAGCTTCTGGGAGTGCCAAGCCCGGCGCAGTTCTACCTGGTGCGCGGCGCGACGGTGGAGGAA
>CBFHAS010000078.1:0-20455 GCA_965653625.1 uncultured Burkholderiaceae bacterium | reverse complement strand
CTTCCAGCTGATCAGCCGGCGCTACGAGCGCGGGCCGATGATCCTGACCAGCAACCAGAGCTTCGGCGCCTGGGGGGAAGTCTTCGGCGATCGCATCATCGCTACCGCGATCCTCGACCGCCTGCTGCACCACGCCGTCACCATGAACATCCGCGGCAACTCATACCGCTTGAAGGACAAGCTCAAAGCAGGGCTGGTCCGTTCACACGACGACAACGCATCTCAACAGGGTGGGGAAATTTGAACGACCACGGACGGGGAAAATTCGGCGACCCTTGACACGGGCTGTGCCGTTGCGTTCCGCACGAAACGGCATAGAGCCTTGGCGGGGACGTCGACTTCGCTGACGTGGCAGGCCCGCCTCCGTAGAATCCGCGCCCAATGCCAGACGCCCTACGCCACGCGACGCTGCGCCAGCTGCAGATCTTTCTGGCCGCGGCAGAGCATTCAAGCTTTGCGCGCGCGGCCGAAGCGCTGCACCTGACCCAACCCGCGGTGTCGATGCAGATGTCGCAGCTGGCCGATACCTTGGGCATGGCTCTGTTCGAGAAGCGCGGCCGCAGCCTCGGCCTCACGCGCGCCGGCGAAACGCTCATGCCCTACGCGCAGCGCGTCGCGCAAACGCTGCGCGAGGCCGGCGAAGCCATAGACGCGCTGCAGGGCTTGCAGCACGGCAAGATCAGGATCGCCATCGTGACGACGACGCGCTACTTCGCACCACGATTGATCGCGCAGTTCCGCAGCGAGCATCCGCAGATCGAGCTCGAAGTCGCGATCGCCGACCGCGAGGACGTCATCACCCGGCTCGAGAACGACCAAGTCGATATGGCGATCATGGGCCGACCGCCCACTCATCTGCAGGTGGTGGCCGAGCCGTTTGCCAAGCATCCGCACGGCGTGATCGCGCCGCCCGGGCATCCGCTGGCGGCGAAGAAGAGGCTGACGCCGGCCAAGCTGGGCAGCCAACCCTTCATCGCCCGCGAATCAGGCTCCGGCACGCGCTATGCGATGGAGCAGTATTTCGCCGGGCATGGGCTGAAGCCGCTGATCGTGCAGGAGATGACGAGCAACGAGTCGATCAAGCAGGCGGTGATGGCCGGCATGGGCCTGGCGTTCATCTCGCTGCACACCATCAGCCTCGAACACCAGACCGGGAACCTGCTGCTGCTGGATGCACAAGGCCTGCCCATCGTGCGCAACTGGTATGTGATCCATCGGGCCAGCAAATCGCTGAGCCCGGCGGCGCTCGCCTTCAAACAATTCATGCACGATGAGGCGCCGGGCTACATGAAGACACTGCTGCCCGGCGCCACCAGATTAAAGCGCGGGCACGGCTGACGGCTCCTCCTCCGCGACAGCGGGCGCACGCTGCATCTCGCGCGCAGGGTCGGGACGCTTGTACTTCGCTTCACCCGAATTGCGGCCGTCATAGATGATGCGGTCCTCATAGTCCGACAGCCACAGCGCCTGCGGATTGCGGCGCGCGATGATCAGGTCACCCTGCGTCTTGGCAGCGAACGGCGAGCGGTGCACCTTCATCACCACCAGCCCTTCACCGAACACACTCGCGGTGGCTGGCGCAAGCGCGCCGAACGCGCCTTTCGACGGCCCGTCGATGACCGCCACGACCTCCAGCTTGCCTGCCTCGGTAGACATCGCGAAGCGCGAGCGCGCGGTGTCGGACAGGCCCCTCTGCGACTCGTTGTGCAAGGCCCAGGCATCTTCGACGGGCACCGCGAAAGCGCTGTGGCCCTCGATCTCTCGGCACTGGAACAGGTACTTCGGCTTGATGCCGTTGCGGCGCAGTTCCTCCTGCAGGATGCGCAGGCTCCGGGCATCGTCGTTCACGCGGGCGATGATGGGCGTCTGGTTCTCGAGGGTGACGAAGCCGTAGTGCTGCACCACGCTCAGCGCGTCGCGCACCGGCTTGAGCCAGCGGCAGTAACCCTGCTCGTTGCGGATGTACGCGTTGGCAGTATCGCGCTCCAGCATCTCGTCGGGATGCGTGAAGTGCACGACGAAGTTGACGTGCACGTCAGGGAAGCTCTGGTGGAAAAACTCCAGCGTGGCCGCGAGGTTGTGATCGAAGCGCTGCGGACGGAAGGCCATTTCCTTGGTGCCGATGCGCACCAGGTGCACCCCGGCTTCGGCAGCCGCCGCCATGTATTTGTAAAGGTTCTTGTTCGACAGCACCATCGGGTCGCCGCCGGACAGCAGCACCTCACGGATCGGGTAGCGGGGCTCGCCGGTCTTCGGATCCACGCCGCCATCGTCGGCGAGCTTGCTGTTGTACTCCAGGATGTAGGTCTTCAGGTTGTCGGGCTTGATCAAGCCCTTGCCGGTGGAGCCATTGAAGATGTCGAGCCGGTAGCAGTAGCGGCAGTGGGCCGAGCAGGCCAGGGCCGCGTAGCCGAGCACGATCTCGTCGTACTTGTGCAGGATCTTGCCCTTCAGGCTCTCGGGGCTGTAGCGAATCTGGTTTGACGGATCCTTCTCGCCGCTCAGGTCGTCGGCTTCGGCCAGGATGGGCACGACCAGCGCCTCCAGCGGCTTGCTCGGCGGCATCGCCGGTAGAAGCACCTGGCCGGATCCGTCGCGGTATTCCTCGCCCTTCACCAGCGCCATGTAGTACGGATTGATGCCGAACATCATGCGTTGGTCCACGCCGTGGTCGCGCATGATCTGAATCTGCTGCACCGGATAAAACTTCTCCATCAAGGGCGCGACCGCACCGTTGGAGAAGCGGCCCCGCGCAGGCTTGACGTCCTGAAGCGGGGTCTCGGGCAAATCGTCCATCGATTGAATCGTGATCATCGGTTTTGCTCCCTGAGTTTTGCTGGACATCAGAACGCAGCCAGCCACTGCGTGAGCTTTTGCGTGCCGCGCACCGTCTTGGCGAAGATCGCCTCCCGCGCGGCCTCGTCGATCGGCGCGGACAGGCCGATCTCGCGCGACGCCTTCAGCGCCTCACGTCCATCAAACTCCACATAGGCCAGGCGTGCGCACAATTGCTCCGGCGGCATGCCGAAGGCGTCTCCCGGCAGCAATACGACGCCGGTGTCGGCCAGCAAGCGCTCGCACAGCTGCTGCGAAGTCTTTATGCCGGCGCGCCGCAGCAGCGGTTCCGCATGGTCAGAGAAGTCGGGGAACAGGTAGAAGCCGCCGGTGGGCCTGTGCACGCGCACGCCAGCGTTGATCAACGCATCGGACATCCATGCGCCGATGCTCGCGAGCAGGCGGCGCTGGTGGGCAAGATAGTCCTGCAAGTCGTCCGTCCAGCGGTAGGCCTCGCAGGCTGCCCGCTGCACGGGAATGGCAGCGCAGGAGTACGTTTCTGACGCGATCCCGAGGAGCGTTTCCTTGAACTCGCCCTGCAGCGTCTGGGGCAGCAGCGCCACGCCCAGCCGCCAGCCGCCAGCCCCGCACCACTTGGACAGTCCGCCGGTGACGATGGTGCCTTCGGCATAGTGGCGGGCCAGCGAGACATGTTCGCCGGTGTGGTGCAACAGACCGTAGATCTCGTCGGAGACGACGAGGATGTTGTGCCTGCGCAAGCTCGCCGCCAGCGCCCGCATTTCGTCGGCCGTGTAGCTCAGGCCGTCGGGGTTGCCGGGGTAGTTCAGGATCAGCACCGTCGGTACGCTGGCATCGGCTTTCGCCTTCACCGCCGCCTCCAACGTTTCGGGCAGCACGCGCCAGCGCTGCTCGTAGCTGGTATGTATGCGGATCGGCGTGTGACCCAGCAGCTGCGCCTGCGGGGCATACGACACCCAGGCCGGCGCAGCCATCAGCACATCGGCCTGCTCGAATGCGGCAAGCACCGCATAGATCAGGATCTTGGAGCCTGGTCCTATGAGCACTTGGTCCGCGCTGGCCTCGATGCGGTCAACCGTGCGGTGGAACTCCGCGACCTGCCGGCGCAACTCCGGCAGGCCTTGCACCGGTGTGTAGTCCTTCGCGCCGGCATGGCGGCGCAATGCCTCGATGGCGACGTCCAGCGGCGGAAACGGTGACTGGCCGAACCCGAACTTGAACACCTCGCGGCCGGTGCTCTCCAGATTGCGCGACTGCTCATTGAGCAGCAGGGTTTGGGATTTCTCGACTGACCTTAAGCGTTCATTCCACATCATCTCGCCCCTGACCATCTGACCGTCCTGAACACCGCGGCACTCGCGGCCATGTATGCAAGCATGCGGCGCAGTCTAGTTCAGTGAGACTTATTTGTCATGTTCAACACATCAGTGTTTCTTATGTGTGTAGATTGCCGCATTGCGGCGGTCTGACCACCATTGCTCCTTACTTGAATCGAACACAGAGCATGCCGCCACCGCGCGTGCGCAAAGCGCGCGTTGCGCGGATGCACTTATTCCTGTCCGCGGCGCTGGTCGCCGGATTGGCCGCCTGCGGCGGCGGGGGCGACAGCGCGCCTGTCCCGGCGCCGCCGCCCACCGCACTGCCTGCCGATCTGGTCATCAGGTCTCCAGCAGGCAACACTCCGATGGGCGATGCCGTCGCCTTCGCACACAACGCTAGTGATCCGGACGGGAAGCTGACCTACGTCTGGCAATTCGGCGACGGCAGCAGCAGCGTGGGCAGCGCGCCCGTCCACGCGTATGCGCGCTCGGGCCTGTTGCGCGTGCAGCTCACCGTCACAAATGAAGCGGGCGAATCGACCACCGCCAGCACCACCGTCGCCGTTACCGACACGGCGCTGGTCAAGGACAAGTCTTGCACCACGTCGGGCGGATGGTGCTGGCAGCGCCCGCTTCCGCAGGGCAACTTGATCCACGACACTGACTACGTCGACGCTCGCAACGGCTGGGCCGTCGGCGAGGCGGGTACTCTGCTGTCCACCAACAACGCTGGCGTGACTTGGCAGGCGCGGCGTTCGGGCACCGAGCTTGCGCTGACCCGAGTTGTCTTCGTCGACGCGCAGACCGGCTGGATCGCAACCACCAACGGCCAGATCCTGAAGACCTCTGACGGCGGCGCTACCTGGCAGGCGGTCAGCGTCGGCACAGGGGAATCGTTTCAGTCTCTGGGCGCGAGCGATGCCAGCACCGCCTGGGTGACGATGAACTCGTGGTCGGGACCGCTGGTCACGACCGACGGCGGGATGCACTGGTCGCGGATCAGCGTGCCCTCCACCTATTCCGTACAGCGTTACGTACCGGCGAGCGCCAACGTGGCGTGGGCTGTGGGGTACGGATGGACCAATTCACCGTACCTGATGCGAACCGCTGACGCGGGTGCGTCCTGGTCCGAAGTCCCGGCACTGCCGGCGCTTGAGCCGGGCATGAGCCGCTCAATCGGCGATCTGCAAGTCGCCGGCACCGAGCATGCATGGCTGGTCAGCCACGAATCCGGCTATCCGAACAGCGGTGCCAGCTATGTGTCGCGCACGGTCACCCTGCGCACCGTCGACGGTGGGACCACATGGCAACCGTTCGCCGCTCCGATCGACAACATGTCAATCTCGATGCAGTTCGCCGATGCCAACAATGGCATTGCGGGGGCTGGCTGGGCAAGCAATGCCTGGCGCCGCACGACCGACGGCGGCACAACGTGGAATGCGATCCCGACGCCGGTGCCGGCCAACGGCGCGTTCCTCATTCAGCTTCGCGCGTTCGCCGCGCAGGTGCTGGAGTTCAAGGACTCGCAAGGCCAGATCTACCTCAGCACAGACGGTGGCATCCACTGGGCGCAACGTTCCCCGAACGGCACGCCGATGCCGATGCTCAACAGCGTCTGGTTCTTCGATTCGCGCGAAGGGCTGGCGCTCGGGGCAGACGGTACCAACCTGCGCACCTCGGACGGCGGACATACCTGGACCCACGGGACCATGTGGACCTACGCGGGCTGGCGCGACCTGCAGTTCCTGCCCGATGCGAGCGCGGGATGGGTGCTCGCCGGCAGTAGCCTGTACCGCACCGACGACAAGGGGCACAGCTGGATAGCACCGTCTTTACCGGCCGGCAACATGCCATCAATCTCGGGCTTCCATTTTGTCGATGCGACGCATGGCTGGGCCGTCAGCAACCAGTCCTGGACCGACGAGCACAAGGTGTTCCGCAGCGTGGATGGCGGGTTGAGCTGGCAGCCCGTGGCCGGCTCGAATACGCTGAGCGAGCTGCAAGCCGTGCGCTTCGCCGACAGGTTGCATGGCGTTGCGTTGGGCATGCCCGGCGTGGCGTTTGTCACCTCCGATGGCGGCCACTCCTGGGAGGCTCGCCCCACTGGCGTGGCCATACTCCTGCGGCGCGTCGTCTTCGTCGACGACCAGGTGGCGCTCGCTGTGGGCGAGCAGGGAACGATCGTGCGCTCCACCGACCGCGGCCGCACATGGACCCGCGTCGGCCTGGGTGCCACCACGTCCCGCCTCAACGAGGTGCGTTTTTCCTCGCCGGCCAACGGCTGGGCAGTGGGCGACGCGGGCACCGTGCTGCAGACGCGCGACGGCGGCCTTACATGGACGCCCCAGGCCAGCGGTGCCAACGGCACGCTGACCGGCGCCCACTTCAGCGACGATCTGACCGGCTGGCTGGTCGGTAACAACGGCACCACCCTGGTCACAGCAACCGGGGGACGCTGAGCGCCGGCATGCTGCGCCGCGCATGGCAGCCTGGCCAGCTCGAACGGCGGAATGCGCCTTCTCGGGCAGCGGCAATGATCCGCGCCGCCGTGCAGTGCCATCGATCCCAGCATCGATGGCTACTTGAGCATCGGCGGGCTTTTGGGGCAGGCATACCGCACCGACGCGTCCACCGTCAGGCGCACCACGTCTTCGACGCATCCCAGCCCTGGCCAACGCTGCTCCAGTCGCGCCGTGCCTTTGGCGCTGCACCCGCGCCATGTCGCCTTCGCTGCAAGGCGCAGTCGCGCCTTGCGTGGTGCCGCCTATCGGAGCGGTGTGAGGGATCCGCTCTGCGTGAGATCAGCGATTACCTTCTCGGCAAAGGCTCCGGTGTAGAAACCGTCGAAGCTCTCTTGCGTACGCGGGTGGCGGTACTCTCGCCGGAACTCACTCACTGCAGTAACGGTGTAGGCATCGGATGACGACCCGGCACTCTCCTTCGCCTGGATGCGAAACAGTGTCACGTCGAAGCGGAAGTACCTTCCCGAAGCGTCCTCGTCGACTTGGTGCGAAACCTGCAGAAGCCGATTACAGCGGCTCGTGGCCAGGTTGCTCAGCACCAGGTCCTGGGCCATGCGCGTGCGCTCGGTGGGAACGAGAAATTTGGTCACCTTGTACTGGCTCTCCACCAACCTGTCGTGAAGCTCGGTTGTGATCGCTGAGTTCAATTTGTCCCACGTTGCAGTCACCTCTTTGTCGCTGAACTGGCTGCCGATGCCGCCGCCGACGACAACGGCGCAGCCTGTGGGCGACATCAGGTGGGCGGGTATGGTGGGCGAGGCGCTCCGCGTCGCAGTCGGGCTGTTCGCCGCAGAAGATGTGCCGCAAGCCGAAAGCAAAGTGGCCAGGGCAAGAAGTCGACTCACTCGGGCGAGGGACATGTTGGGTTCCTCCTTTTGCGTTGACGTTCGACATGGATGGCGTTGCCCGTACACGCGGAACACTGCGACACCCACTTCCGCCTGCTCTCAGTTCTTCCACCGTGGCCGCATTGCGTTGTGAGCGTCCATCTGGGTCACCGCGTCGTTTTCACCTGCGACCCACCGGCCAGCTGCTTGGGCGCTGCCATAGATGACACTGGTGGTATCGGCCATTGCCGGGTTGCACTAAACCGGGGCATGTGATGAATTGGACCGGCTTCAAGGGCCTGCGCGGCCCACCACGATCCGCACGACGGTGAGCTGGGAGAGTGCGTCGGCGTCGGCCATGGCATGAGCGACTGGTTTGCTGCACGGAAACTCTAGTACCCAACGCCGGCCGGAACCACCATGGCGGCATGTCGCTGGGCGCAGCGCGCGCAGCGCATCGACATCGCCGGCTGCTGCGGCACGGACGAGCGCCCATGTGGCCGCGATGTGCGCCGCGTGGCGACGACCGCGACCCTTCGCGCTCACCCTGCTGCCGACGCGGCAACCCGCCCGAAGTACAAACGACGCCTGCGGCGCGCCTCGCGGCGCATCGTCAACTGCAATCTTCGGAAAGGATCGACATGAACGAGAAGAAGGCCACCGTCCACTGGGAAGGCCAGGGCAAGCAGGGCCAGGGTCGCATCAGCACCGAGACCGATACGCTGAAGAACGCGCCCTACGGCTTTGCCACACGCTTCGAGGACGACCGCCGGGGCACCAACCCCGAGGAACTCATCGCCGCCGCCCACGCGGCCTGCTTCACCATGGCGTTTTCCTTTGCCTGCGACAAGGCCGGTTTTGCCACCAGCGCCGTGGACACCCGGGCCAGCGTGCGCCTCGTCTCACGCGGCGACGGCTTCGCGATCGACCGCATCGCGCTGGAGATGGACGCCACGGTGCCTAACCTCGACGAGGCCAAGTTCCAGGAGCTGGCGCAGGCGGCCAAGGCCGGCTGCCCCGTCTCCAAGGCGCTGGGCGGGGTGCAGGAGATCACGCTCGCGGCTCGGCTGCGCCGCTGATCGGATGGAAGCCGCGATGCCGGCCCGTGGTACCCCCGGGCGAGCATCAGGCAAGTGTCTCGATGCCGCGTGCCACCATGGCTGACGCGCACGCCCGTTTGTCGAAAGGATGAGCATCGAGCACTGCCCGAGCGTCCATGCGGACCGCGCGACATGGCTTCTTGTGGGGGGTGGCATCGTCGCCCTCGCGGTCGCCATGGGCATCGGCCGCTTCGCGTTCACGCCCCTGATGCCGCTGATGCTGCGCGACGGTACCTTGAGTCCCGCAGCGGGCGCTGAATGGGCGGCGGCCAACTACGCGGGCTACCTTTTCGGCGCGCTGACCGCCTCCCGTTTCTCCAACGACCCGCGACTCGGCCTGCGCATCGCCTTGTGGGGTGTGGCGCTGAGCACGATGGCCATCGCGTGGATCGATGGCCGATCCGCCGCCTTGGCGGGTGCCGTGCTGCGCGCTGGCGCCGGCGTCTTCAGCGCCTGGGCGCTGATCTGCGCGAGCAGTGGATACCTAGCAACGCTGGCCGGGCGGCAGGCCGCGCAGCAGGGCGCATGGATCTATACCGGCGTCGGCCTGGGCATTGCGCTGGCCGGTGTGCTCGCCTGGCTCGGAGGAGGGCAGGCGGCAAGAGCGCTGTGGCTGGAACTGGGGCTGCTCGCTCTCACGGGGGCCATTCTCGTGAGCCTGCAAGGCCGCGGCATCCAAGCCGCGACGGCAGGCATGCGAGCACCGCTCTTGGCGGCATCGGGCGCGCCGCGCGGACACCTGCCTTTGGTGCTGTGCTACGGCACGTTCGGCTTCGGCTACATCGTGCCGGCCACCTTCCTGCCCGCCATGGCGCGCAGTCAGGTGTCCGATCCCTTGGTGTTCGGGATCACCTGGCCCCTGTTCGGACTTGCCGCCGCGCTGTCTGTCGCCGCCGCGGCGCGATGGCTGCCGGGCTGGCCGCGAAGGCGCATCTGGGCCCTGGCGCAGGGCACCATGGCGCTCGGCACCGGTTTGCCGCTGGCGACGCAGGCCCTGTGGGCCCTGGCCGCATCGGCGGTGCTGGTGGGCGGCACGTTCATGGTCGCGACCATGGCCGGCCTGCAATTGGCCCGCGAGCAAAGCCCGGCCGATCCGACGCTGCTGCTGGCCCGGATGACGGTCGCCTTCGCGGCCGGGCAGATCGCCGGACCTCTGCTGGTGCGCCTGCTCGGCGCCGGCCGCTGGGCGGGCTGGGACGCTTTCACCGTGGCGAGCGCCGTGGCCAGCGTGCTGCTGGTGGTGACAGCAGCATGGCTCTGGTCTGATGCCGAATCTTCACCGTCTACCCTGGAACCATTGCAATGAAGCAGCCTGTTCCATCGATGAATTCCGCGCGGGTTTTTCCCGAAGCCGGTCTGCCCGAACGGCTGGGCCCGCCGACCACTCTCGACGCTGCGCAGCAGGAGGCCGCCGACGAGTTGATCAAGGGCCCGCGTCGCGGCGTGTATGGGCCCTTCCGGCCCCTGCTGCAGCGGCCAGCGCTGCTGGGCGCCGTGGCGAAGGTCGGCGAGAACCTTCGCTACGAAGGCACGCTCGACCCCGCGTTGCGTGAATGGACGATCTGCGTGGTGGCGCGTGAGTTGTCGAACGTGTTCGAGTGGGACATGCACCTGCCGCTCGCTGTCGCCGCCGGTGTGCCGGCTGCGGCGCTCGCCGCGCTGGATGCGGGGGAGACGTCGCCTTCGGACCTGAGAGCCGATCTCGTGCTTGCCCGCACGGTTGCTGAGCAAGTGATCACCCGGCATCGCCTGGACGATGCGACCTACTCGACGGCGCTTGAGCTGTGGCAGGAGCCGGCTCTGGTGGAACTGCTCACGGTGATCGGCTACTTCGCCATGGTGTGCTGGCTGATGAATGTGGCCCGCACACCGGGGCCGGCAAGCTGAGTTGCGACGACCCGGCGTTGCGAGGCGTCGAGCAATGACGCGGGCACGACCAGCGGTGGCGTTCCCCGATGGCCTGGCGCAGCGAATCGGCGGCCTGCGGTTCGCCATACGCCACGTAGTCACCCCGGCTGCAACTCCAATACGTGCCGCACTGAGCTGGCACCGGCGCCGCAGGGATCGGTGCGAAAGCCGTGGGCGCGTGCCAGGTCGTGCATGGCGTCGTTCTCGCGCAGCACGAGGCCCACGAGGGCTGCGTGCCGTGCGCGCGTTGGTAGCGGATGAGCTTGTCGAGCAGCAGGTGTCCCAGGCCACGGCCCTTTAGGTCGGAGCGCACGAGGATGGCGAACTCGGCCTTAATGTTGTCAGGGTCGGCGATGGCGCGCACGGCGCCCGGATGGCGCTTTACCGGGAGCCGCGGCGCTGGTGCTTGCGCTTCTGCCCGGCTTGTGCATCGCGCGCTCAACGACATCGGCTCGCGCGGCTCGCCGTGCCGTCTTTCATGGCCACGCTCGGCGCCTGGTCGGCCGCGCTGGGATTCGCGATGCTGTTGTCCGCAGGCAGCCTCCGCTCGTGACCCATCGCTGCGGCCCTGGGTCCGAACGTCGCGATCGTCGCCGTCCTGGTCGTGGCTTCGGTCGTCTGCTCATCAGCAACACGCTTCAGCACTAAACCTGCGATACGCGGTGGCGAAGACGTGGCCCGCCTGTCTCGTTTCGATGTTACAAAATGCTGGCCTTCACCTTTTCGGGCTCGCCGGTCGCGGTGGTGCGCGCGCGTCGGTGCGCATCGGGCTAAGCCTCTCGACATCGGCATCGCTTAGTCGCTGACACGGTGAGCGTGATCGCGACTACAGCGGCATGCTCGCGTGCGCCGGTCGAGTCAATACAGTAACCTACGCGGTGCGGTGACTCCGACAGGAAACGCCCGAACTGGACCAGCCGACTGCGTAGCGCAGGCTGTAACGAAACCGCGCAATCTGTACATGAGTACAACCCTCTTAGCAGGGACGTTCAATGGGCACGTACGAGGCCATTGAGCGGATTGCTGTCACAGCCGGTGGCACGCTTCACCTTGCCCAGCATCTGGAGGACGAAACCAGGGTCCTCCTCAAACTCACTGCACCAGACGTCGTCGAGTGCCAGCGTCTGAGACACGAGTTCTCCTTGCTGCAATCGCTCGGTATTCCCGAGGTTCTCCAACCGCTCGCCCTGTTGGAGGAGGGCGCACACTTGACCCTGGTTCTGGAACCCTTCGCTGGCGAGGGGCTGGACGACGTGCTGGCACGCCAACAGTTTTTCGCTGTGCCGGTGGCGCTCAGGATTGCCACTCAGCTGGCCCGCGCGCTAGCGGCGCTCCATGCCGCCGGCATCGTGCATCGCGACATCCGGCCCGCCAACCTCCTGCTGGCGCGCGACGGTGTCCAGATCAAATTGGCGGACCTAAGCCGTGCGGCTTCGCGCGAGGGCCCCGCCCGGCCGGCTGCCGTCGGCGACTGGGCCTATGCCTCGCCCGAACAGACCGGCCGCATGAACCGCCAAGCCGATTACCGCACCGACTTCTATTCACTGGGCATTGTTCTGTACCGCCTGTTGATCGGGCAACTGCCTTTCCAGGCGAGCGATCCGCTGGAGTGGGTGCATTGCCATCTGGCCCACATCCCTCTGCCACCGCACGAGCTGATTCCCGCCGTCCCTGAAGTGCTGTCTGAGCTCGTGCTGAAACTCCTGGCGAAGACGCCGGAGGAGCGGTACCAGAGCGCCACTGGTCTCCTGGCCGACCTGGAGGATTGTCTAACTCAATGGCAGGCGTCCCAAGAGATCGAGCCATTTGCGCTCGGCACACAAGACGTGTCCGACCGCTTCCAGATCCCGCTCAAATTGTATGGACGCGAGCAGGAAAAAGCGGTGCTGCTGGCCGCGTTCGAGACAGTGGCCACCGCCGGCACACCGATGTTCGTCACGGTAGCCGGCTCTTCGGGGGTCGGCAAATCCGCACTGGTCAATGAGTTGCAACCGCCGATCGTCGAAAAGCGCGGCTACTTTATCGCCGGCAAGTTCGATCAGTACAAGCGCGACATTCCCTATGCCACCCTGGCCCAGGCCTTCGACCGCCTCGTGCGCCAGCTCCTGAGTAAGAGCGACGCCGATATCGAGCACTGGAGGTGCGCCATTCTCGAGGCGCTGGGACCCAACGCCCAGCTCATGGTGAATCTCATCCCTCAGCTCGAACTGGTCATCGGTCCGCAGCCACCCGTACCCGACCTGCCGCCCCAGGAGGCGCAAGGCCGCTTCCAGCTCGTGTTCCGGCGCTTCCTCGGCGTGTTCGCCCGGGAGGAACACCCGCTGGTGCTGTTCCTCGACGACTTGCAATGGGTGGACGTGGGGACGCTTGTCCTGCTCGCCGATCTCGCCACCCACCCGGATCTGCGCTACCTGTTGTTGGTCGGTGCCTACCGCGACAACGAAGTCGACAGCAGTCACCCATTGATGCGTGCTTTGGAGGCGATCCGCCAAGCGGGCAGCAACATGCAGGAGATCGTGCTCGCCCCGCTGGGCCTCAACAATGTCGCGCAGCTCATTGCCGAGTCGATGAATAGTCCACTTCCCGAGGCGCAGCAACTGGCGCAACTGGTATTGGACAAGACCGGCGGCAATCCCTTCTTCACCCGCCAGTTTCTCTCCACCCTAGCTGAGGAGAAGCTACTGTACTTCGATGCCAGCCACGGGGCCTGGCGCTGGAACCCGCGGCGCATCCATGCCAAGGGCTATACCGACAATGTGGTGGAGCTGATGCTGGGCAGGCTCACCCGCTTGCCGCAGGATACGCAAGATGCCTTGGCCCAGTTCGCCTGCTTGGGCAATGCCGCCGACGCCGCGACGCTCGGCATCATCTTCGAGCGCTCCTTGGAGGCCGTCCACATCTTGTTGCAGGAAGCCGAGCGGGCAGGCCTGGTGTGCCGGCAGGAGGATGCCTACACCTTCCTCCACGACCGGGTGCAGGAGGCAGCCTATTCCCTGATTCCGTCAGACTCGCGGGCTGGCATGCACCTGCGCATCGGTCGTCTGCTGGCATCCGGCTTGCCCTCTGAAGCGATCGCGGACAGGATCTTCGAGATCGTCAATCAGCTCAACCGTGGCATCGCCTTGATCGCCGATGAAGACGAGCGGGAGCACTTGGCCGAGCTCAACTTGCTCGCCGGCAAGCACGCCAAGGAATCGGCAGCCTATGCATCGGCGCTGACCTATCTCAGCGTTGGCGCAGATCTGCTGGCGGTGGATTGCTGGGAACGCCGACACGAACTCGCATTCGCGCTAGAACTGTACCGGGCCGAATGCGAGTTCCTGACCGGCGCACTGACCAGTGCGGAGAAGCGCTTGACGGCGCTTTCGGCACGCGCGGCCAATACAGTCGAACAGGCAACAGTGGCGTGCCTGCAGATAGACCTATACACGACCCTCGATCAAAGCGACCGCGCGGTGGCGGCCGGCCTCGACTATCTGCGGCATCTGGGGATTGATTGGTCGCCGCACCCGACGGAAGCGGAGGCGCGTGGCGAATATGAGCGGGTCTGGTCGAAGCTCGGCGGTCTCGCAATCGAGACGCTCATCGGTTTGCCTATGATGACTGACCCAGCATCGCTCGCGACACTTGATGTCCTGGCCAAGCTCGAGCCGCCTGCTGAGTTTACGGACGTGAACCTGATGTCCCTGGTTGTCTGCAAGGCGGTTGCTCTCAGCCTAGAGCGCGGCAATTGTGACGGTTCGTGCTTCGCCTATGGATTGCTGGGGGGCATGGCGGCCGTAGGGCACTACGGTGATTACCAGGCTGGGTATCGCCTCGGCAGGCTTGCCTGTGATCTGGTCGAACAACGCGGTCTGAAACGTTTCCAGGCCTGCGCCTATTTCATGTTTGGATGCACCGTCCTGCCCTGGACGAGACACTTCAAGACCAATCGCGATTCGATGCAGCGCGCGCTCCAGGCGGCAAACCGGACAGGCGACCTTACCTTTGCGGCATACAGCCGCAACACCATAATCACGAACCTTCTCGCCGCAGGCGATCCGCTCGGCGAAGCGCAGTGCGAAAGCGAGCAGGGCCTCGCGTTCGCACAGAACATGGGCTTTGGTCTCGTGGCTGGCATTATCGCCACGCAACTCGGGCTCGTCCGGACGCTGCGCGGGTTGACGCCGACATTCGGCACCTTTGACGATGAGCAGTTCGACGAGCGCCGGATTGAGGAGCGGTTTGCCAGCAACCCGGGTCTGGCGATTGCCGAGTGCTGGTACTGGATCCGTAAGCTGCAGGCACGCTTCCTGGCCGGCGACTATGCCACGGCCATCGAGGCCGCATCCCGGGCGCAGGCGCTGCTGTGGACATCGGTAGCCGTGTTTGAAAAGGCGGAGTATTACTTTTACGGCGCGCTGTCCTGGGCGGCATCTTGCGACTCGATTTCGCCCCAACACGGGCAACATTGGGAGGCCCTGACCACCCACCACCGGCAGATCGAACTCTGGGCAGAAAACTGTCCGGAGAACTTTGAAGACCGTGCGGCGTTGATCGGCGCGGAGATTGCCCGCCTCGAAGGCCGGGAGTTAGACGCTGAGCGTTTGTATGAAAAGGCGATTCGCTCAGCCCACAAGAATGGCTTCGTGCACAACGAGGGCATCGCCCACGAACTCGCCGCTCGGTTCTATCTGGCACGCGAACTCACCCTTCCCGGCAATGCCTACTTGGAGCAGGCGCGCGCCTGCTATGCCCGCTGGGGGGCGGCAGGCAAGGTGAAGCAACTCGAAGAGCAGTACCCGCAACTGCGCGTGCGCACCGAACGCACCGCGTTCGCGCCGGCTGAGGGCGAAACCCGGCTTGATCTGCTGTCGGTAGCCAAGGCTGCACAAGCCATCTCCGGCCAAATCCTGCTCGACGAACTGATCGATACCCTCATGCGCCTGGTGCTCGAAAGCGCCGGCGCACAAACCGGCTGCCTGCTGCTGGTCGAAGGAGAGGAGCTGGTGCTGGCGGCCGAGGCCAAGGTCGAGCAACAGGCGGTGCAGGTGCTGCGGCATGCCGGGCAAGCGCTGGCGCAGGGGCAGTTCCCCCTAGCCATGCTCCAGTATGTCCGGCGTAGCCGCGAGCCGGTGCTGCTGATGGATGCCGCCCAACCGCACCCGTTTGCAACCGACCCGTACTTTTCCCAACAACATCCCCAGTCCGTGCTGTGCCTGCCGATCCTGCGCCAAGCGGCCCTGGTCGGCCTCCTCTACCTGGAAAACAGCTTGGCCACCAATGCCTTCACCCCGGACCGGCTCCAGGTGCTGGAACTCTTGGCGTCGCAAGCTGCCATCTCGCTCGACAATGCCCGGCTTTATGCCGACGTGCGCGACAGCCATGCTCGCATCCGGCGCTTGGTCGAGTCCAACATCATTGGCATCTGTTTCTGGGACTTAAATGGCAGCATTACCGACGCCAATGATGCCTTCCTACGCATGACCGGCTATTCGCGGCAAGACCTGACAGCCGGCCAAGTCCAGTGGGCGGCCATGACGCCCGAAAAGTATCGCGTCGCCGATGCTCAGGCGATCCAGGAACTGGCTCGGTGCGGTAGCGCCACGCCCTATGAGAAAGAGTTTCTCCGCAAGGATGGCAGTCACATCCCGATTCTGCTCGGTACCACCTTGTTCGAGCAATCCAATGAAACCGGCGTCGCCTTCGTACTAGATCTTTCTGAGCGCAAGCGAGCCGAGGCTGAACGTGAAGCAAGGCATGCAGCCGAAGCAGCCAATCACGCCAAAAGCGTTTTTCTGGCCAACATTAGCCATGAGCTGCGCACGCCGCTGAACGGCATCCTCGGCTTTGCACAAGTACTGGAGCGTGACCCGATGCTGGACGAACGCCAACTTGCGCAGGTTAACGTAATCCGCGAGAGCGGAGAGCATTTGCTGACGCTCATCGCCGACATCTTAGACCTGTCCATGATTGAAGCGGGCAAGATGGAACTCTATCTCGCGGACGTCCCGTTCCTGCCGTTCGTGCAGGGTATTGACGATATCGTTGGCGTGCAAGCGGCGCAAAAGGGGCTGAAGATCGTGTGCGACGTCGCTCCTGATGTCCCTCATGTATTGCGAGCCGACGAAAAGCGGTTGCGCCAGGTTTTGCTCAACCTGTTGTGCAATGCTGTCAAGTTCACAGACCACGGCCAGGTCACGCTGCGGGTACGTTTCGCGCCCCCGTCCCGGCTGTGCTTTGAAGTGCAAGACAGTGGCATTGGCATTGCCGCCAATCAGCTGGAAGTAATCTTTGAACCGTTCGAGCAGGTGGGCGACATGCGGCGACGTCTTGCCGGCACCGGGCTCGGCCTGGCGATTAGCCGGCAGTATGTGCGCCTAATGGGGGGCGATATCCATGTTGAGAGCCATGTTGGCCAGGGCAGCACGTTCCGCTTCGACGTGGAGGTGCAACCGGTGCAGGTGGCATCGATAACAGCTTTCGGCAGGACTGTGCGCGGCTATGCGGGGCCGCGCAAGAAAATTCTGGTGGTAGATGATGTCGCCGACAACCGGTCGGTGGTGAGTGATCTGCTGACGCCGCTTGGCTTCGAGGTGACGGAGGTGGTTAATGGCCGCGAAGGGCTTGAGATGGCTCAACACCTGCGGCCGGACCTGATCCTGATCGACCTTGTCATGCCAGATTTGGATGGACTGGCGATCACACGCGCCTTGCGTGAACGTGAAGCCTTCCAAAGCCTGCCGATAATAGTCATGTCGGCCAGCGTGTTGGCGAGCGACAGCGAGCAAATTGCGGCAGCCGGCATGACCGCTGCTCTTCCCAAACCGATCGACGCGAACGAGTTGCTGGGGCAGATGGCCAGACTGATGCAGTTGGAGTGGACCTATGGCTCGCCACAAGCGGAATTGACGCCCGAGATGGCGCACATGGTGGCCCCACCGGCGGACGAGATGGAAGTGCTGTACCGGCTGGCCAGGATGGGAAGTATGCGCGACATCATGGCGGAGGCCAGACGGTTGGCCATGCTGGACGAATGCTATCGCCCGTTTACCAACCGGTTGAGTTCGCTAGCGCAAGCCTACCAATCCCAAGCCGTGCTGCGTCTGGTGGAAGAGTATCGGCAATGCGGCACGTGATATGGATATGCTCAACCATCGCTGATGGGGTCCGGCCGGTAGCGGCGCTCGAAGTCCATGTAGCCACGATCCATCACGTAGAAGGCCCCAGCCTCCACGGGCAGGATGTTCCAGCACGTTCACGTCGTGCAGCTTGCCGTCGCTGATGTGAATGAACGCTGGGATCGCGCCACGCAGGTTCAGCAGCGTGTGCAGCTTGATGGCGGCCGTGGTCGAGGCGAAACGGCGCCCATTCGAACAGGCTCAGGCACTGATTGATGGTGGTGGCGTCCAGTGCGGGTCGGACCTGCAAAACCCCGCGAGGCCGCATGAACACTGGCTTTGCGGGTGATCGCCGATAGGCGGAACTCCCGGTTTGCGATGCAATGTCACGCAATTCCTGGGAGTTTCAAGACCACCACCGATGGCCACCGACGATTTCTTCCGCGCGCGTCATAGGCGTGCTTCAGGTACAGCAGCGCCACCATCCGCCGGATCGGCAGGCGGGGCCGGCCCCGATGTCGATCTTGTCGTCGAGGACAGCGATGTGGACAGAGGCGCTCACGGCGGAGTGCGGCAGGCGCCGGCTGGACATGCCGGCCCGCGAAAGCGTTTCCGCTTTGCCGCGCGGGCGGCCGTGTGGGAGGCCGTGTGGCAATCAGTGCGACATCAGCACCGGGACGGTCATCGAAGCGAACACGCCGCGCGTCGCGCCGCCCAGCACGCGCTCGGCCCAGCGCGAGTGGCCGTAGGCACCCATCACCACGAGGTCGGCCCCGATATCGGCTGCACGCGACAGCATGGCGTCGGCGATGTCGATGGCCGTGGTTTCCACGCGCATCTCGGCCGGCACGCCCTGCCACATGAGCCACTGGTGAAGCGCGGCCATGCGCTCGACGAGGCCGGTGTCGCCTTCGCTGCCGGCTTCGTTCCAGCTCACCACCTGCACCTGCCCGGCACGCCGCAACAGGGGCAGCGCGTCCGACACGGCACGCGCTGCCTCGCGGCTGTCGTCCCAGGCCACCATGACGTTGTGGCCCAGCGTGTCGAAGCGCCCAGCATACGGAATCACCCCCGTGGGCCGTGCGCTTTGCAGCACCACCTCCTCCACGACGGTCTGCGCCTGCCGGTGGCCGGGCGCTTTTGGATCGGGCTGGCTCAGTACGGTGAGGTCGCTGCAGTGCGCGTGGTACACGAGCGAACTGGCGGCGTCGGCCTCATCCGTCACGGCCTCGAAAGACTTCAGCCCCGCGGCGCGGCAGGCCTGCCGGAAATCTTCCACGGCGATTGCGGCGCGCTCGCGCAAGGCCTCCCAGGCCACGCTGGCGAACTCGGCGAGCGAGCTCGCGGCCTGGGGCGAAACCGGCAGGTCGACCAGCCCCGTGGGTGCCAGGCCGACCAGCCGGCAGTCCATGTCGCGCGCCAGCTGGATGGCTATGCGCGTGCGAACCGCGGACAGCGGCTCCTGATCAAGGTGAACGAGGATGCTTCGGTAGGTCACGGTCTGCTCCGGTGTCAGGGCTCCCAGTTCATTGTCCGAACGCAGCCAAGCCGGCCCATTGATGCCGCGCAACTCACGGAACCAGCACCGCGGCGCCTTGCAGCCGCCCACTGCGCAGGTCGGCCAGTGCCTCGTTGGCGCGCTCCAGCGGATAGCGCGTGGTCTGCACGCGCAGCGGCTGCTCCGAAGCGACACGCAGGAACTGCCCGGCATCCGCACGCGTGAGGTTGGCCACCGATACCAGCTGTCGCTCCTCCCACAGCAGGCGGTACGGGAAGGACGGGATGTCGCTCATGTGGATGCCGCCGCACACGACGCGCCCGCCCTTGCGCACGGCCTGCAGCGCCAGCGGCACCAGGGCGCCCACCGGCGCGAAAAGGATGGCCGCGTCCAACGGCTGCGGCGGCGGCTCGTCGGAGCCGCCGGCCCACTCGGCACCGAGCTCGAGTGCGAACTGCTGCGCAGCGGTGTCGCCGGGCCGCGTGAAGGCAAAGACATGTCGCCCCTGCCGGCGCGCCACCTGTGCGATGAGATGGGCGGCCGCGCCGAAGCCATAGAGCCCGAGGCGATGCACATGGTCACCCGCCATGCGCAGCGAGCGCCAGCCGATGAGCCCGGCGCACAGCAGCGGAGCGAGCTGCATCGCTTCGGGGGCCGTGGGCAAATGGAGGCAGAACGCGTCTTCCGCGACGACGTGAGTGGCGAAGCCGCCGTCGCGCCCGTGGCCGGTGAAGACCGGGGTGTCGCACAGGTTCTCGTGGCCCGAGGCGCAGTACGGGCAGTGCCCGCAGGTATGGCCCAGCCAGGGCACGCCGACGCGTGCGCCTGGCCGGTGCAGGTGGGCGCCCGGGCCGACGCGCTGGACGATGCCGACGATCTCGTGGCCCGGGACGATGGGCAGGCGTGGCACCGGCAAGTCGCCGTCGACGATGTGCAGGTCGGTGCGGCACACCGCGCAGGCTTCGACGCGCAAGACGAGTTCGCCCGGGCCGGGTTCGGGGTCGGGGCGCGCCTCAAGGACGAGCGGCCGGCCGGGGGCGTGAAGCGTCATGGCGCGCATGGCTGGGAAGCCTCGACTTCCGAAACAATCAATCTTGCGGCGGGCCAGGGTACCTTGGTCCGTGGGGCCCTACGCGCATGGGGCTTTGGCCACGACATGCCCCTCCTTCGGGCTGAGCCTGTCGAAGCCAGCGCGCACCTCGCTGCAGGCACTTCGACAGGCTCAGTGCGAACGGATCGGAGAGTGTCGTGACTGACGGAAACCGCAATAGGCGGCGCGGCGGTTCACCACATCCCGTTCGGGCTGAGAGCCTGTCGAAGCCAGCGTGCACCCGATGCAGGCACTTCGACAGGCTCAGTGCGAACGG
>CBFHAS010000077.1:0-20487 GCA_965653625.1 uncultured Burkholderiaceae bacterium | reverse complement strand
CCGACCCCGTGCCCATCGCCCACGTGCTGGTGCCCACCTGCTTGTAGTCCAGGTACGCCGTGCCCGGCATCACGTTCCAGCTCAATCGCGAACCGCTCACCGTCACCCCGGTGACCACGGCCCCCGTCGTGCTGCCCAGCACGGGCGCCGGGCGCGTGGGCGGGTACACCCGCACGTTGCCCGCGCCGAACGCGGCGAGTGCCGTGCCATTGGTGTAGCTGACGCGGAACTCGTAGTCCCCCGCAGCAAGGCCGGTGATGTTGACGCGGCTGGTCGTGCCGGCCACCTCCACGGGCAGGACTCCCCAGGTGTCGGTACCGACCAGACGCCCTTCGAACACCGCGGTCGCGCCGCTCACGGTGGTCCAGTTCAGCGCCGTGGTCGAGGCTGTGAAGCCCGTCACGTTGGGCAGCGTCGTGTTGCTCAGCGTGGGTGCAGGCGTGTTGCCGCCCGTGGCGGGATAGATGGTGAGGTTGCCCGCGCCCACGGTCACCAGGGCGCCGTCCACCGGGTAGCTGATGCGGAATTCGTACTGGCCGACCGCCAGGCCGGCGATGTTGACGTAGTCGGTCGCGCCGTCCTTCGCGGCGTCGCCCACGCTCCACGTGGAGGCACCGACGAGACGCCATTCCACGCGCGGCGTGCCGGCCATGCCCGCCCAGCGCAGCGTCGAGCTGTTCACGGTGTAGCTGGTGCTGGCAATGCGCGGCAAAGTCGCGCTGGCCAGCGTGGGTGCCGGCGTGTGGGCCGCTACCGGCGCATAGAAGGTGGCAACGCCCGTGCCCAAGGCGACCTGCGTGGCGTTGGACGTGTAGGCGATGCGGAACTCGTACTGGCCCGGCGCGACGCTGGAGACGTCAACGCTCGCACGCGAGCCCGACACGGTCACGGGCAGCGGATTCGACCAGTCCGGCGTGCCGACCAAGCGCGCCTGGAAGGCGACGTTGCCGGGGATCGGCGTGGTCGAGGGCGCCGTGGCCGACAGGCGGCCCGAGCCAAACGACGTGATGCGGCCGCCGTCTTCGTAGACCACGCGGAAATCGAAGGTGCCGGCCACGCCGGTGATGTCGACCCCGTGCTTGTTGCCCATGGCGACCGCGGGGATCGAAGCCCACGTGGTCGATCCGGGCGTGCGGTACCACAGGGTGCCCGTGCCGGTGGCCGGTGGCGTCCAGGTCAATGCGTTCGCGGTGGCGCCGAAGCCGGTCACCTGCGCTGCCGGCAAGCCGCTGAGTGCGGGGTCGCCGAACAAGGTGACCGTGCCGCCGCCGAGCGCTACGGTCCGGCCCGCCTCGATGTAGGAGATGCGGAAGTCATAGCTGCCCGCGGGGACGCCGGCGATGTTCACGCTCTGGCGGCCGTTGGCGGTGACCACGGTCATCTCCCCCCAGGCGTCGGAGCCGGCTGGCTTGCCTTGGAAGAGCACCTGGCCTGAGCGCTGGGGCCAGCTCAGTGCAGCGTTCGTGGCTTGGATCGGACCCACCTGCCCGTCGCTGAGGTTGCTGAGCGCAGGCGCTGCCGTGCTGCTCGCGGTGAGCGTGCCGCCACCGCAAGCGGTGACCACGCCGTCTTGCGAGTAGCTGAGGCGGAATTGGTAAGTACCCGTCAGCCCGGTGATGTTGATCCCGTGTTGGCCCGAGATCGTGCTCACCGGGACCTCGATCCAGGCGGTCGATCCGGCCGGCCGGTATTCAAACAGCGCTTCGCCGGCAGCCGGCATCCAGGTCACCGCGTTCGAGGTGGCTTGGAAGCCCGTGATGTACGTGGCCGTGGTGTTGGCCAGCGTCGGCTGCGACTGCGCCTGCAGCCGGCCGCCGGCCATGGCGGTGACGGCACCGCCTTCGGTGTAGGTGACGATGAACTCGTAGCCACCGCCCGGCAGGCCCGAGATGTCGATGCTGTGGCGTCCATTCACCAGCGTGACCGGCACCTCACCCCAAGCGGTTGTGCCGATGGCGCGGCCTTCCAGCTTGACGGTGCCGGCGTTGGCCGGCACCCAGCTCATCGTGGTGGCCGTGGTGTCGAAGCCGGTGACGTAGCCGCGCGTGATGTCCGACAGTGCCCGGCCCGCGCCCAACGCGGTGTCCCAGCTCACGCTGGTGGGGCTGATGGTGATGCCGGTGACGTTGGGCACGCCCACTGCGGGCACGTCCACGGCCGGCGTCGCGGGCACGGCGTTGAAGGTGCCCGTGGCGTGCGCATACGGCAGGCTCTCCGACTCCTGCGTCCACAGCAGCTCGAACTCGTAGTTGCCCGACGGCAGCACCGACGTGTCCACCCCGGAGTGCGTGGTGCCGCGGCTGGCCACCGTGAGGCGGGTCCAGGGGTCCATGCTGCCGGCGAGCCGGTAGTTGAAGGCCTGCCGCACGCCACTGCCCGGCGCTTGCCACGCCAGCACGCCCTCGCCCGCCGCGCCGTAGCCGATGGGGATGGTGATGGCCGCCAGCGGCGGCGTGGTCAGCGACAACGATCCGCTGGCCGTCACGACCGACTGCACCGTACCGTTGACCACCCGATTCGTGGAGATACGGTACTCGTACTGCCCCAGCCCCAGCTGGCTGGCATCGAAGTACATCGCGTTGCCGAAGTTCAAGCCCTCGTAGGTGGCCCAGGCGCCGTTCGCGGGGCGCATCTCCACGAGCATGCTCGCGTTGGGATCGTTGGGCATCGCCACTTCGACTGTGTTGCCCGCAAAGCCGAAGGTGGTCTGGTCGATCACGCGCTGCCACTGGCCGCGCACGTCCTCCTTCCAGACGGTGAGCTTCTTCACCTCGCCGACACCGCTGGCGAGGTTGGGGTCATACCAAGCCAGATCCACGCCCGCGGACGCCTGTTCGGCGGTGAAGACGCGCGAGTACGAACCCTCCCGCGGTTGCGGCGCGTCCTCGTAGCCCGTCGTCATGAACTCGATTTCCACGCGGATGTCGCCGGTGCCCAGCCGGGCCAGCGTGCTCCAGCTCAGGTTCACGCGGTTCTGGCCGCCGGAGAGCGTCTGGCCCTCGAGCACCTCCACCGACGTGCTCAGCCTTTGCACCGTCACGCCGCCTTGCGCTTCCAGCCGCTCGGGCAGCACGCGGGCCACCACGCGGCCCAGTGCGTCGTAGGTGGTGTCGGTACGGCGCGCGGTGGTCAGGTTCGCAGCCGCCGCCGGGTTCATCTGCGGGGTGGACAGGTCGATGTCTTCGCGCCCGGCGCCGCTGCTGCGGATCTCGGCCGTGTTGCGGCCCAGCACGTCTTGCAGGTAAACCTTGACCACACCGTCGCCACTGTTGGTGCGCCACACGCGGCCTGCCTGGTCGTAGTCGAAGAACTCCTGCACCTGGTTGTTCACGCTCTTGCGCACCACCTCGCCGAAGGCGTTGTATTCCAGCCTGGTGTCGGTATAGCCGCCCGAGGGGGTGTTGCCGTTGTGCGGCGCGGGGTCGTAGCTGTGCGTAAGGCGGCCCAGCCGGTCGTACTCGAAGCCTTGGTACAGCGTCTGCGTCTGGCCGTCGACCACGATGGACTGCCAGTTCTTGGCGAGCTTGCCGTAGGCGTCGTACGAGCTGTGGTGGCTCACGCCTTGCGCGTCGGTCATCTCCACCGCGCGGCCCAGTTCGTCGTAGCGCGTCACGGTGCGGCGGTCATCATCCACATAAGCGCCCAGCACGAAGCCGGGGTTGGACAAGCGCGACACGCCAGTGAACTCGGTCGCGGCGCCGGCGCCGTTGGCCATGTCGAGCTTCACCACCACATTGCCGAAGGCGTTGCGCAGGAAGATGCTCAGCGGCGTGACGGCCAGCCCATCGCCCCCCGGGCGCGACGGTTCGGCCACCGCGGTCACGCGGCCCATCGCGTCGTAGTAGCTGTACACGCTGGCGCCGGTGGCATCAGTGGTGCGCGTGAGGTTGCCCACGGCGTCGTAGCCGTAGCGGGTGACGAGGTTTGCCACTTCGCTGGCGCCGTTGCCCAGGCGCGCGGCCACGCGGGTCTCGCTGGTCTTGCGGTTGGCTTGGTCGTAGGTGTAGGTGGTCTCGCGGTCGTCTGCGTTGCGCACGGGGCGCACGAACGACAGGCCGCTCCAGCTGCCGGACGCGCCGGGCGGGCTGGTCGTGGCGCGCGTGCTGAACTCGATGTTCGACGTCAGGTTGCCTGCCGCGTCGTACTCGCGCTCGGTCACGTAGCCCAGCGCGTCGACGGTGGCCACCTGCCGGCCGAGCCGGTCGTAGGCGAAATACGTGTCCACCGGGGCGCTGGCCACCAGGCGCGTTTGCACCACGTCGCCAAAGGCGTTGTAGGTGTTGCGCGTGGTCTTGGCAGCCACGCTGTAGTGGCCCGTGGTGCTGTCGTAGTTGAAGGCGGCGGGTTCGGTGACCTCCACCGGGCGACCCAGAGCGTCGTAGCGAGTGCTCAGCAGGCGGTCATTCGAATGGTTCAGCGGTGTCACCGCCGCGGTCACCGTGGCCGCGGAAGGCGCCTGCGATGCCGACGTGGGCACCGTGTTGGCCAGCGTCGTGGCCACTGCATAGCGCAGCACGCCCGTGGCTTCGCCAAAGGTATTGCGCGTGTAGCCGGTCACCTGGCCCAGCGCGTCCACGTCGTACAGCACGCGGCCGACCGCGTCGTAAGCTTTGTACGACACGCCGCCGCCGACGTCTACGTTGGCCACGGCGTTGCCCAGCGCGTCATAGAAGGTTCGGGTGGTCAGCGTGCTGCGTTGCTCGGCGCGCAGCGCTTCGCTCGACAGCCCGTTGGCCGCCATCGCGGCAGGCGTCTCGTTGTACACGCCCACTTGCGGGTAGGTCACCAGCACCTGGCGGCCTGCCGCGTCGTATTGGTACTGCGTCTGGCGCTGTTCGGGGCGGCCTGCCGCCTCGGTGCGCACCGTCATGTTGCCCACACCGTCGTAATCGAAGCGCGTGACGATGGCGGCTTCCACCGAGTCGCCCTGAGCCAGCACGCCGCCAGACGGCACCACGGCCGTCAGCGCCACGCCGGGCGAGGTTTCCTGTGCCAGGCGGCCGGCGGCGTCGTAGGCATAGGTCCAGACGCTGTTCTTCTTGTTGGTGAAGGTGAGCTTGTTGCCCAAGCCGTCGTACGTGTAGGACTCGGTGTAGCCCATCGCATCGGTGTGCGACAGCACACGGCCTGCGGCATCACGCACGTAGGTGTCGGTCTGGTCCACCGTGGGCGCGGAAGTCGCCGACGTGGGCAGCGCAGTGGCCGCTATCGCCTTGGCGAAGCGGGTGGTCGATTCGACGTTGCCGTCGCGGTCGTACACCCAGCGGGTGACGAAGTTCATCGCGTCGGCGGTGTGCGTGCGCCGGTTGGCGCGGTCGTAGACGTGGCGCGTCACGCGGTCGGTGGCCGCACGCGCTGTCACGGTCGACGGGTCGCCACCGGCGGCGATGGTCGCGTCGAAGCTCGTGCTGCGCACCAGGTTGCCGTCTTTGTCGTACTCGCTGCGGGTCACGGCGCCGGCGGCGTCGGCACGCCAGGTTTCGCGGTTGGCCCGGTCGTAGATGAACACGCTCACGCGGTCATTGGCGGCGTTGGCCACCACCGCGCTCGGGCTGTCGATCGCTCCGATGCGGGTTGCGTGCTGCGTCAGGCGCAGCACGTTGCCGTTGGCGTCGTACACACGCTGGGTCACCTCGCCCAGCGCGTTGGCTTCGTGCGTGGCGCGGTTCAGCGCGTCGTACACGGTGCGCACACGCTGGTCGCGCGCCGCATCGGCCGTGACCACGGGGTCGGTGCTGCCGTTCCAAGTCGCAAGGTTGATCGTGTTGGCGTAGGCAATGCGATCGATCACATTGCCGTTGGGGTCGTAGCGGAACTCCCGCACCGCGCCGTTGCCGTCCACGCTGAAGCGCAGGCGGCCGTCGCGGTCGTAGCGGTTGGCCTGCACGGCATCGCGGCCGGCCGCGGGCACGACAAAGGCCATCACCTGTGCGGTGGTGGGCGCCTCGGTCAGCGAGGCCTTGGCGGCCACGCTGAGCGCCGTGGCATAGCGCGTGGTGCGCGTGACGTTGCCTTGGGCGTCGTACTCGTTGTACGAGACGTTGCCCGCCGCGTCCACGGTGAATTGGAGGCGGTTCTCGGCGTCGTAGGTGTAGCGCGTGACGCGGCCTTCGGCATCGGTGCGCGAGAACATGTTGCCGGCGCGGTCGTAGCGGTAGCGCGTGACGAGCTGGGTGGTGCCCAGGTTCACGCTCTCGCTTTCGCGGCGACCCAGCTTGTCGTAGGTGTACTGCGTGACGGTGCCGCGCGGGCTGTTCACGGTGAGCACGTTGCCCGTCGCGTCGTAGGTGTAAACGGTGCGCAGGTTCAAACCGCCTTCGTTCACTGTCTGCGCCACCTCGCGGCCCGCCAAATCGAACTCGGTGCGCGTGATGATGCCCGCGGGGTCGGTCACCCGCACCTGCTGGCCCTTGGCGTCGTACTGGTAGCGCGTCACCAGCGCCAGGCCGCCCGGGTCCACCTCGCGGGTGAGCACGCGGTTGGCGGTGTCGTAGCCGTAGGCCACCTTCGTGCCGCGCGAGTCGGTGGTTTCGATCAGGCGGCCGGCGCGGTCGTAGGCTTGGCTGGTGCTCGTCAGCGGCGTGGTGGTGCCAGTGAGGCGGCCGTCGCGGTCGTAGGTGTAGCTCGTGACCTGGCTCTTGCCGTCGCGGATGCTCAGCGTCTGGCCGTGGCGGTTGCGCACGGTCACCACGCTCACGCCTTCTGGCGTGGTCACGGTGATGCTGCGCGCGGCCGTGTCATGCGCGTAGGTGGTGGTCTGGTTCAACGCATCGGTCTGCGTGAGCACGCGGTCGAAGGCGTCATAGGTGGTGCTGCGAATGCGGCTGTTGGCATCGACGGTTTGCACCACGCGGCCCAGGCGGTCGAACACATTGCGGCGCAGGCGGCTGTTGGCGTCGGTCGTCGAGTCCTGGCGGCCGAAGGCGTCGTAGGTCGCGCTCGTGGCCGCCATGATGCCGGCCACGTCGGCCATCGCTCCCACCTGCAGGCCGCGGCGGTCGTAGCTCTTGGTGTCGACGCGCGTCACGCCGTTGCCAAGATCGACGTTGCGCGAGATCTCGCCGCCGAAGGCATCGTAGGTGAACTTCGTGACGGCGTTGCTGGTGCGCGTGAGCACCTCGGTGCGCGCGGCCAGCAGGCCGGCCGCGTCATATGTGAACGACGTGCGGCTGTCCAGGCCGGTGTTGACTATCGCCGCGATGGCATTGCGGAAGGCCGTGCCGGCCAGTCCGCCGACCAGCCCCGTGACGCCCACGCGCCCGTTGTAGCGCACGGTCGCTGCGAGCTGACCGAGGACGTTGTAGCGGCTCTCCACCACCTCGCCCAACGGGTTGACGGTGTGCGTGAGGTGCCCGTCCACGTCGTAGAAGAACAGCGTGCGTAGGCCGTTCTGGTCGGTCGTGCTGATGCGGCGGCCGGCCAGGTCGTAGGCGTGCACGATGCCGTGCTGCGCCCAGATGGCGTCGATCTGCGCCTGTGTCTGGTCGCCGGTGAGCAGCGCGCCGCCCGTGGCGCTGAGCTCGCCGATCAGGCGGCCTTGCACGTCGTACTTGGCGTTGATGGCGCGCACGTCGGCCTGGCCCACCGCGCGGCGCGTGGTGACGAGGTTGCCCACGTCGTCATACACGTACTCGGTGACCGTGCCGTCCACACCGGTCATCTGGGTCACGCGGTTGAGCTGGTCATAGACCCAGCTCGTCACCTGTTGCTCGCGCCCAGTGCCTGGCAGCGGGCGAATGCTCGACAGCGTGGCGCCCTGCGTCACCGTCATGGTCAGCGCCGGGTGATAGCGCACTTGGCGCGTCAGGTTGCCGTTGGCGTCGTACACGCGCTCGGTCAGGTAGTTCTGTCCGTCCACCTCACCGATGACTTGGCCCTTGCCGTCGTACAGGACCACGCTGGGGATGTCGTTCGCTGTCGATGCCGGACGCAGTTGCGCCAGCGTGCCTTCGGCCCACAGTGCCGCACGAGCTGCAGCGCTCAACGTGGCACCGGTCTTCGTGGCGTAGCGCAGGCTCACCGCGCACCGGCCGGCGGCGTCGTACTGGTGCTCGACGAGGAAGCCTTCGGCGTCCAGCGTGCCGACGAGGCGGCCATCGTTGTCGAACAGGTTGCGCGTCACGCGATCGGCTGCGTCGTTGGCCGCAGGCGCAATGGCCTCCGGCGCGGGCGATGCACCCAGCGCTCCCGTGCTGACACGCGCCGAATACTCACGCACCTTCACCACGCGCGAAGCGCCGTCGTAGAAGGTTTGCGTCACCGCACCGGTGTTGTCCACCGTCTTGACGAGGCGGCCTGCCGCGTCATAGGCCTGCCACGTCGACAAGGCCCCCACCGCACTCGGCCGCACGCTGGCCAGCGTGGCGGTCAGCAGCGGCTGGCCGGCGGTGTCCACCAGTCGCGTCAAATCCACGGCAATGGCGTAGGCGATGCTGCGCGTCACCTGGCCGTTGGCGTTGTAGACGTGCTCCACGAGGCTGCCGTCGCCGTCGATGTCGGCCACCTTGCGCCCGGCATCGTCGTACAGCACCCACTGCCGCACGCCGGTCGGGTCTTGCGTCATGCGCAGGCGGTCGGCGGCGTCGTAGAAATACTGCGTCTGCCCGAGTTGGCGCGCCGATGCGTCGGTCTGCGCCACCGACACCAGGCGGCCCGCGCGGTCAAAGGTCTGCGTGGTCACCAGCCCGTTGATCAGCGTCACGCTGGTGCGGTGGTTCAGGTCGTCATGGCGGGTCACGGTGACCACGCCTCGCGCGTCGGTGCTGGTGAGCACGCGGCCCAGCCCGTCGTAGGTGTACAGCGAGGTGCCCAGGGTGGGAGACACCGTTTGCAGCAGCAGGCCGGCCTGGTCGTACACATAGCGCGTCACCGACTGCGTGCCATCGTTCAGGCCCACACCGGTGGAGCTGGTAGTGCCGTAGGCCGTGGCGGT
This sequence comes from uncultured Burkholderiaceae bacterium, assembly GCA_965653625.1. Classification (GTDB taxonomy): domain Bacteria; phylum Pseudomonadota; class Gammaproteobacteria; order Burkholderiales; family Burkholderiaceae_C; genus Albitalea. The sequence continues at coordinate 11,555 of CBFHAS010000077.1, read as the reverse complement.
CTGCAGCATGCCGCGCGCGTCGTAGGCCATGTCCACGCGCTGGGTGCGCATTTGGTTCTGCGCGTTCGCCCAGGTGCTCATTTCTGTCAACGTGGGCACCGTGGTCGCGGCAAGCGCCCCCACGGCGTAGGTGTTGCCCGCGTAGCTCACGCTGGCAATGCGCTGGCCCCAGGTGTCGTACCGATGCTCGGTGACCCGCCCTTCTGGCGACAGCACGAAGCGAAGCTGGTTGCGGCCGTTCCCGTCGTACACGTAGCGCGTGGTCAGCGGCGCCGAGGGCTGGCCTGCGCCCGCGCCGTCGGCATCGGGCACCACATACGCGGTCTCGGTGAGCACCTGGTTGCGCACGTCGAAGGTGCGGGTGATGGTGTTGCCCGCCGCATCACGCTGCAGGGTCTGGTTGCCCTTGGCGTCGTACTCGAAGACCACCGTGCGGCCTTGGCCATCGGTCACACCCGTCACGTCGCCCGCCGTGTTGTAGGCATAGGCCACCGACTGCAGCGCCGTCGTTCCCGCTACCGACGCCACACGCACCAGTTGCCCGGCAAGGTTGTAGTCGTACTGCGTGCGCAAGCCCGTCGCATCGACCACCGTGGTGCGGCGCGCAGCGGTGTCGTACACGAAGCTGGTCACATTGTTCAGCGCATCGGTGATAGACGACACCCGGTAGTCGGCCCCGATCTGCTCATAGGCAATGCTCAGGCGCGTGCCGTCGGTCTGCGTGATGCTGGCAATGCGCTTGCTCGTGTCGTCATAGGTGTAGGTGGTGACGTAGGCATTCGCGTCGGCCACCGAGTTGTCGCCCGGCGTCAGGTCCACCGTCACGGTCGACAGGCGGTTGCTGCTGTCGTAGCCGTAGCGTGTGCGCGTGAGCGTGCGCGACACGCCGTCTTGCACATAAGTCGTGCGCACCTGGCTCAGGTTGTTGCCCACGTAGTCGTAGAACGTGGCCTCGCCGTTGCTGCTGGCGGCGCTCACCAGCAGGCCGGTGGTGTTGTCATAGGAGTAGGTCACCGTGTCGCCGGCCGTGTCGCGCATCAGCTGCAGGCGGCCGGTGGCCGACGCGTAGTGCTCTTGCACGCCCGTGTCGCCATCGGTCCACACCCAGGTGCCGCTCTGGTCGACCGTGACGCTGTCATGCGCACCACTGCCGTCCGTGCTGACGTAGCGCGTCCGCGTGGCGTCGTAGGCGTACACGGCCTGCGAACCGTCGCGGCCGGTGCGCACGAAGGTGTTGCCGCTCGGGTTGGCCGCCAAGCGCATCTGCTGCAGGCCCGAGGTCCAGTTGTCGCCGTTGTCGTCGGTAAAGCTTCCCAGGCTGTTGTAGGTGCGCAGAGCCTCCACCGACAGGCCGCGCCCGCGCAGCACGTCGTCGCGACCCTGCAGCACCAAATTGCCGGTGGCGGCATTCACATAAGCCAGCTCGCCATTGCGGCCGTTCACCGCCGAGCCCGACGCCCCACGCTGGCCCAAGACGGCCAAAGATCCAAGGTTCAAACCCAGGGAACCGCCACCGACGATCGCGACCATGATTTTTCCTTCTCCTGTGCGGCGCGCACAACGCACGCCGGATGCATTCGTGGCGGCAAAGCACCACGCTCGCCGCATTACGGCCAATTCATCTGCGAAGAAGGAAATCCGTTTAGCGCTGCCGGCGCCGGGCGCCCCCGTTGGCTTGTGCTCCCGTGCGCGGCGCAGGGGGTTGCGCACTGCTCGCACTCCGGGCTCGGCGCAGCCCGGTTCTGGGGGCGCTCAGAACCTGAACAGGTTGTTCATCAGCGCGTACCGGCCAGCGCAATACTTTGCAGCGCCGGGGCCAGGGCCTGCACGCTGAGCGGCTTGGCCAGAACCGAAATGCCGTTGGACACCGCCGCCTCGGGCACGCTCTGCGGTTCGGCGGTCACGATCATGGCGGGAATGCATTCGTGCGCCAGCGCGCGGACCTGTTCGATCAGTTCAACCCCACTGTGGCCATCGGCCAATCGGTAGTCGCTGATGATCAGGTCGGGAAGCCGCAGGGTGTCGCCGACGGTCGCCAAGGCGTCGGCCATGCTGACCGCGCTCAGCACCTGGCAGTTGAACGCCGTGAGCAGCGTGGCCATGCTCTTGAGCGCCATCGGGTCGTCATCGACCAGCAGGACCAGCCGCCCATCCACCAGTTCGGCCAGCTGCGCGGCGCTCGCGTCGATCTCCTGCTGCTGCAAGATGGGCACACCGATCTCGAACAACGAGCCCCTGCCTGGCCGAGAGCGCATGCGCATGCCGTGATTCAGGCGATGCACCGTGCGCTGCACGATGGACAGACCCAGGCCCAGCCCTTCCTTGCCCTGCCGCGGAGTGCGATTGACTTGGTAGAACTCGTCGAACACCCTGCCGCGGTGTTCACGCGCGATGCCGATGCCGGTGTCCCAGACCTGCACCCACAGCGTGTCCGCGCGACGGCGGCACCGCATGTGAACGCGGCCGGTCTGGGTGTAGCGGATGGCGTTGGCCACCAGGTTGCATAGCACGCGCTCGAGCTGGAAGAAATCGCTGCGCACCCAGGCGGGCGACGCGACGAGATCCAGCCGCAGGCCCTTGGCCTCGGCCTGGGGGCTGAACGGCGCGTGCACGCGCGACAACACCTCAGACACAGGAAAAGCCCGGATCTGCAGCGGCGCCGCACCCGAATCGAGCTTCGATACTTCCAGCAGGGCGCTCAACAAGGTGTCCATCGACTGAACCGAGGCGCCGATCTGCTCGATCGTCTCTGCCTCGGCTGCCCCCCGACGGCGCGCCGCGGCCACCAGCAAGGCGATCGAATGCATGGGCTGGCGAAGGTCGTGGCTCACCGCGGCCAAGAAGAAAGTCTTCGCCACGCTGGCGCGCTCGGCGTCGCGCCGCCGGATGTTCAACTCGTCGACGATGGCCTTGCGTTCCTCGGCCAACAGCATGGCCCGCGTGTGCGATGCGTTATGGGAGCGTGCGAGAACGAGCATCACCGCCACGGTCATGAAGAAGCCCAGCCCCAGGGCAACCGCTGGCTGGTCGCCCTGCCCGATCAAGACCGAGCCGGTCAGGAGAGCGCACGGGACGACGAACGGCACAACCACGGACCAGTAACCGAACAGCGTCAAGAGTGCCGCAGCGATGACCAACAGCTCGCCAATGACCACGTAGGGCACGATGTCGTGCGGCAACGGCATGAGGACCAGCGTGCCCCAGATGACGCCCGAAATGAACGCACCACGCTGGAAGGCTCGTTCGCCCGACCTCAGTTCGGCGTCCGTTGGCGAATCCCGTCTGAATTGGAGGTATCCCCCGACCAGCGGCAGGTAGCAGCCAATGGCCACGCACAGCCAGACCAGCAGCGGAAGTCTCGGCACCACCCACCACAGCGCCAGGCAGAAGAGGAACATGCCGATGTAGGAGGCCGCGATCACCGCAGGCAGCGTCTCCATCGTCGTTCGAAACTGCCTGTCGGCGATCAGGCGCGAGACGCTCGGGGAATCTCCTTGCGCATCAGCGGCCGGGCTTCGCCATGGGGCGACAAGCTGGTCGGCGACTTCGACGAGGAACGACAGGCTGGCGCGCAACCCGCGGGAAAGACTTGCACGAAGGCTGCTGCCCCCGTGTCCGGTGTTCTCGGCCACTGTATGCTCCCCTCCCGCTGAAAACGATCCGGCGAGCCGCTGCCGGGCGCGCCCCGTGTGAAATCAGTCCAGCGACATTCCGCGGCGCGCGACTTCAAGAATGGCCCCCACCCGCGACGTCACGTTCAGCGATTTGAGGATCGGCTTCACGTGCTGCTTGATGGTGGACTCCGCGATGCGCAGGTGATTGGCAATCATCTTGTTGGACTTGCCCTGCACGATGAGCCTGAACACCTGCATCTGCCGATCCGTCAGACCCAGCTCGGACAAGCATTTGACCGCGGCGCGCTCGTGTGTCCTCGGGGCCGCCGGGGGCGGATGAGCCCCAAGCGCGAGGGCAGGAACATAAATACCGTTGCTGAGTACGACCTGCAGCGCCGCGTGCAAGGTCTCGAGCGATGTCGTCTTCGGGATGAAACCCATGGCTCCTCGTGCAAGCGCGTCGAACACGGTCTGCGGGTCTTCAAGGGCGGACAGCACCACGGTGGGCAGGTTCTCCCGTTCGAGCCGGAACTTCGACAAGGCATCGATGCCGTTCACTCCGGGCAATCCGAGGTCGAACAGGGCGAGCGCGAGGTCATCGTGCCGCGCGGCGAGTTCCAAGGCATCCTCCAGATCGCCTGCCTCGACGACGACGGTCGCGGGATCGAGCTTTCCGAGGATCAGCTTCAGGCCTTCCCGAAAAAGAACGTGATCGTCGACGACAAGGATTTTCATGGGGCAACTCGTGCTTGCCCATGGCGGCCGTGGCGACTCGTTTGTCAGGAAGGGAGTCGCCGGCCGCCGGGAAGCCCCTCAGGCGGGACGTGGCGCAAACGTCCTCCGGAGAAATCTTCCGGGCGATGGTGGCGGGCGGCGCGCATTTTGCACGTTTCGTCACTCCCTGCCCAATCTATCGGCGAGGTGAAGCATTGGTTTAGTGACCGTACGGCCTTTGTTGACCCATGCAGCGCCGCCTCTTTGCAGTGCCCCGCATCGACACGCCAACAAGCAAGCTCGCTGGCACCGAACCCGCCGCCATCCAGGCACTGGCCCGTCGGCTCTTGCGTGCCCAAGGCGGCGGCATCGCCTTGCTGGAGCGAGCACTCAGCAAAGGCACAAGGCGCTAGTCCGCAACGGGGACGAGTGCAAGGCGCGCCGGGCGTCGAAGCCGTCTACGGATGAACGACGCTGAGCTTCTGGTCGACCTCGTCCCAGCCGCCACCGAGGGCACGGATGAGCCCCACCGTCGCCTGGTACTGCGTGGCCCGCACCCGCAGCGCCTGCCGGCGATTGCTCGACTCGCTTCGTCGTGCATCCAACAGTTCGAGCTGGCTCACGAGTCCGTTGCGGTAACGCGAATCCGACAGCACCGTGGCGCGGGCGGCCGATGCGACCGCCTGCTCTTCCAGCTCGGCCTGGGCACTCAGGAGCCGCAACGCCGAGAGCTCGTCTTCGACGTCCTTGAACGCCACCAGCACCTGTTCACGGTAGCTGGCCGCCGCGCCATCGAGCTCGGCCTGGGCGCCTTGCACGAGCGCCGCGCGGCGTCCGCCATCGAACAGCGGCAAGGACATCAGCGCAACTATTCCCCACGCGCGCGCCGACCACTTGAAGAGATCACCCAGTTCGGGCGATGCGTAGCCACCGGATGCGGTCAAGGCGACACTTGGAAACCAAGCCGCCTGCGCTACGCCGACGCGGGCCTGCGCCGCGAGCATCGCGTTTTGCGCCGCCGACACGTCGGGCCGGCGCGCCAGCAGCGTGCTGGGCAGGCCGGCCGGGATCGATGGCGGCATCGCCTTCCAATCGGCCGGGGCCACCGAGAAGTTCGACGGCAATTCACCGATCAGGACGGCCAACGCATGCTCGAGCTCGGCACGGCGCCGCTCGAGCGCCAGCGCTTCCGCCTGCGTCGCCGCCACTTCGGTTCGCACGCGTGCGACGTCGAGTTCGGCGACGTCACCCGCGCGGAATCGACTCTCGGTCAGGCGCAGCGTGCCTTCATAAGCAGTCACGGTGTCGCGCACCAGCGCCCGCTCGTTGTCGGTCGCACGCAATGCAAAGTAGGTCTGCGCGACGTTGGACTGCACGAGCAGCCGTGTGCTCTGAAGCAATGCCTCGCGCGACGCCGCATCGAGCGCCGCGGCGTGGGTCGCCTTGGCGAGCCGCCCGAACAAGTCCACCTCATAAGAGAGGTTCGCCCCTACGCTGGTCACCGTTCCAGCGGTGCCGGCCGCCGTCGCCAGGCCACCGCCCGTGCGCGTCGCGCCGGCACTGACGCCGACCTGCACTGAGCGATCCGCGTCGGTGGATCGCAGCAGCGCCCTCGCCTGCGCGAGCCGTGCGGAGGCCACCGCAATGCTCGTGTTGTTGCGGCCGGCTTGCTCAATGAAACCGTTCAGCGTCTCATCCGCGAACGCCTTCCACCACTCGCCGCGCGGCTGGGCTTCGGCGGGCTTCGCGATGGTCCAGCTGCCTTGCGCTTCCTTGTAGACCGCGGGAGCGGCCGGTATGTCGCCCGGGGTGTTGGCCGGCGCCGACGCGCAGCCTGCGAGAACCAGGGCCAGCAAGAGCGGCGCGACGGCCCAGCGAGAAGACTTCGTGCTGGTCATGGATCAATCCTTCACGGGTGCGGCGGTGACGGGCTTGAGCGATCCGCCACCGGATGAGCCGGGCACGCCGGCAAAGGCCTCGACGTGCGGCACATGGCCATGCAGCTTGAGCGTTCGGTTGCCCGCGAGACGGCGCAGCAGCACGTAGAACACAGGCGTGAGGAAAAGCCCGAAAGCTGTGACGCCGATCATTCCGGAGAACACCGCCACCCCCATCGCCCGACGCATCTCCGAGCCCGCGCCTGTCGACAGCACCAGCGGCAGCACGCCCATCACGAACGCCAGGGAGGTCATGAGAATCGGCCTCAAGCGCAGCCGGCTGGCTTCAATCGCGGCCTGCAGCGGCGAGCGCCCGGCGAACTCCAACTCCCGCGCGAACTCGACGATCAGGATCGCATTCTTTGCCGACAACCCGACCAGCACCATCAATCCGATCTGCGTGAACACGTTGTTGTCGCCGTTCGAAAGCCACACCCCGGTCATGGCCGCGAGCAGGCCCATCGGAACGATCAGGATGATCGACAGCGGCAGCGTGAGGCTTTCGTACTGTGCAGCCAGCACAAGGAACACAAGCAGGATCGCAAGCGGGAACACCCAGGCTGCGGAGTTGCCGGCGAGGATTTCCTGGTACGTGAGCTCCGTCCACTCGTAGCTGATGCCCGGCGGCAGCGTTTCCGCGGCGATGCGCTTGACGGCATCTTGAGCCTGACCCGATGAATAGCCCGGTGCCGGCCCGCCATTGATATCGGCCGACAGGAAGCCGTTGTAGCGCATGGCGCGTTCCGGCCCGAAGCTCGACTTCACCTTGAGCAGCGCCGACAAGGGCACCATGTCGCCGCTGGCCGAGCGCACCTTGAGCAGGCCGATGTCTTCGGCGCGGGCGCGGTAGGCCGCATCGGCCTGCACGCGCACGGAGTAGGTGCGTCCGAACTTGTTGAAGTCGTTGACGTACAGGCTTCCGAGGTAGATTTGCATGGTGTCGAACACGTCGGTCACCGCCACGCCCAGCTGGCGCGCCTTGGTGCGGTCGATGTCCGCATAGAGCTGCGGCACGTTGACCTGATAGCTCGAGAACATGCCTGCGAGTTCAGGCGCCTGATAAGCCCGGGCCATGAACGCCTTGGTCGCCGCGTCGAGCGCCTCGTAGCCGAGCGAAGCGCGGTCTTCGAGTTGCAGCTTGAAGCCGCCCGTGGTGCCGAGGCCCTGCACAGGCGGCGGCGGGAACATCACGATGAAGGCATCCTGGATCTTGCTGAACTCCTGATTCAGCTGGCCAGCGATCGCGCCTGCGCTCTGGTCGGCGCCCTTGCGTTCGTCGAAAGGCTTGAGCGTCGTGAAGACGATGCCGGAGTTCGAGCTGTTGGTGAAGCCGTTGATCGAGAGACCGGGGAAAGCCACTGCATGCTCGACGCCCGGCTGCTTGAGCGCGATCTCGTTCATGCGGCGGATCACGCTTTCGGTGCGGTCGAGCGTGGCACCGTCAGGAAGTTGCGCAAAGCCGATCAGGTACTGCTTGTCCTGCGCCGGCACGAACCCGCTCGGAACCGCCTTGAAGAGCACGAGCGTCGTCGCCGCGAGCGCCAGGTACACGCCGAACATCAGCGCCTTGCGCGTGATGGCCTGCTTCACGCCACCGCTGTAGGCCGCCGCACCACGACCGAAGATCCTGTTGAAGCCGCGGAAGAATCGACCGAACACACGGTCCATGCCGCGCGTGAGCGCATCCTTTGGCGCGTCGTGCCCCTTGAGCAGAAGCGCAGCCAGCGCGGGCGACAGTGTCAGCGAGTTGATGGCCGAAATCACCGTCGACATCGCGATGGTCAGGGCGAACTGCCGGTAGAACTGACCCGTGAGCCCGCTGATGAACGCGAGCGGCACGAACACCGCGACCAGCACCAGCGCGATCGCGATGATCGGGCCGGACACCTCGCGCATGGCGCGGTACGTTGCCTCGCGCGGCGTGAGCCCCGCTTCGATGTTCCGCTCGACGTTCTCGACCACGACGATCGCGTCGTCGACCACGATGCCGATGGCAAGCACGAGGCCGAACAGGCTGAGCGCGTTGATCGAGAAGCCGAAGAGGTGCATGACGGCGAACGTGCCGACCACCGACACCGGCACCGCCAGCAGCGGAATCACCGATGCGCGCCAGGTCTGCAGGAACAAGATGACCACGAGCACCACGAGCGCGACCGCTTCGAGCAGCGTGTGCACGACCGATTCGATCGAGGCGCGCACGAACTGCGTCGGGTCATAGACGATCTCGTAGTCCACACCCTCGGGCATGTGCTGCTTGATCTCCGCCATGGTGGCGCGCACGTCATCGGAAATCTGGATCGCGTTGGAGCCCGGTGCCGCGAAGACCGGCACCGCCACCGCGTCCTTGTTGTCGAGCAGCGAGCGCAGGGAGTAGCCCGAGGCACCCAGCTCGATGCGGGCGATGTCGCGAAGCCGCGTGATGGCACCGTCCGCACTGGCCTTGACGATGATGTCGCCGAACTCCTCCTCGTTCTGCAGCCGGCCCTGCGCGTTGATCGACAGTTGCATGTCAACGCCGGCCAGTCCCGGCGACGCCCCCACGACACCAGCGGCTGCTTGCACGTTCTGCTGGCGGATCGCGCTCACGACGTCGGCGGCAGACAGCCCGCGTTGGGCCTCCTTATGCGGATCGAGCCAGACGCGCATCGAATAGTCGCCCGAGCCGAACAACTGCACGTCGCCTACGCCCTTGACGCGCGCCAGGCGATCCTTGATGTTCAGCAGCGCATAGTTGCGCAGGTAGGTCATGTCATAGCGACCGCTGGGCGACAGCAGGTGCACAACCATCGTGAGATCGGGCGAGCTCTTGATGGTCGTCACGCCCAATCGGCGCACCTCTTCCGGCAGGCGCGGCTCAGCTTGCGCGACGCGGTTTTGCACGAGCTGCTGTGCCTTGTCCGGGTCGGTGCCGAGCTTGAAGGTGACGGTGAGCGTCATGAGGCCGTCGGTCGTGGCCTGGCTGCCCATGTAAAGCATGCCTTCGACGCCGTTGACCGCCTCTTCGAGCGGCGTGGCGACGGTTTCGGCAATGACCTTCGGGTTGGCGCCCGGATACTGCGCACGCACCACCACTGACGGCGGTACCACTTCCGGGTATTCGGAAACCGGCAGCCCTCGCACCGCCATCAGGCCGGCGATGAACATCAGCAGCGAAAGCACCCCGGCAAAGATCGGCCGGTCAATGAAGAACTTTGACAGGTTCATGGTCGGCTCGCTCACGATTGCGCCGTGCCGCTGCGACGGGCTTGGCGTTCGGTCTTGGCGTCCATCGACACCGACTCGGGTGCCACCAGTGCGCCGGGCCTCACGCGTTGCAGGCCGTTGACGACGATGCGCTCGTTCGCGCTCAGTCCGGAGGTCACGATGCGCAGCCCGTCAACGGTGGCACCGAGGGTCACCTCGCGATAGACCGCCTTGTTGTCGCCGCCCACCACCATCACGAACTTCTTGTTCTGATCGGTGCCGACTGCGCGCTCGCTCACCAGCAGCGCCGCCGTGGTCTGCGGCTGCCCCATGCGCAGACGCGCAAACTGCCCAGGCATCAGACTGCCGTCCTTGTTGTCGAAGACTGCACGAACACGAACCGTGCCACTCTTCGCGTCAACCTGGTTGTCCACCAACTGAAGGCGGCCGGCAAACGGCGTGTCTTCGCTGGCGGCCGTGCCCATGTGCACGGGGATGCGTTCGAGTTGAGCCCGCGCGCTTGCGCCGCTCGGCAATGCGCGCAACGCGCGCATCACGATCTGCTCGTCGGCGTCGAAGCTCGCGTAGATGGGGCTCACGGAGACGAGCGTCGTCAGTACCGGCGCACCGGGGCCGGCGGCGACGAGATTGCCCACCGTCACCTCCAGTCGACCGACGCGCCCTGAAACTGGCGCACGCACTTGCGTGTAGCCCAGGCTCAAGCGCGCCGTCTGCAGGTTGGCCTTCGCGGCGCGCAGGTTGGCGTCAGCCTCGCGCTGGGCGTTGGTGCGCTCGTCCAGCTCGCGCTGCGCGATGGCGCGCTCGTCCCACAGGCGCTGTGCACGAGCGATGTCGCTGCGGGTGTAGGCCGCGCGAGCCTCGGCCGCCACCACCTGCGCCTCTGCCCGTTCCACGTCGGCCGCGTAGGGCGCCGGGTCGATCGTGATGAGCAAGTCGCCCTGCCTGACAAGCGCGCCTTCGCGGAAGTGAACGGCCTGCACGGTGCCCGCCACGCGGGAACGGATGTCCACGCGTTCGACCGCTTCGAGCCGGCCGGAAAACTCCTCCCAGGTGGCGACGTGTCGTTGTACGACAGCAGCGACGGAGACAGGCGTGGCCTGGGGTGCCGGAGGCGACGCGTTGGCGCCGGCGTTCAAGCTCTTGAGGCCGAGGACGGCGCCGGTAATGGCGGTCAGCGCAGTGAATGCAGTGGCGGCTGCCCAGAGGCGGCGGCGGGAGTGAGCGGGGTTGGTTTGCATGCGGCCTCCTAGCCTTTTACGTAGCGATCACTACGTATTTGACGGCAATGTATCGGCCTTGCGCGCACCGGTCAAGCGATTTAGTATCGATCACTATGGAAAAGAGTGTTGAGAAGCCGACGCGGGCGCGTGGGCGTCCCCTGTCCTTCGATCGAGACAAGGCATTGGAGGACGCCATGCACGTCTTCTGGGAGCGTGGCTACGACGCGGCGTCCATCAGCGAACTCACCGCCGCCATGGGCATCACGCCGCCCAGCCTGTATGCCGCCTTTGGCGACAAGGAACGGCTGTTTCTCGAAGCCATCGAGCGCTACGCGAGTGGCCCGGGCAGCTGCGTTGCAAGAGCATTGGCCGAAGAACCCACCGCTCGCCAGGCCATTGCGCGGCTGTTGAATGAAGCCGCCGAAGAACTGACTCGCACCTGCCACCCGGCCGGCTGCATGGTCGTGTCTGCGGCAACGAACTGTTCCGTCGCGTCAGCACACATCCAGAAAGCATTGATCAAGCGCCGGGCGGGTCACGAGGCCAGCATTCGCGATCGCATCGCGCAAGGCATCGCCGACGGCGAACTGCCCGCGGATACCGACGCTGCGTCACTCGCAAACTTCTACAGCACGGTGTTCCAAGGCATGTCAATGCAGGCGCGCGATGGAGCCTCGCGAAAGAAGCTGCTGGCGACTGCAGCAATTGCGATGCGGGCTTGGCCGGCCGGCGACAACGTCGAGCCGCAGGCCACCAAGCCGGCCCCGCATGCCGGGCGCCGCGTCCGCTAACCACACCCACCTGGCAAGCACGGCCGCCCGGCGCGCCGCCTGCACCCCGCGGCTCGTCCTCCTACACTGCCGCCG
>CBFHAS010000076.1:0-20887 GCA_965653625.1 uncultured Burkholderiaceae bacterium | reverse complement strand
GGCCGCGATGCCCTTGCCCGTGAGGTAGGCCTTCACGGCGTCGGCGCGTGCAGCCGACAAGGCCACGTTGTGCCGGCGGCTGCCCTGCGCATCGGTATGGCCGATCACCTCGAACTTGCTCCTCCCGAGTTGCTTGAGCACCGGAAGCAGCTGGTCGAGCACTTGGATGCCGTTGGTCGTCAACGTGGCATTGCCGGCCTCGAACTCGATGATGCGGTTGGCCATCGCGGCGTCCACGGTCTCCTGGCCTGCCGCGCTCACGCGCAGGCCATTGCGCACGGTGTAAGTGGGATTGAGATGGGTGGAAATGAGGCTCACGACCTGCTGCCGCGTTGCCTCGTTGTCGACCTCGCCGGTTAGATCAATGAGATTGCCGCTCACCCGCAGCTGCCCACGCGACACCCGCTTCAGTTCGGGGGTGATCATCTGTTGGACGTTCTGCGCCCAATGCGGTGGCGCGATCAGGTTGCCCACTCCGATCTGGTCAATCACACGATCGGCGCCGTAGACCTCGCGTGCCTTCGCGAGGATGGCCTGCCGGGTCGCCTCGTCTGGCACGACGCCCGAGACGACCACGTGGCCCGGTGCAACGGCCTCCTGCGCGGCCCAGGCTGAGGGCGCCACGGCCAGCGGGCCGCACAGCAGGCTGGCGCAAGCCAGAGCAAATGCACGAGGATTCAACGTTCTCACTCTCACTCTCCCAGGAACGCTTCCCTGAACGTGGCCATCGCTTGCGTGAGCGACAGCTTCGGCTGCTGCAGGTAGCTCGACAGCTTGCGCACGGCGTAGTCCTGCCCGGCGGGGTCGTCGGCCCACTCGGCTCGGCGCAGGTCGACGAATACCTTCTCGCCGATCTGCGGATCCAGCACGGCCTGCAGAAGGTGCGGTGACCCGCCGCTGAAGCCGACCGCCAGGGTGGGCGCATCGCGCAGCGCGGTAGGTGGCATGAACACCACCAGTTCGACATCGGCGACGCGCAGGAAACGCGAAACCAGATCGAGCCACAGCGCCGCCACGTACGACTGGTTCGCCGCATCGGCGGGCAAAGGCAGCCGCAGACCCTTGTCGAGATGCTTGGCGCCGTTCGCGGGGAGGGGCTGCAGCAACATCCCGAGCCCGAGCACGGTCTGGCGCAGGTCGATCACATGGCCGGCTTGCTGCAGCATGCCCTCGAGCGAACCGATGGTGTGCCGCTCGATGAACTCGCCAAAGGCTGCCTCGCAGGTGCCCACGGTGATGTCGATGTCGAGCTGCACGTTCAAGAGCTCGCCGAGCGGCGGGCCTGCGTCCTGGGCTGCACAGGCCGCGCGCGCGGCCAGCTCCAGAGTGCGCCAGGGGCGTGCCAGGGCTATCGGACCGCGCGCGAGGAACCATGCAGGCGATTGCACCTCGAAGCTGCCTGCCGCCAGGAACGGAAAGCGCCTGCCGGAGGCATCGGCGCTGGCCACGAGGTGCCCAGCCAAAGCCATGCGGCTGCGCGACCGGAGGAACGTGAAGTTGAACGGCTCAGTGCGGTCGTAGACTTCTTTCCACCGCGCATCTGAAGAAAACAGCTCCATGGCCTGGGTAAGCCAACGGTCCAGGGCGTCGATGAGCGTGCGGTGCGGGCCGCCGCGGACGAAATCGCCGCGCGATGGAAGCTTGCCGAAGTAGATCGTGGACATGAGGCTCATCGTGCAGCCGCCTGTGCCGAAGACGTGGAGGCGAGCCCCGCGCTCGGTGCGGAGGCAGAGGCCGCCGGCGGACCCGTGGGTGCCTGGGAATCCGAACCGGCCACGAGGCTTGGGAGGCGCAAGCCTCGCAAGCCTGAAGACGTGACAGGTGCGGCGGCGGCCTGCGCAGCCGGGGCGCCCGGCTGGCTGATGATGCGCAACTGCAGCGTAACGATGTCCGCGCCCTGGCTCCAGCTCAGCTCGTTGATTCCGCCGGGAAGCTTCTTGCGCGTGGCTGCTTCGAACATGCGCGTGAGGCCGAAGCGGCCCGGTTCGTTGAACACCTCCACGCTGCGCCCGGCATGCGTCACGCCGGTGATGCGCACGCCCGGCGTGCCGTTCGGGTTGGGCCACACGAAGCTGGTCCACACCGGGGCCGAGTTGCGGTAGCGCAGAACCTGCCCGTCGATCTCGACCGTATATTCAAGCAGGCCGGGCGAGCCCTGAGGAAGCACCTGGAACGCCGTCTGCGAGCCGCCCCCGGCACCGCCATCCGAGGCGGCGGCACTGCCCGCGCCAGCGCCGGCGGCACCCTCCAATGGTGCGACCCACGATGCGAAGCCGCCGCTGAACTCGGGTCGCAACCGCACGCCGAGTTCGGCCCAGGCGCGCGGCGTGACGATATCGCCCCGGCGAACGACGAGTGGTCCCAGGTGCTCGTCGGCGTACTTGGCGATGGTGCCGGCGGGCCCGAACACCTTGGCAATCTCCTGCGGCGTGGCCTCGATCCTCGATGTGGCATCGAACGGGTACTTCGACGCCAGCGTGCGCTGGAACGGCTCATGGACCTGCGCGGCCCACAGGCGGTTCAGCTCGGTCTCGGTGGGACGCACGATGACGGCGAAGGACTGGATGAGCGGGCGGACCAGCAGGGGGCGCAGAGCGGCCCTTGCCGTGTCGGTCATGCCGAGCAGCATCTGCTCGTCGACGAAGCGCAGCGCATCGGAAAACTCGGAGTGCGTACCTTCCAGCGTGCTCGCCATGAGCTTGCGCGCAGCGGGCCCGGGATCGCCATGCGTCTTGACTTGGTTGAATGCCGACCGCACCTTGCCTAAGCCCTGGAGATAGCCGCCGAGCAGCGTGGACTCGTTGTCGCGCGCCATCATGATGCGCGACAGCGCGGCGAACTCGCGCCCGATCGGGCCCATGGGGATCTGCGCTTGCTGCGCCGACAGGTTGACGTTCACGTCGACCTGGCTCGGCTTCATGCGCAGGATCGCCTGCTTGAACCATGCCAGGAAGCCCTTCTGTGTCTGCTCCAGGCGTTGGTTCAGGAGCGACGGGTTGTCCCAGGAGGTCTGCTCGAACAGCGTGGTCATCAACTTCTTGATCGGCGAGTTGGTGGTGTCACCCAGGCGGTTCATGTGAGTGACGGCGGCGTCGAAGCCGGAGAACTCGGCGACGGTCACACCCTGCATGAAACGCTGCCACTCGCGCACGTATTCGGCCTTGTAGAGGTCGGTGAGCGCCTTTCGGATCTGCTCGGGGCTGCCCTCCAGCGACAGGTCATCGCGCGCCGAAGTCTTGAGCACCCAGTCCACCGTTTGCAACTCGGTGCTCGCTGCCTGCTTGAACGCCGGCTCGATGTACTCTGTCCAGGCTTCCTTGGTGAAGCTGCCCGGGATGGCGTAGCTGCCCGCGATCGTGTCCTTGTCCGGGTCGCCCACGATGCGCGCCACGGTCATGGGGGCGAAGCGCGTGGCCGCGCGTGCCTTGACCTCGGCGTAGACCCGCTCGCGCGCTGGCATACCGCGCACGACTCGCGTGAGGTTCTCGCGGGTCTGGTCCAACAGGCCGAAGTTGTTCTGCAGCACCGGGAAGGCCGGATCGTGCAGATGTGCCATGGCGAAGGAGATCATCCGCTCGGCGCTGCGGATCATCTGTTCGCGCGGCATGGTTCCCCTGTTCTCCTCCAGCCACGCGCGCCAGAAGCGTGTGATCTGGTCGGTGAGGTGGCCGGGCTCCATGCGGCTGCGGTCAGCCAGCATGATGTAGGTCTTGAGGGCGTTGTAGCTGTCCTCGACGCTGTCGGGCGATGCCTCGCTGAATCGGCCTGCCGCGGTCTGAGTCCGGGTGCCTCCGCTCGCCGCGCCGGATTCCGGCGGCCGGCTCATCGGCTGCAGCTTGCCGGCATTGGCATTGACCTGGGCCAGGAAGCCTTCGATCGACTGGCTCACGGGCTGCAGCATCACCTGGCGCACACCGGCGAAGTACTCCTCGCGCAACTTGCGCTCGATCGCGACGCCCTGGTACAGCCCGAGTCCGATGGACACGGGCCGGCTGTTGCGAAAGGCCTGCAGTTGCTCGATGCGATCCTGCAGCAGCTCCAGAGCTTCCAGCCGCGAGGCGAGGTCCACCCTGTCTTTCTGGAGCTTCGTCGCCTTGTCGAGATCGGCCCGCACGTTGTCGGCCAGCTGGCGGTTTCCCGTGTAGGACCAAGCCCAGCCACCGAGCGCCACCGCAAGCAGCGCCACCGCAGCGGCGAACGTGATGGCGCGCATGCGCACCTTGCGGTGGCTGGCGTACTGCCTGACCAGCTGGTGGTCGGCGAAGATCACCCGCGAGAACAGATCGCGCAGGAACAGGCCGTTTTCCGCCACGATGCGCGCGGTGGTGTATTCGGCTCTCGGCGTGAGCGAGAACTGCTGCGCGATGGAGTCGCTCGCGCGGTTGCTGGCGATGCCCTCCTGCACGGCGCTGGTGAAGTAGAAGCCCCGAAACACCGGGCTGAACTGGTAGGGGTTGTCCTCGAAGAGGGTCGTGATGAAGGCGCGCAGTGCGGGCTTGAGCGCGGCGAACTCCAGCGGGAAGGTCAGCACCCCCGGTGGCAAGGCCTGCCCGCGGTGCAGCGACATCCGCGCAACCGCCATGTCCTTCAGGCCGGCGTGCAGCTCGTCGAAGTGCCGGTCGAAAAGCGTGAGCGCATCGGTATTGGCCTGGGGGTCGTAGGGCAGGGTGGCGCCCCAGACCTTGTCTCGCTCGCTGCGGTCGCTGTCCTCCAGGAACTCGGCAAAGCCGGCGATGAGGTCGGCCTTGGTGAACATCACATAGACAGGCGCGAAGACTTCCAGCTTCTCGGTGAGCTCCTGCACACGCTGGCGCAAGTTCTTGGCGAGATCGATCGCCGTCTGCGGCGTGGCGCCAGCCAGTTCGGCGACGCTGGCTGCTATGAGGATGCCGTTGATCGGCGCCTTGGGTCGGTGCTTCTTCAGCAGCGACAGGAAGCCGAGCCATTCCGCGCGGTCTTCCTGCTCCACCGAGTAACGACCCGCGGTATCAAGCAGGATCCCTTCGCTCGTGAAGAACCAGTCGCAACTGCGGGTGCCGCCGATGCCCTGGATGATCTGGTGACCGCTCTGTTGGGCGAACGGAAACTTCAGCCCTGACTTCACGATCGCGGTGCTCTTTCCCGCCGCGGGATTGCCGATCACCATGTACCAGGGCAGCTCGTACAGTGCGGCCGTGCCGGTGGTCTGGCCCAGTTTCGACGTTTTGATCGTGTTGATGGCGTGAAGGAGGCGTTCCCGCAATGCCGCGTCGTCGCTCTCGTGCGGCGAGCCGCGAGCCGGCTTGTCGGCATCGCCCTCGAGCGCGGCTTCGAGGCGGCTTGATGCCAGGCGTGCCCGAACCTTGCGCACCGCCCACGTCCCGCCCCAGATCAGCAAGAACACGGCAAGCGTCACTCCCGCGTAGACGGCAGCCAATTTCAGCGTGCCGGCTCCGAGAAAGAGGAAAGCCGTCAGCGCCGCCACCCCCAGCACGGTGAGAACCCGCTTGTCGAGAAGAAGGGTCAGGAAGCGATTCATGAGGACGACGTGGTTTCCAGTGGGGTGGGCATCGTGCGCACGACCATCGCCATGCGGACGAAGGCATCGCCCAGCGTGAGGGCGATGACGGGCTGGTCGGTGCCGTGGGCCTCTTCAGCCGCGGCCGCGACCGCGATCAGCGGGCTTGCCGCGCCGGTGTGCCCCGTACCCACGCCAAGCAAGCGCATGTCGTCGGTCGGGGTCCGGTGGGGCAGCAGGTCGAGTGTCGTGTCGAAGAGCCCGGTGGCCCGCGGAGTGTGCTGGTCGGCGTCGCACACGGGCATGCCGACGGCCGGGGCGTCGAGCCGGGCGGCACGCAGCGCCTGCTCGACCGTTCGCTTCAGGCAGTCGGAAACCACGCGGCCGTCGGCCTCGATGGACTTGTCGCGCCGCTGCACCGAAGGCCGGTGAACCTGGACGATGGGCTTGTCGTCATCCGGCGCTGGGGGCGCCTGCAGCGGTGCAAGCGCCAGCGCGGCGGATCCTTCGCCTGGCATCAGCGCCTTGGGGTGGCGGTCCACCGAGAACAGGCTGCGGTGCTCGTGCAAGAGTGCAACCGCGGCCTCGCTGATGTCGCTGTCGCAGGCGGCCAGCACGACCACATCGTTGCGGCCCTCGCGAGCCATGGCGCCCATCAGCCGGTCGGCCTCGATCCAAAGCTCCTCGCCCGTTCGGGCAGTGGCGTCGAAGACGAAACGCGACGCCGGGATGCGAGTCGTGCCCTCGCGGGTGACCCGCAGCCTCAGCCACGCCATCGCGACGGCGTGCTCGAAATCGCTCCAGGGCGCGGGCCACGCGACGAGCACGCGCACCAACACTTGCGTGTGCGGCGCGGGGCTGGCCTCCCCGGGGTCATGGGTCGCCATGCCGAGCGCGTTTGGCCAACGATTCAGATCGGCGAGCACGCCGCACAGCGGCACCTCCAGCGCGGCCAGCGCCCGCCACACGTGTGGCGCCACGGAGGCCGAAGCCCAAGGCGGCTGTTGCTGTCGCACGGCCGGCATCGCGGCCTCGGCGAGCTGGCTCGCCGCATCCGGGTCGAGTTCGGGGATGCTGGCGCACATGACCGGCATGCCGTCGTCGGACCGCAACTCATCGAACGGCGACGGCCGCGGTTTGCCTTCCTTGGCCGCAGCCAGCATGTCGGCGGGCGTTTGGCCGGTGGGGGTGCACATATGCGCGGACAGCAGCTTGAGGGTGGCATGGCGGCTCGCGTCGTCAGCGTCCGTTTGCACGCTCTTGGCGGCGGCCGATGAGCCGGGGCCCGCGGCGGAGGCCGCGGCGCGTGCGGCGGCGGCCTGCCATGCCCAGCGCAGCCAGAAACTCAGCGCTATCACCACTGCCGGCAGAGCAAGGAGGTAGATGACGATGTCGTTCACGGACATGTCGCGCTTCGTGCGATCCCAGTGCCATAGCACCGCCGCCCATGTCGACAAGGTCACGAGCGCGACGAGCAGAAGTATCTTGAGGGTCTTGCGCATGTCGAAGCGTCGCCCGGCAGGGCGCCGCGCCATGTGCCGAGGCCGCCAGGGCAGCGCCCCGGCGGGGTTCATTCGGTCGTGGTGACGCCTTGCGAGGCGATCAGGGTCGCGCCGCAGGCGGTCTTGTCGCTGTGGCGCGCCGCGGCCTGCCCGTCGATGATGCAGGTGGGGTCACCCGATACGATGACCGTCGTGCGACCATGACCCTTCTTAGGACAAGTGACCTGGTCGCCGACTCGCGCGATCTGCCGGCCGGAAGTATCGGTGCCCGGCGCTCCCTGGATCACCACTGCGCCATGGTCGGTCTTGTCGCCGACGACGATGAATGCCCTCGTCATGTTCCCTCCGCTACCTTTGTGAATTCGTGCTCTGCGACGTCGGTATCAGTGCGCCGCGTCAGCCATCCGGCTCGGCGTGTGGCCTGCCAGGACGCCCCGCCGTGCCAGCTCTACATGCCCGAGATCCCGGATGCTGCGCCAGCTGCCGCCCCACGTGAGCCCCAGGGACTGCGCGACCTGGCCGTAGAGCTCGTAGCCTCGGTAAGCCCAGGCATCGGTCTCCGCGATGACGATGCGCCCGTTCCTCAGGAACGCGCAGTCTGCCGCAAGACCGTACTGGTGATAGCTTTCGAATGCCCCGGCACGCGTCACGTGCGAGCCGAGTGCGGCAAGCTCGGCCTGTCGCTGCGGTGCCCGGTATCCCTCCAGCAAGACCATGTCGTAGCCGTGCGTCTCCCGCATGAGCTTGAACGCCCGTAGCAGCCGCTGGCGAAACTCTTCATCGAGCAGCTCCCATTGACGGCTCGCATGGGCGATGAGTGGACGCCGCAGCTCCACCTCCCGGGTCATGAACATTTCAGGAGGCAGCGGGGGTGGTGGCACGAGCTGCTCGCCGGCCAGCAGCGACTCGATGTGCGGGTTGGTCTGGCGCGACGCCGTGTGATCGAAGCCATCGAAGTGGTAGGCGCCTCGGATCATGATGGCTGCGAACGGCATGCCCAGCAGCAGCGCCAGCGACAGGGCCACCCATGGCATATGCCGGCTCATCCAGCGCCCTCCCGGCACGCCGGCCGCGTTCACTGTGTGTGCCAGGCGGACCAGGCGAAGCTGCCCCAACGATGTGGCTCGGCCGACGGCGGCGCGCCCTCCGGACAGGCTGCGCGCAAGGCGGTGTGCGACCCACTCCCGCACCGGGCTCAGCAGCAGCAGCGCCAATGCGGAAGTGACGACGACGAAGTACAAGAGAACGCCAAGAACCATACCGTCCTGTATCGGCTGCCAAGCAAAGCGGATCGCGAGTGTGCACGAGGCGGCGGCCTGAGGAGCCTCCCCTCTTGGGGGAGTGTGCGGCCGGGCATCCTCACTAGAATCGCGGCGGCTTGGCGCCATGCCAAGGCATTACAACGAACTACAACGAACAGGCGCGACGGGGAGGCCTTCGCTTGACTGACACCGACGCACGGCGAACAGCCGCACGCCCCAGTCTCACCGGAGCATCCCGCTCCGACGAGGGCCCCATCAGCATCCTGGCGAGTCTCGAATCCGAGCAAAGCCCCTTGTTGGGTCGTCGGCGTCCGAACAGGCGCTGGCCCTGGATCGGAGCTGCCGCTTTCGCGGGTGCTCTCAGCTTCGGGTACCTCTTCGAAGGCTCGCCTTCGGCCCCGCCTACCGAGCAGCCGGCTCTTGCCGACGCGCGTGCATCTGCTCGTCCCGTGCTGCCCGTCGCTCCAGCCGCCAGCACAGTGGTAGCGGAGGCTGCCAGCGCAGTCCAGGCGCCGGGCGCACCGCCCGGCGCGCGCATCGAGACCGTGGACGCCTCGTCACCCGGTAATGACCCATTCGCTGCGCTGGCGCAAGAAGCGCCTGGTCCCGCGTTGGCGAGCGTCACGGCTGCTGCATCGGTCTCTGGAGGCAACGAGACCTCACGCGCAGCTCGGCCCGTGAAGACGGCCGACAAAGCGGCTCATCCCCGTGCGGCTGCGGCCAAGAAAGGCAGCACTGCCAACACCGCCAAGGCACGCCCTCCGCGGCACGCGGACAAGCGCGCCGATCCGGACGTCGATTTGCTGGCTGCGTTGATGGCGCATGTTGCGTCGCCGGCTTCTTCCGCCCCGAAGGCTGCGAGCCGCCGTGGGGCAGGAGGTGACGCCGGCGCACGCGAGGATCTGTCGATTGCCAAGCTCGTCACGCGATGCGAGGCGATGCAGGGGAGCAAGGCGGCCGAATGCCGGCGTCGCATCTGCGACGGCTATTGGGGAAAGGCGCAAGCCTGTCCAGCGCGGCGTCCCCCGGCCAAGGGAGAGGAGAGTGCTCGATGAGCTTGCAGGCCGAACGGGCAAGCGCCCTTTACAGCGCCGCCTCCCTCTGCCACATCGCCACCAGCCGCCGCAAGCCCTCGCCGGTCAGCGATTGCCGCTCGCTGTGCAGCAGCGCGATGCCGGCGACTTCGGAAGAAGGAGGGCTGGCCACATCGCATCCTTCCAATCGCACGCGAAACGTCGGCTGCAAGGGCACCACACGGCCGTCCGCGCGCCGCTGTGCCGCGATGCCGCCGCCGTAGAGGCTCGCCACCGCTACATGGTCGAGCTGCAAGAGTTGCACCGCATCGACGAGGCTGCGGGTGCATCGCACCTGCGGCCGTTCGGGCGTGTCGGGGATGAAGACGCCCGCACTGCCTGAATGCAGGCGCTGCAGCGCGGACTCGTCGACGAATGCCTCGACCCTCGCACCTTGCGGACCGACCACCTGCAAAAGCTTCTCGCCGGCCGCGACCCAGGTGCCGGCGGTGACGTCATGCGACGACTCGACCACCGTGCCGTCGAACGGCATGACCAGCGTGAGGCGCTGCACTTCGCGTTGCAGCCCTTCAACCCCTTCGCGGGCAGCCTCCCAGCGTGAGCGAAGCGCGGCACCAGCCTCCAGGAGCCGGGTGTCGAAGGTCTGCTGCGACAGCTGCCATCGCAGCTGCCGTTCGCGTTCACGCGCGAGTTCGAGTTGCGCGTCGAGCTCTGGAGATTGAAGCTGCACCAGAGGCGCTCCCTGGCGCAGGCGTTGTCCCACGGCGGGCAGGGCACCCGCCACACGTGCGGCATGGGGTGCGTACAAGCCTTGGACCTGCATGGCGCCAAACACGGCCGGGGCGCGCACGGTGGATTGCCAGGGCCACAGCAGCACGAACGCCATGCCGACGGTCGCCAGCGCGAGGCGGCGGGTGGCACGGTTCCAGCGCCATGAGTTGCGGCGCGACCGCCAGTACGCGAACTCGCGTGCCACCGGCGCCGCCACGAACCAGCCCAGCTCAACGGCCATCATCAGCACGCCCAGTGCCTTGAAGAAGAGGTGATAGACCAGCATGGCGATGCCGACGAAGAGCACGAGCCGGTACAGCCACGTGGTGAATGCGAAAACGATCAGGAAGCGCTGCCGCTTGGGCGCGAAGGTCTCCGGCGGTGCATCGCCCCAGCCGAACAGCCGCTCGCGCAGCCACCAGCGCGCGAGCGCGAACGACCGCGGATGCAGGTTCGGTACGTTCAGCGCATCAGACAGCAAAAAATAGCCGTCGAAGCGCATGAACGGGCTGGCGTTGATCGCCAAGGTGAGCACCCAGGTCGTGGTCGCGAGCAGGAAGGCCGCCGCACGCACCGGCCCCCAGGCGGGCGATGCGGGCAGCAGCGCCCAGGCGAGCGTGGCGAAGGCGGCGAGGGCGATCTCGCACAGCATGCCGGCCGCTCCGATGGCCAGACGCTTTCGCCGCGAAGAGAGCTTCCAGGCTTCGTTGGTATCGGTGTAAAGCACGGGCCACAGAACCATGAAGGCGATGCCCATCGTGGGTACGCGGCAGCCGTAGCGATGCGCGGTGAAGGCGTGGCCCAGCTCGTGCAGCACCTTGGCCACGCTCAGCGCTGCGGCGATGGCCAGGGCGCTGCTCCAGCCCGCATAGGCAGCGAAGGTGTGCGTGAACTCGTCCCATCGCTGCGATGCGAGTGCGAGCCCGAGGGCCGCCGCAGCGGCCACCACGGTCCAGAACGCCGGCCGGAACGCCCATCCCACGTGAGGCGCCATGCGGCGAAGCCACGGCATGGGCCGCACGAGCGGCACACGCACGAACAGGTAGTGCTTCACCAGCCACATGGCGGCGCCCAGGCGGGCGGCCGCCGCAGCACGGATCAGGCTGTCGGTGTCGCGCGCGCTGCACGCGACCAGCAGATGGTTGGCCTTGAGCGTGCGAAGCAGTTGCTCGACCTCGTCTGCCCCGATGTCCAGCGTGGTCTCGCGCCGCACGGCGGCGATCACCTTGGCGCGCGTGCCCAGCGACCAGCGTGCGAGCACTTCAAAGGCGGCCCAGCGCAGCTTGTAGAAGCGGTTGGCGGCGGGATCGTGCAGTGTCCAGGTGGGCGAGCCGTCGGGTGCGGCGGGGCCTGCATGCAGCGCGAGATCCTGGCGCAGCGGCGGCAGCACGTCGGTTGCCGCGTCGCCTTGCCGAAGGGTGCCGCCGGCCGCGTGCGGCGCCGCAGGCTGGGCCTGGCTTGTCACCATCCCAGCCACTGTCGCATTGCCGCCAGCGGGCGGCGGAGCACCACGTAGGCCAGCGGTGCCCAGGGGCCGCGCACGCGCGCCGTGCCCGCCTGGCCGATGCGCGGCGGCGCCTGGTCGGGCAGGAACGCGGCCTTGATTCGATACGCGAGGAAGCCCTCAGGCGTGGGCTCGGCGCGGTAGGCCACGCTGACCACGCGCGCGTCGAACGACGCCAGTGGAGCGCCTTGCGGGTAGAGCGTGAGCACGTCGCCGACCTCCACCTCAATGTGGTCGGCCGCCGGCAGGTAGGCCGCAAGCTCGACCTTGGCGGGGTCGGCCACCAGGAGGATGCGCTCGCCCACCGCCACCGCCTTGCCCAGCCAATCGTTCACATCGGCGAAGACCGCGAGGCCGTCCCGCTCGGCCTTGACCTGCACGCGAGCGAGCTGTCCGCTGGTGTAGTCGAGCTCGATCTGCTTTTCCTGCAGTTGGCCAAGGCGCAGTGCCGTGTCGGCGCGGTCCTTGTCGCTGGTGACCGCCGCCTGGGCCGATTGGCGGTATTCCTCCTGCGCAGCGGCGAAAGCCTTTCGGGCCACTTCGTGGCGCGTGCGCAGCGCGGTCGTATCGAGGCTGAAGAGCGGCTGGCCGGCCTTGACCGGCTGGTTGGGCTGCACCTCGAAGCGGTCGATCACGCCATCGAGCGGGGCCCGCACGAGCCAGGGTTCCAGGGGCACGACCTCGGCGCCAGCGAGCACCGTCACCCGCACCGGCACCAGGCAGGCGACGACGGCCGCCAGCACGAGCCGCCGCCGTGCCCCGGCTGTGCGCAGCCAGCCGATGGCCCGGTCCACGCCGCGCTGGCGTGGTCGGAAGGCGGCCAGGGCGTGGCCGTACACGTCGGTCAACTCCTTGAGCAAGGCGAGCTCGGCGTCGCTCCATGGCTCGTCGCGCGCGAAAAGCAGGGCGCCGTCCGGGGTGGCCGTTGCCTCGCGTGCCAACGGCAGCCACAAGGCGTGTGCGGGCAGCCACTGCGTCCACTCTTCCTGCAAGGCGGGCGGCAGGCTCGCGTCGCCCAGCCTTCCGGCGGGGGCTGCCGTCTTCACCAGATGCCGACACACGGCGCCCAGCCACAGCACATAGGGGGCACCCGGGTCCGGTTGAGGCAGCCCGGACACGGCCGCCACGCGGGGCAGGCCGATCTCTGCCCATAAGGCTGCCTGGCGATAAGGCAGCAACTGCAGCGTTTCGTTGACCGTCACGAAGCCCAGCGCCGCGAGGTCGTTCGCGGCGCGGGCACGCCGCCCGAGCTGCAGCAGGGCAAGCAGCGGCTGGACCGAAGTCTCGGGCTTCACATGCTCACTTCCGCTGCGGGTAAACGGCCCAGCCGCTCATGCCCGGCAGCAGCTCGGGGTGGTTGCTGTCGATCACGCCGACGACCGGCACGGTCTGGCTCACCGGGTCGATCTGCGCGCCCAGGCGCCGGAGCTTGGCGGGAAAGCTCCGGCCGAGCTCTTCCACCTCCACTGTGAACGGCGCGCCGGGCTTCAGCCAGGCCAGCCACTTCGAAGGCACGATCATCTGTACCTCGAGCTGCCCGGTCTCGAGGATGTCGAGCAGCGGCGTGCCGGGCGGCACGTACTGGTGTGCGGCCACGTGCCGCTTGCCCACCCGGCCGTTGAACGGCGCCGCGATGCTGCAGCGGCTGACCACTGTGCGTGCGCTTGCGGCTTCGGCTTGCGCCTCCTTTAAACGCGCCTGTGCCTGCTCGACCTCGAACTTGCCGATGGAGTTGAGCTCGGCCAATCGCTGGTTGGATCGCACCAGCGCTGCGGCGGCCTCGATCCCGGCCTCGGCCTTGCGAAGTTGCGACTGGTAGAGCGAACAGTCGAAGCCCACCAGCAACTGCCCGGCGCGGAAGGCGTCGCCTTCGCGCAGCGACAGCACCGCGATGCGCGCCGCCAGCTCGCTGGAGATGGTCACTGCGTTGCGCGAGGCCAGCTGCGTGCGGATGCGGTGGTCCTTGTCTTCAAAAAGTGCCGGCCGGGCCGGCGCGGCCGGGGGCTGCTCGGCCTGCGCGACGGCCCCTACACCGGCCAGCGCCGCCAGTGCCCATGCGGCGCGGCCGTGCCAGCGCGCCATCAGGAGCCGGCCTGGGGATGAACCGTCTGGGCCCACGACTGCTCCGATGAACGAACCGCCGCGCCCAGTGTCTTGAGGTCGTGGCCTTCCACCGACTGCGGCAGCGGGTCCAGGCCCAGCGTGGCGATCATCTGGCCGTAGGCCCCCTGCAGCGCGCCATAGGACTGGTAGAGCCTGAGCTGCGACATCATGGCCGCAGCGGAGGCGCGGATCTCCTCCAGCTTGCCCTGCGCGCTGGCCGTGGAGGCGTTGCGCGTGTGCTCGAGGATGCGCTGCTCCACGCTGTTGAGCTCGCGGGTCATCTCGTACTGCCGAACGCGCGCCAGGTATTCGAGTCGCGCGACGTGAACCTGCGTGAGCACCGCCATGTTGAGCGCCAGCCGCTGCTGCTGCGCCACTTCGAGCTGGGCCTGCGCCAGGCCGCGGATCTTGCCGGCATTCAGCACATTGAGCAGGTTCCAGCTCACGCGCAAGCCTGCATCCCACCACTTGTCGTTCACGAGGAAGCTGTTGCTGTCGTAGTGGCCTCCGAAGTTCAGCTCCACGCCGGGCAGAAGGCGCGACAGCGCCTTGCGCGTTTCCAGCAGGCCGATGCGTTGGTTGTATTGAGCTTCCACCAGCTCGGGCCGCATCAGCAGCGCGGTCTCCTCCATCTTGTCGGTCGGCAGGGTCACCTGCGGCACGGCCAAGGCGCCGGAAGGCACCACGCTGAAGGAGCGGCCGGGTTCGAGGTTCATCACCGAGGCGAGCCTCGGCTTGGCCTGCCGCAGTTCGTCTCGCACGCCTTCGAGCTGGCGAACCAGGTCGAACAGCTGGCGCTGGTAGGTCAGCGCTTCCAACGGCGAGCGCAGGCGCTCGACTTCGACCTTGCGTGCGTCATCGAGGGCTTGCCGGGCCTGTGCAAGTACCGGCTCGATCCTGGCTTCGATCTGCTGCGCGCCCACGGCCTGCCAGTAGGCCTGCCGCGTCTGCTGCATCAGCAGGTGCAGCACCTTGCGGCGCCGCTCTGCGGCCACCAGTGCGCGGTCGGCGGTTTGCCGGGCCTGGTAGTAGCTCACGCCGAAGTCCAGCACGTTCCACGACAGGCCGAGATCGGCCGAAGTGCGCTCGCGGTCGGACGAGGTCGATGGCACCAGCGACTGCTGCCCGGTGAACACATCGCGCGACGACGAAGCGAGATCGTTGTCGCGGGCGGTATACCCGGCCGATGCCACGAGCTTGGGCAGCAGGTCGGTGCGCGAGAGATCGAGCTGGCGCTGCGACACCGCTTCTTCCATCAGCTTGAGCCGGTGGTCCAGGTTGTACTTGATGGCTCGCGCCATCGCCTCTTCCAGCGTGACTGCCCCTTGCACCGGTTCCTGCGTCGCGAACATGGCCGAGAGGTCGGCCGTGATGGAGGCCTGCCGTTCCTCGGCGGTCAGGGCGACGGGCTGGACGGCGCAGCCGGTGAAGATGGCGGCAACAAGGCTGGCGAGCAGCGCTGGTGCCGGGATGCGTTGATGTGCATTCAAGGCGGGGACCTCCATGGCATGTTGTTGTGTCGTAAACCTTATGCCCCGTGGCCTGCCGCGGCGCGGGCGTGTTCCAACAGGGCGGCGCGCTCGGTGAAGCGGGCCTGCTCGCCGTAGCAAGCGAACTGCTCGGCCAAGCCAGCGCGTCCTGCGGCGGCATGCCCGGTGTGTGCCTGCAGTGCCGCGGCTGCAGCGGCGAGGCCGGTGTGCGCATCGTCGGGCAGCAGTGAGTGCGGCTCGGCCGACGGGCGCGGTGCAGGCGTCTCGCGCGATGTGGGCGTGCCCTTGATGTCCACATCAAGATGCGAGCTGGCGCGGTTGCCCTTGTTGTCGCGCGCGATCACTTCGATCGCCAGGCGCTGGTTCAGGCTGCCCCGTGGCGCCTGGCCGCTGAGCGTGCCCGTCACCGGGTCGAACTTCAGCCATGCGGGCAGCGGCCGGCCATCGGCCATACGTACCTCGACCGACACCTGCGCGTTGCGCTCGCTGTGGCTGAACGTGGAAGGGGGCAGGGGGATGTGCACAGCCTGCCCTGCCTGCACCCCGAAGTCGCCGATGTCGGGGATGGCCCGCAGGCCCGCACCCGAGGCGGCGCCCATCTCGATGAAGCCGGCACGCGACTCGGCCGGCACCACGGCCAGCGGCGCCATGGCTGGCGCCCCCGGTGCGTCGAAGCTGAACGGGTTGGCTGCCGCCGCCACCACGCTGGATGTCGACGACGTGCCGCCGGTGGGGTCAAGCGTGGGCGTGAGGACAGGGGAAATCGGGTCCATCGGCTGAAGGGTGACGGGTGGCAGCGAGGGACCGGGCACGACCGCAGCCGGCGGCGATGGCTCCGCGGGCGGCAATGCGATGGCCGGGGGTGCCGCGACGAGAGGCAGGAGTTCGTAGCGTTCACCGCTCAGGCCCGCTGTGAGGGCGTTGCCGACGGTATCGCTGATGCCTGTGGCGGCGCTGTGGAGGTCCAGCCGGAGCGTGCCTTCGCCGGATGCGCCATCGACGAGCACCGTGTACGAGCGCGCGTCGACGGCAGTGACGCTTGCGATGCTGCCGGCAGCGCTTCCGGTGGCGACCAGCGAGAAGTCGGCTGCGTCCACGCCCGAGACGTCTTCCGAGAACGTGACGGTGTAGCTGAACGAGCCGGCGCGCGTGGGGCTGGGGTTGGCGCGTGCGATGCCGGTGGCCGTGGGAGCGGCGGTGTCCACCACCACGCCATCCGTGGCGGCGACGCCGCTGAGCGCGAGCGTGAGGTCGTTGCCCGTGGCGTCGCGCAGCGTGGCGCCTTTGGCTTGCAGACTGCTCACGGCGATGCCGTCGGCATCGTTGTCACCGGCCTGCACGGTGTACCGGAACACGAGCGCCGAGCTGCTCGAGCCCGACACGTAGTCCGCGAAGACCGTGCTGCCGCCCACGTCCAGTGCCAGGCGCGGCGTGCCACCGGCCACGGTGACTGCCTCGCTGGTGTTCAGCGTGAAGCTGAGCACATCGCCCGCGCCGTAGCTGCCGTCCGCGGGGACGTTGACGCTGGTGACTGTGGGCGCGATGGAATCGACCAGCACGCCGGTGGTCGAGCCGACCGAGTTGAGTGTCGTGGTCGCATCGTTGCCCACGGCGTCGGCCAGCGTGGCGCCGTTGAGGTCGATGGACGAGCCGAGCGCGATGCCCGTGCTGTCGAGCTGCCCGCTGCCCACCGTCAGCCGGAACACCAGTGCCGAGGTGCCCGAGCCTGATACGCAATCGGCGAACACGATGCCGCCCGTGTCCAGCGTGACCGCCACGCGCGGCGTGCCCCCGCTCGTGTCGACCACCACGGCTTCGCTCAGGTTCACCGTGAAGTCCAGCGCTTGTCCTGCCACATAGGTGCCGTTGGCCGGCACGGAGATGCTCGTGACCGTGGGCGCGATGGCGTCGATCACCAAGGCCCGCTGCCCGGCGATGGAACTTGCACCGCCCACCGTCGGCAGCGTGAGCAGGGCATCGTCGCCGCCAGCGTTGCGGATCGTCGCGCCATTGAGGGTCAGCGCCGAGGTGGAGGTGTAGTCCAGGTCGGCGCTGCCGTCTGCCGTTTGCACGATGTACTGGAAGGTCAGTGTGGCGGTGCCTGAGCCGCTGGCATAGGTAGCGCTGCGGTCGACGGCGCCGGTCTCGATCAGCAGCGTCGGCGAGCCGCCGCTGGTGTCGACGGTCACGGCCTGATCGAAGGTCAGCGTCAGCGTGACGGTGTCGCCGGCCTTGTACGTGCCATCGGGCGTGATGCTGGCCACGCTCGTGATTTCTGGGCTGATCGTGTTTACCGTGATGGCGACGGTGTCGGTGTCAGCCGCGGCCCCGCCGCTGCCGGCAAAGCCCTGGTCATCGGTCGTGATCTGCAGGCTTGCAGCGCCGGTGTACCCGACATCGGGCGTG
Source organism: uncultured Burkholderiaceae bacterium (assembly GCA_965653625.1). Taxonomy (GTDB): domain Bacteria; phylum Pseudomonadota; class Gammaproteobacteria; order Burkholderiales; family Burkholderiaceae_C; genus Albitalea. The sequence continues at coordinate 3,318 of CBFHAS010000076.1, read as the reverse complement.
AAGGTGAGGCCGTCCAAAGCGTGGTTCACATCGCTGAGGCTGCCCGTGAAGATCATGGTGGCGTCGCGTGTGCCGTCGCCCACCGTGAACGTCAGGCCGTTGTTGTTGCCGTGCAGCGTGATCTCACCGTGGGTCGCGGTGAGCGTGAGTTCGACGGAGCTCGAGCCCGCATCCAGGTCGCCGACACTGATGAGGTTGCCATTGGCGGTGCTGAAAACGAGATCGACGTTTTGGTCGGTGTTTTGCGCGGCAGGCAGCGTGTTGACCGGCGCATCGTTCACGGCCGACACGATTAGCGTGACCGTGGTCGCACGGTCCTCCGAGCTGCCGGTGCCTGAATTTCCCGGGTCGCTGCCGGTGTTGCCGCCGTCGTCGATCTGCACGGTAAGCACGACGTTGGCACTGCTGTTGGCGGCCGTGGTGAAGCTCACGCCACTGGCGGCGATGAAGGCGTTGATGTCGGCGATCAAGCCGGTAAGCACCAAGGTGCCGGTACCGCTGCCGGACACGCCGACCCCGCTGCCCGCGCTGGCCACGAGGCTGCCGGCCGGGGTGGAGAAGGTCGCGGTCACGCCGGCGGAGCCGGCATCCACGTCGCTGAAGCTGATGCTGGTGAGCGCACCCGCCACGTCCTCGGTGATGGCGATGCTCACCGGCGCGCTGATGCCGGGGCGATCGTTGATGGCGGCCACCTGCAGCGTGGTGGTGTCGCTGTCCGTCTTGGCGCCGCCAGTGCCGGTGTTGCCGCCGTCGCTGATGGCGGCCGTGAGGGTGACGTCGCCTGTGTTGTTGGCGGCGCTGGTGAAGCTCACGTTGCTGGCCGCAATGAAGGCGTTGATGTTGGCCACCGTGCCGGTGAGCGTGCAAGCCGAGCCGGTGCCGCCCACGGTGACCCCGCCGCCGCTGCTGGCCGCCAGCGAGCCCGATCCCACCGAGAGCGTGGCCGTCACTAAGCTGCTGCCTGCGTCGGCATCGCTGAAGCTGATGCCGGTGATGGCGCTGGCCGCGTCTTCAGTGACCGCGATGCTGACTGGCACGCTGACAGCCGGCGTGTCGTTCACGCTGTCGACGCTGATCGTCTTGGTGGCCGCGTTGCTGTCGAGGGCGCCGTCGTTGACGGCGACGCTGATCGTGCGGTTCGCGGTGCCGGGTGCTTCCGAACTGTTGGTGTACGTGACTGCGCGAAGGGCGGCCTGCCATTGGGCCAGTGTGGCGGTCGCGCCCGAAGAGGTCAGGGTCAGCACCCCCGTGGCGCTGTTGTAGCTGGCGGCGATGTTGCCGAAGCTCGTCGCGTTGGTGTTGGCAAACGTCAGGACATCCTGGCCGGACTGGAAGTTGCCCGTGATGCTCACCGCCGCGCTTGCCAGCGTGGTGTTGTCGGTGTCGCTCAGGGTGATGCCCGAATCCACCACGATGGGCGTGGAGCTGCCGCCGTCGGATTCGGTGAATGCGGTGGTGCCCCCGCTGGTGGCAGCCACCGGGGCATCGTTCACGGCCGTCACGGTGATGGTCGCGTTGTCGCTGGCGGCCGAGAACGGCGTGCTGCCGCCGGTGCTGCCGGCATCGATGTGGGTCCCTTGCTGGCCGGCGGTGGCGCCGGTCTGGTCCCACGCGAGGTAGCTGATGCTGCCGGTCGTGCCGGTCACGCCGTCGGGCACGAAGCGCACATGGTCGGTGGCACCAAGCAGCAGCGCATTGTTGGCCGCCACGCTGCCCATGCCGCTCCAGCTCGTGCCGTCCAGGCTGTACTGCCAGGTGCCGGTGCCCGAGGCGAGGCCGGTGATGGCGATGCCTTCCACGGCCCCGCTGTCCACGTCTGAAATGCTGCTGCCGACGATGCTCGCCACCGTCTGGCCCGCGTTGTTCACGTCGCCGTCATTGATGCCGGTGAGCGTGGGCGCGGCCGGGGTGAGCACGGGCGCGTCGTTCACGGAGGTCACCGTGATGCTGGCCTGTGCGGTGCCGGTGGAGAAGGCCGTCGTGCCACCGCTGGTGCTGGTGTCGGCGGTGTTGCGCGTGGCGTTGGTGGATGCGGTGCCGGAGGTCTGGTCCCAGGCGCGGAAGGTGAGGGTGGCGCTCTCGCCGTTGGCGCCGTCGGGCGTGTAGCGCAGCTGGCTGCTGCTCGACAGCAGCAGCGCCGCATTGGCCGACACCGAGCCCACGCCGTTCCAGGTGACGCCGTCAGTGGAGTACTGCCAGGTGCCGTTGCCGGTGCTGGCGGTCACCGCGATGCCGGAAGACGGGCTCGCATCCGCGTCGGCATGCGTCAGGGCCGCCAGCAGGGTGGACACCAGCGTGCCGGAGGAGGCGGTGTTTTCGTTGGTGCCGCTGAGGCCGTGCGGGCCGCCGGAGAGCGTGGGCGCGTCGTTCACCCCGCTGATGGCCACGGTGGCCGCGATGGCGACAGTGGTGGTGTCGACGCCCCCATTGCTGGTGCCGCCGCTGTCTGTCAGGCTGGTCAGCGTGACGACCCGGCTCGTGGTGTCTGGCGCTTCGCTGACGTTGCGGTAGGTCATGCCATCGACCACGGTCTGCGCGTTGACCGTGCTCAGGCCGCTCGCCTTGGCGAGGGTGATCGTGGCCGTGCTGCCCGCCACGCTTACCGAGTAGTCCACGAGGTTGCCGCCGGTGGTGGTGCCGCTGGTGCCGTGGGTGAGTGCGATGTCGGTGCCGTCGATGCGCAGGATCTCGCTGCTGCCGTTGGCCACGTTGGACGCGGTGAACGTCATGCCGGTGAGGGTCTGCCCGCTTTCGACGGTACTGAGGCTCACGCTGCTGAACAAGTCCACCGCGAAGCCGCTCTCGGTGTAGGTGGGCGTGCCGCCCGTGGCCGATGCGGTCGGCGCATCGTTCACGCCGATCATGCTCACGGACACATCGGCATTGCTGCTGGTGCCGCCGTCGCCGTCGTTGATCGTGACGCGCACGGTGCGCGTGCTGGTGCTCGGGTCCGTGGTGTTGTTGTTCGCGTAGGTGAGGTTGCGCACCAGGGCCTGCACGGCTGCAGCGGAGGAGTTCACGTTGAGCGTGATGACCAGGTTGTTCGTGCCTGTGCCGCCCGCGAAGGTGCCGATCGTCGTGCCGCCGTAGGTGATGTTGGAGCCCGCCACGCCGATCTGGCCCGCTGCCGTGCCTTCGTTGCGCACGGCCAGCACGTCTTCGCCACTCACTCGGTTGGTGACGATGGACACCGTGACGTTGCCGCTGTTGAAATCGGCCGAGTCGCTGTCGGTCACCGTGGCGTTGCTGGTGGAGTCCAGCAGGGTGGCGCTGCCGCCTTCGGTGTGGCTCACGCTGTCGCCGCTCAGGTTGGCGGTG
>CBFHAS010000075.1:0-20989 GCA_965653625.1 uncultured Burkholderiaceae bacterium | reverse complement strand
AAGCGATAGTTCTGCTGCTGCAGCATCAGCTCGGAGATCTGCATCAGCTCGCCGTGCGCGTAGTCGGGGAAATCGAGGTGGTGCGCGATGCGCGAGCTCATGCCCGGGTTCGACTTGAAGAAGGTGTCCATGCGGTCCTTGTAGCCGGCGAGGATCACCACCAGGTCGTCGCGCTGGTTCTCCATGACCTGCAGCAGGATCTCGATGGCCTCCTGCCCGTAATCGCGCTCGTTCTCGGGCCGATAGAGGTAGTAGGCCTCGTCGATGAAGAGCACGCCGCCCATGGCCTTCTTGAGCACCTCGCGCGTCTTGGGGGCCGTGTGGCCGATGTACTGGCCCACGAGGTCGTCGCGAGTCACGGCCACGAGGTGGCCTTTTCTCACGTAGCCCAGGCGGTGCAGGATCTCGGCCATGCGCATGGCCACCGTGGTCTTGCCGGTGCCGGGGTTGCCCGTGAAGCTCATGTGCAGCGAGGGCGTCTGCGCGGCCAGCCCATGGTTCATGCGCAGCTTGTCGATGACCAGCAAGGCAGCGATGTCGCGGATGCGCTGCTTCACGGGAGCCAGACCGATGAGGTCGCGGTCCAGCTCCTCGAACACCGATTCAACCTGGCTTTGCGCCAGCACCTCGGCCACCGTGCGCGGCACCGGGGCGGAATTGGCTGCCTCGTCCGCCTTGGCGGGGGAACTTTCCTGTGCGACGCCCGGGATACGGTACTGCGGCACGCTCATCACGCCCTCGCGAGGGCGGGCGCCCCAAGCTCGGTGCGCATGGCGTCGATGACGGCGCGATAGTCGGGCCGGCTGAAGATGGCGCTGCCGGCGACGAACGTGTCGGCGCCAGCATCCGCCACGGCACGGATGTTGTCGACCTTGATGCCGCCGTCGACTTCGAGCCGGATGTCCCGGCCGCTCTTGTCGATGATTCGGCGGGCCGCCTCGATCTTGCGAAGCGCGCTCGCGATGAAGCTCTGCCCGCCGAAGCCCGGGTTCACGCTCATGATGAGCACGAGGTCGATCTTGTCGATCACCCACTCCAGCACATCGAGCGGCGTCGCGGGGTTGAAGGCGAGGCCGGCCTTGCAGCCTTCACCGGCGATGAGCTGAAGCGTGCGGTCCACATGCGCGCTGGCTTCGGGATGGAAGCTCACGAGCTCGGCGCCCGAGCATGCAAAGGCCAGCGCAAGCGCGTCGACCGGCTGCACCATAAGGTGCACGTCCATCGGCACCTTGCTGCCATCGGCTTTGACCGCGTGCGGCGCGCAGGCCTGGCACACCATGGGCCCCACCGTGAGGTTGGGCACGTAGTGGTTGTCCATCACGTCGAAGTGAATCCAGTCGGCGCCCGCGGCAATGACGCGCGCCATCTCTTCGCCCAGCCGGGCGAAGTCCGCGGAGAGCAGGCTCGGGGCGATGCGATAGGTGCGCGACATGGTGGACTCCTTCGCTTCAGTAGCGCTCGCCTTCAGGCTTGACCGCGCCGTAGCCGCGCGTGGTGTAGTGCATCGAACGGCCGTTCACTTCCTGGCGCTCCAGCATGAAGCCGGCCTCGCTGGGGGGGCGGTTCACGATGAAGCTCATCACGATGGTCTCCACGCCGCGCGTCGAATCGAAGGCCATGAGGCGGATGTAGTGCTGCGGGAAAGCCTTGCGGCAGGCGCTCAGCTCCATCATCACGCCGGCCGCGTCGCGCAAATCGAACATGGGCAGGCCGTACATCTCCCAGTAGGTATTGCGCGGGTGCGGGTCGTCGGTGTATTCCACGGACCAGGCGTAGCCCTTGCCGAGCCCGTAGTCGACCTGCATGCGGATCTCGTCGTCGGTGAGGTCGGGCAGGAAGCTGAACTGGCCCTGCGTGATGCGGCCGGTGGGGTTGGTCATCATGGCGAGTGCTCCTGATCAGACGGCGGCCGAGGCGGTCACGGCGTAGTCGCTGGTGTCGGTGGACGTGTAGTTGAAGCTGATGTCGCCCCAGGTATCGAGCGCGGCCTTGAGCGGCCCGCACTTGTCGGCAGCGCGGCGCAAGATCTGCGGGCCTTCTTCCAGCAGGTTGCGGCCCTCGTTGCGCGCCTTCACCATGCATTCGAGCGCCACACGGTTGGCGACCGCGCCGGCCTGGATGCCTTGAGGGTGGCCGATGGTGCCGCCGCCGAACTGCAGGATGACGTCGTCGCCGAACAGGTCGAGCAGTTGGTGCATCTGCCCGGCGTGGATGCCGCCGGAAGCCACCGGCATCACCTTCTTGAGGTCGGCCCAGTCTTGATCGAAGTACAGGCCGCGCGGCAGGTCAGTATGGGTGTAGCTGTCGCGGCACACGTTGTAATAACCCTGCACCGTCATCGGGTCGCCTTCAAGCTTGCCCACGGCGGTGCCGGCGTGCAGGTGGTCGCAGCCGGCAAGACGCAGCCACTTGGCGATGACGCGAAAGCTCACGCCGTGGTTCTTCTGCCGCGTGTAGGTGCCGTGCCCGGCACGGTGCATGTGCATGATCATGTCGTTGCGCCGGCACCATTCGGCCATGGACTGGATGGCGGTCCAGCCGATCACGAGGTCGACCATCACGATCACCGAGCCCAGCTCCTTGGCGAACTCGGCGCGCTCGTACATCTGTTCCATCGTGCCGGCGGTCACGTTGAGGTAGCTGCCCTTGACCTCGCCGGTGGCGGCGCTCGCCTTGTTCACCGCGTCCATCACGAAGAGGAAGCGGTCGCGCCAGTGCATGAAGGGCTGTGAGTTGATGTTCTCGTCGTCCTTCAGGAAGTCGAGCCCGCCCTTGAGACCCTCATACACCACGCGGCCGTAGTTGCGGCCCGACAGGCCCAGCTTGGGCTTGGTGGTCGCGCCCAGCAGGGGCCGGCCGAACTTGTCGAGCCGCTCGCGTTCGACCACCAGGCCGGTGGGCGGGCCCTTGAAGGTCTTGACGTAGGCCACCGGTACGCGGATGTCCTCCAGCCTTGCCGCCTTCAGCGGCTTGAAGCTGAACACGTTGCCGATGAGGCTGGCCGTCATGTTGGCGATGGACCCTTCCTCGAACAGGATGAGGTCGTAGGCCACGTAGGCGAAATACTGCCCCGGCGTGTTGGGCACAGGCACCACCTTGTAGGCCTTGGCGCGATAGCTGTCGCAGGCGGTGAGGCGGTCGGTCCAGACGACAGTCCAGGTGGCGGTGGACGACTCGCCGGCCACGGCGGCAGCAGCCTCCTCGGGCTCCACGCCTTCTTGCGGCGTGATGCGGAAAAGGCAGATGACGTCTGTGTCCTTCGGCGTGTAATCGGGCATCCAGTAGCCCATCTGCCGGTACTTCAGAACGCCGGCGCTGTAGCGCTTCTTGGCATCGGTGATGACGCCTTGCTCGACGGGTTTGTTCACTGGGACTCCTTCGATGGGCCTTGGCAATTGGCGGCTCGGTGAAAGGATCCTAGGTTCCGCGTACGCTAAGTGAAATTCAGATGTTTTTGGCTTTCGATTCAGGTGTTACTGAATGAAGAACGTGACCTTCCGGCAGCTGCGCGTGTTTGTAGAAGTTGCACGCAAGCTGAGCTTCGTGCGCGCCGCCGAGGCTTTGCACCTCACCCCGCCGGCCGTGACCATGCAGGTGAAGGAACTCGAATCGCACGTCGGGCTGCCACTGTTCGAGCGGCAGGGCAAGCAGGTGTCGCTCACCACGGCGGGCGAGTACTTCCTGGTCTATGCAAAGCGTCTGATCGGCACGCTAAAAGATGCTGACGACGCCATGGCGCGCTTCAAGCGACTGGAAACGGGGGTGCTGTCCATCGGCCTCGTGAGCACGGCGAAGTACTTCGTGCCGCACTTGCTCGCCAGCTTTCGCAACGAGCACCCCGGGGTGGACGTGCAGCTTCAGGTGTCCGCCAATCGCAAGCAACTGGTGGCGATGCTGTATGCCAACGAAGTGGATTTGGCGGTGATGGGCCGCCCTCCGCAAGAGATGGCCACGCGCACCGAATCTTTTGCCGCGCATCCACTGGTGTTCGTGTGCCCGCCGGGGCATCCCTTGTCGCTGATGGAAAGGCCCTCGGTGGAGGCGCTGGCGCCGTACCCGTTTCTCGTGCGCGAACCCGATTCAGGCACGCGCCATGCGATGGACGGCTTCTTTCGTGACCACCGGTTCGAGCCGCGCATCGCCATGGAGATGACGAGCAACGAGACCATCAAGCAGGCGGTGATGGCGGGCATCGGTATCAGCTTCATGTCCTTGCACACCATCGGGCTGGAGGTGCGCAGCGGGCTGCTGCACGTGGTGCCGGTCACGGGCACGCCGGTGATGCGCACCTGGAACCTCGTGCACCTGCTGTCGAAGGTGCTGTCACCGGCGGCCGAGGCGTTTCGCTACTTCGTGCTGGAAGAGGGCGATGCCTGGCTGGTGCGGCATGACGAGCCGCTGCTCAAGGAGTTTCCGAGGTGATGGGCTTTCAATCCCAGGGTTCGCTTCACGCCTGTTGACTCCATCGCTCCATGCGCGGCTTCAGGATGAAGGCCATGGTGAGTGCGATCACGAGTCCCGCCGGGAAGGACTTCACGAACGCTGTCAGCCAAGTGTGAAGCAGCGCGTGTCCTGCCGTGTGCGTGGTGAAGACCACGATGGTGGCCATGAGCGTTTCCATCACGCAGGCCGTGATCAAGGCCAGGACCAGCTTCGCGGCCACCGGGGATCTTTGATTCAGTGCAGGTGCGAGCCGGCGGCTCAACACCGTCATCAGCACAAGGCCAAAGGGCATGACCAGCAGGGAGATGGCGAAGGATCGAGCCCAGCGCAACCAGAAGTCGTCGGCGTTCGGGCTCAGCAACCAGGTGAGCAGGCCGGTGAGCATGAGGCAAATGACGGGCAGCACGATGGCCATCGGCAGCAGCCTGCGCCAAAGAGGCGCCGAGGGGTGAGTTCGACTTGAGGGCATGGGACGGATATATAGTTGACGGTGTCAACATTGTGTGGTCATTGGTTGATGGAGTCAACTACATGAGTTCAAGATCCCTCGACAGTCAGCGCGCTGCATTGCAGGCGCTGTTTTCTCTTTTCGGTGGCGTGAAGCTTGCGATGCGGCAACAGCTGCTCGCCGGGGGAGATGTCAGCGTCGCACCGATGCACTTGTTCGTGCTGCGCATGTGCCTTGACCAGCCAGGCATCACGCAGCAGGAGATTGCACAGCAGACGGGGCGGGACAAGGGCCAGGTGGCGCGCTTGGTGAAGGATCTCGTCGATGCGGGCCTGTTGGTCCGCACGCCGCATCCCGAAGACCGGCGAAGCCACCGGCTGACAGCGTCCAAGTCCGCGAAGGCGGCTTGCGAGCAGCTCCACCGGGCCGAGGCGGCCGTGGCTGCACAGCTCTTCCGCGGTATGACCGCTGTGGAGGTCGATGCCCTGGCGCAACGCCTGGTCACGCTGCGGGACGGTTTGGTGAGTCCTTCATAGGAAGCAAGCTCGGCAGGTTCAACCAGTACAGGCCCGAGGGGGCACGGCCGTGGGCAGTTGACCATCAGGCGCTTCGAGCGGGCGATGAGCGTCGCGGCTGAAAATTCGAGCACGTCGACGGCGGACTACCCTGGCGCAGAGCGAGATGATGATCTCTTCGTCTCTCCTCGAAAAGCGCCTAGAAGCTTGCTCTCAGGGCAAGGCGCAAGGTGCGGGGTTCAAGCGGATGCACCAAGCGACCGTCGATGCCGGCACCGCCGTTGCAGCCGGGGCCGTCACCGCGCGTGCAGGCGCCACCCCAGTACTCGATGTCGTTCGCCTTGCTGTCGAACGCGTTCAGAAGGCTTCCGCTGAGCTCGACTTGCGGCGTGAACCGGAAGCCGAGCTTCAGGTTCACGAGCCAGAAGGGCGTTGACTTCTGCTGCGCCGTTTCTTCGAGCGCATAGGCGCCCATGTAGCGCAGTCGCACACCGCCGAACCAGCGTCCCTTGTCGTCGGCGCTGACACCTACCGAGGCTGTCAACGGAATCGCGTTGGGCACGTGGCGCCCGCCGTTATCGGCGTTGGCCTCGTGAAACCTCGCCTGCGAGAGCGCGAGATCACCGTCGATCACGAGCCACTCATTTGGCGTGATGTAGTTGGACCACTCCAGGCCGTGGCGGCGCGATGCCCCCTTCGGTTCGGTCACGCCCTCGTCGCCGATGAAAACAAGCTCCGAGCCGAGGTCCAGCTTCCACAGCGACAGGCTGGTGCTCCACCCGCGCAGCGGCGTAGCGCGCATACCGATCTCAGCGCCCTTGGCCACCACGAGCAAGGGCACCTTATCGCTCGGAGAGCCGTCCTGCGGATTCGTCTGTGCCGTGACGCCGCGTGCGTCGTTGCTGTGGAACCCGCGCCCCCAGTTGGCGTAGAGCTCGGTGCCCGAGAAGGGCCCGAACACCAGCGAGAGCTTGGGATTGGTGTGCCCGTCGCTCGCGATGCCACCATTGCTCATGTTGAATGCGCCGGCCAGCGGTGTCACCCTCAGCCGCATGGCATCGTGACGCAGGCCGATGGTGCTGCGCAGCCATGGAGTCCACTGCGTGCGGGCATCGACGAAAAGTGCTGCAGCGGTTTCGGTGATCCGGTCTTCGCGCACCGTGCTCACGCGCTCGCGCGCCACAGTGTCATACAGGCCGACACGGGCGATGCGGTCTTGCCGCCATTGCACGCCGCCGGTGAATTCGGTGTCGAGCCAGGCAGGACCCATGACCTGGCTCCGCGAAAACTGCCCGCCCCACACGATCCGTTCGTCCGCCTGCTCGTGTTGATCGCCTTGTGGGCCCTTGATGAAGCCCGACGGGCTGCTGAACAGGTTCAAGCCGTAGTCGATGACATAGGCGTTCGCACGCGTGTCGCCGCCATTGCTGCTGCGTGCCCATTCGCCAGACAGGCTGTTGCGATGGGTACGGCCGCCGTCGCTAGGCAGCAGCGCGCCGTAGCGACCCACCTCTCCTGAGGTGATGGCGCGTTCCGGCACATGCTCAGTCGCGTTCCAACGCGCGTCGTAAGCCATCATCGTTAGTGCGAAGCCGTCGCCCACCGCCCCGGAGGACAGTCTGAGCACCGCATTGCGTTTGCGCAGGCTCTCGGGTTGCTCCCATGGGCCGTCGTTGCAGGCAGCTTCGGCGGCGCCCAGCCACTGCAAGCCGTTGCCCTCAAGGCTGCCGGCCACCAGTGCGCGGCTGTATCGATGCGGGCCCAGCTCCAGCTCGGCGAAAGGTGTGGGCAGGCTGCGCACATAGTCGATGCGTGCCGCCCCGGTGGTGGCGAAGTCCCCGTCCTCCGTGGCGTACACGCCCTTGCGGTATTTGACGCCGCGCACCAGCGGTGGCAACAGGAAGTTCAAGTCCATGTAGCCCTGGCCGTGTCCGTGCGACGCCATGTTCACCGGCATGCCCATCACGTGCGTCGAGAAGTCGCTTCCGTGATCGAGGTTGAAGCCTCGCAGGAAATACTGGTTCGCCTTGCCGTCGCCCGAATGCTGCGTGACGATCATTCCGGGCACCGCTTCCATGACCTCAGCCGGGCGTAGCAAGGGCCGATTGGCAAGCTGCTGCGCGCTCACGGTGCCTTCGGTGGCCGACTCGGCCGTGCCGATGAGCGGGTTGCCGTTGACGGTGCCGGTGACCACGACCTCCTGCAGGGTCTGAACTCCGCCGGCATGGGCTGAGGGTGCCGCAAGCGTGGTGGCTGCGGCGGCGATGAATGCGAAGCAAGGTCTCGGTCGGGCGGGGTGCATGGAAGAAGTGGGATGGATCACGGGGACGTGCGAGCGGCAGAGAACAATTGGCAAGCCGCGGCCATGCGGCGTTGCTCGATCGACAAAGGACACGACATCTCCACGCCGCACGCCCCGTGCGGTTGAAGGTTCGGAACACCAGCGGCGTTGGGAAAGTGATCGGGGAAAGCCGGGCCGCGAGGCCGCAGCAAACTCACCGGCCCGCCCTCCGCAGCGCCTGTATTGCGTTGCTTCAGGCCGGTATCCGGGCTCGCGAGGGAGAACTTTCGTTCTCGACCGGCGCCTTCCCAGGCGTTCCCATTGCGGGTACACCCAGTGGCTTTGATGCCGGTCTATGACTCACTTACCGTTGCGGGGGCAGCACTGGCATCACCATGAGTTGTGGACCCACAGCTCACCAGTTTCCCGTTTAACCGAGCCGCGTGAACGCGACTCGGCACCTGAAGCGGCGCGCAGTCTACAGCACGGTGTCGCGCGCCATGTGCGGGTCATCACGACCGCGCCGGTGCAGGTGTGCGCGGGGGCTTCGACAGGGCTCAGCCCGTTACTCCACCACTTCCCGCTCCCGCGCTCCCCCGAGCAACTGCCCGCCCCCAAAGCTCATCTGCCGCGGCGGCGTGCCGCCCAGGCTGACCTGCACCGCGCAGTACTTGAACTCGGGGATCTTGCCGAAAGGATCGAGGGCGGGGTTCGTCAGCTTGTTGATCGCCGCCTCGTAGTAGCAGAAGGGCACGAACACCGCGCCGGGGGGCGAGCTCTCATCGGCGCGGGCGTACAGGCTCACGCTGCCGCGCCGTGAGCGGATGGTGATCACGTCGCCGGGTTGCGCGCCCAGCGCTTCGAGATCGAGCGGATGCAGCATCGCCACCGGGTCGGGCTCCAGCGCATCGAGCACGCTCGAGCGCCGCGTCATGCTGCCGGTGTGCCAGTGCTCAAGTTGTCGCCCGGTGATGAGCACCAGCGGGTACTCGGCGTCGGGCCGTTCGTCGGCGGGGATGATGTCCGCCGGCACGAAGCGCGCCTTTCCCGTCGGCGTGGGGAATTCGTCGATGAAGACCACCGGCGAGCCCGGGTCGCCTTCGTGCGTGCACGGGTAGGTGACGCTGTCCTCGCGCTGCAGCCGCTCCCATGTGATGCCCGCAATGCTGGGCATGGCGTGGCGCATCTCGTCGAACACGGCCGCCACCGCCTCGGGTCCGTCGCCATATGCCGACCAGTCCAGCCCCAGTTGGCGGGCCATCTGCATGACGATCCATAAGTCCTGCCGCGCATCGCCCGGCGGCGCAAGCGCCTGGCGGCCCAACTGCACCATGCGGTCGGTGTTGGTGAAGGTGCCCGTCTTCTCGGGGAAGGCCGAGGCAGGCAGGATCACGTCGGCCAGATACGCGGTCTCGGTGAGGAAGATGTCCTGCACCACCAGCATCTCCAGCGCGGCCAGCGAGTGCCGCGCGTGGTCGGCGTCGGGGTCGCTCATGGCCGGGTTCTCGCCCATGATGTACATGCCCTTGACCTTGCCTTCGTCGATGGCGTGCATCACCTCCACCACCGTGAGCCCGGGCTGCGCATCCAGCCGCTCTGGCGGCACGCCCCAGGCTTGCGCGAAACGCGCGCGGGCCTGCGGATCGTCCACCCGCTGGTAGTCGGGATACATCATCGGGATGAGGCCGGCGTCAGACGCACCCTGCACGTTGTTCTGGCCGCGCAGCGGATGCAGGCCCGTGCCCGGTCGGCCAATCTGGCCCGTCAACAAAGCCAGCGCGATGAGGCAGCGGGCGTTGTCGGTGCCGTGGATGTGCTGGCTGATGCCCATGCCCCATAGGATCATCGACGCGCGGCTCGTGGCATACAGCCGCGCCACCTCGCGGATGGTCTCGGCCGGGATGCCGCACACCGGCGCCATCGCCTCGGGGCTGTAGCCCTTCACGTTCTCGGCGAGCGCTTCGTAGCCCTGCGTCCGGTCGGCCACGAAAGCCTGGTCGACGAGGCCTTCTTCAACGATGGTGTGCATCATCGCGTTGAGCAATGCCACGTCGGTGTCGGGCTTGAACGAGAGGTGCCTGTGGGCCAAACGAGTCAGCTCGCCGCGGCGCGGGTCCATCACGATCAGCTTGGTGCCGCGCTCGACGGCGTTCTTGATCCACGTGGCAGCCACCGGGTGGTTCACCCCGGGGTTGGCGCCGATGATCACCACCACCTCGGCCTGCACCACGTCCATCACCGGGTTGCTCACGGCGCCGGAGCCGATGCCTTCGAGCAGGGCTGCCACGCTGGAGGCATGGCACAGCCGCGTGCAGTGGTCCACGTTGTTGCTGCCGAAGCCCAGGCGCACGAGCTTCTGGAAGAGATACGCCTCCTCGTTGCTGCCCTTGGCCGAGCCGAAACCCACGAGTGCCTTGGCCCCGTGCGTGTCTCGGATGCGGGCCAGCGTGCCGCCGCCCAGCGCCAGCGCCTCTTCCCACGTCGCCTCGCGGAAGACCTGCATCACGTTGTCGGGGTCCATCGTGAAATCGCCGCGCTTGGGCGCGTCGGCGCGGCGGATCAAGGGCTTGGTGAGGCGATGCGGATGGTTCGCGTAGTCGAAGCCGTAGCGGCCCTTCACGCACAGGCGTGAGTGGTTGGCGGGGCCGTCGCGGCCTTCGACGTAGAGGATGCGGTTGTCCTTGACGTGGTAGGTGAGCTGGCAGCCCACGCCGCAGTACGGGCACACGGATTCCACCTGCCGGTCGGGCACCTCGAGCGCGACGTCGCGCGCCGGCATCAGCGCGCCGGTGGGGCAGGCCTGCACGCATTCGCCGCAGGTCACGCAGGTGGACAAGCCCATGGCGTCGTCCATGTCGAACACGATCTTCTCGCCCGCGCCCCGGAAGGCCAGCCCGATCACGTCGTTCACCTGCTCGTCGCGGCAGGCACGTACGCAGCGCGTGCATTGGATGCAGGCGTCGAGGTGCACCGCGATGGCGGGGTGCGACAGATCCTCGGACATCGGCTCGCGCGGGGCGAAGCGCGGTTTGCCTACGTCCAGCCGGGCCGACCATTGGTCGAGCTCGTTGTGCCGCGTGTACGAGGCCTCGGGCATGTCGGACTGCAGCAGCTCCAGCACCATCTGCTGCGCCTTGCGCACGCGCTCGTTGCGGCTGTCGACCTCCATGCCCGGTTGCGCGCTGCGGCAGCACGAAGGCGCCAACACGCGCTCGCCCTTGATCTCCACCATGCAGGCGCGGCAGTTGCCGGCCGTGTCCATGCCCGGCTTGTAGCAAAGGCGCGGGATCTCGATGCCTTCGCGGTCGGCAATTTCGATCAGCATCTCGCCGCGGCGGGCCTGGATCTCGCGGCCGTCCAGCCGCAAGGTGATGGTGTCTGCTTCTTCGACGCGCGCAGCGCGCTCGGCACGGGTGATGGCGTTCATTGCGGCGTTTTTAAGCCCAGCTCGTGGGGGAAATACTTGACCACGCAGTCCACCGGGTTCGGGGCGGCCTGGCCCAGGCCGCAGATGGACGCATCGCGCATCACCTGCGACAGCTCGGCCAGGAGTGCCACGTCCCATTGCGGCTCGGCCATCAGCATCGAAGCCTTCGCGGTGCCCACGCGGCAGGGCGTGCACTGGCCGCAGGATTCGTGCTCGAAAAAGTGCATGAGGTTGCGTGCCGCGTCCACCGCGCGATCGTGTTGCGACATCACGATGATGGCGGCCGAGCCGATGAAGCAGCCATGCGGCTGCAGCGTGTCGAAGTCGAGCGGGATGTCGGCCAGCGAGGCCGGCAAGATGCCGCCCGAGGCGCCGCCCGGCAGGTAGGCATACAGCTCGTGGCCCTCGGCCATGCCGCCGCAGAACTCATCGACGAGTTCGCGCAGCGTGATACCGGCGGGCGCGAGCTTCACGCCCGGCTCGCGCACCCGGCCCGACACCGAGAACGACCGCAGTCCCTTGCGGCCGTGCCGCCCTTGCGAGGCGAACCACTGCGGGCCGCGCTCGAGGATGTCGCGCACCCAGTGCAGCGTTTCGTAGTTGTGCTCCAGCGTGGGCCGGCCGAACAGACCGACCTGTGCCACGTAGGGCGGGCGCAGCCGGGGCATGCCGCGCTTGCCTTCGATCGACTCGATCATGGCCGACTCTTCTCCGCAGATGTAGGCCCCTGCGCCGCGGCGCAGCTCGATGGCCGGCATGTCGCGCATGGGCGGCGATGCGCGCAGGCGGGCGAGTTCGGTTTCGAGCACGGTGCGGCAACCGTGGTATTCGTCGCGCAGGTAGATGTAGATCGCCTGGATGCCCACGGCCCAGGCCGCGATGAGCATGCCTTCGATGAAGCGGTGCGGATCGCGCTCCAGGTAGTAGCGGTCCTTGAATGTGCCTGGCTCCCCTTCGTCGATGTTGACGGCCATGAGCCGAGGCGTCGGTTCGGCGCGAACGATGCGCCATTTGCGGCCGGCCGGAAAGCCTGCACCGCCCAGGCCGCGCAGGCCGGAGTTCTCCATGGCCTTGAGCACGCTTTCCACGTCGCGGCGTCCGGCCAGGCATTCGCGCAGCAGCGCGTAGCCGCCGGCAGCGGTGTAGGCCGCTTGGTCGATCCAGGGTTCGGGCTCGTGCCGGGTGCGGCGTTGCGCGACCTTGTCCTGTATCGCCTCAGGCGTGGCCCGTGCCACGGGATGCTGATGCACCACGGCAGCCGGCGCCTGCTCACAGCGGCCGATGCAGGGGGCCGGCACCACGCGCACCTCGGGGCCCAGCAAGGCGGGCAGGCGCTCCAGCAGATTGCGCGCGCCGGCCATCTCGCAGCTGAGGCTTTCGCACACGCGCACGGTCATTGCCGGCGGGGTGGGCACGCGGCCGTCCCGGCCTTCCTTCACCACCTCGAAGTGGTGATAGAAGCTCGCCACCTCGAAGACCTCGGCCTGCGCCAGGCGCATCTCCTGCGCGAGCGCCACGAGATGGCCGACGGCGAGCTGCCCGAAGCGGTCGTTGATGCGGTGCAGGTACTCGATCAGCAGGTCGGGCCGCCGGGGCTCTTCGGCGAGCAGGGCGCGCACATCGGCCAGCGAACCAGCGTCGACACGGCGGCCCCTGGGCGCTTCGCGCCGGCGCTGGCGGCCTTCCGGCGTCACGGTGATCGGGATGACGCGCGGGGTGATTTCTGACATGGCGTGTGGGCAGGCGCTATGAGACGGGTGGCGGTGCCTGCGTCGCGGGCCGGCATGCGCTCAGCCAGCCGCGAGAAGACGCCGCATTGTGGTGTTCCGCAGTTCTTGTGCCAGCGCTGTGGCGGCCGTGCCGCCGTCAGTTCTTCACACGCCACGGCGCGCTGTGGACACCCTGTCCTCATGCCCGTGACGGACTGCCACCCACTCGGCGGGGCAGCGCATGGTCGCGCGGGCGCGGCTGTCACGGCTCGTGGGCACTTTCCATGCTTCGCCACGGTGGTTGCGAACGAATGGAGATGGCGATGACGCAGTGGCGCGAGAAGGGCAAGGACGAGGTCTATTCCTCCGAGGAGATCGACGCGCGGCTTAAGGCCGAGCTGCCGGGGTGGTACTTCGAGGACGGGTGGATCCGACGCAAGTACAAGACCAGCGGATGGAAGTCGACCCTGATGGTGGTGAATACGGTGGGCCACCTCGCGGAGGCGGCCTGGCACCACCCGGACATGACGGTGTCTTACGCCTTCGTCATTGTGAAGCTCGTCAACCACGCAGCCAAGGGCGTGACCGAGAAGGATTTCGAGCTGGCGAAGAAGATCGATGAGGTGCTGATGTGGCGTCCGGGCGAGGGCTCGGCACTAGAGGGCACGCCAGATGATCCGCGGTTCAAGTATCTGAAGTATGAGTGAGGGGCTGTGCGGTGTGCCGGCCCCTTCGACAGGCTCAGGGCGAACGGGGTGGAGGGCCCGTCCATCCACATAGGGACATAAGGTGAACGGAACGGACCCATACACATAAGGCGAATGGGATGGAGGTGAGCCCCACGCACCAGTCACTCACACCCCGTTCGGGCTGAGCCTGTCGAAGCCGCGCGCGAACTCGCAAGCAGCGACACCGCCGCCATGCAGGCACCGAGCATCGCGTAAAGCGCCCACGGCGGGCGTTTCAGCGTGCGGCGGCGGTCCCGCTGCCGATGAAGCAGCTCTTCTTGGCCTGTGCCTTCAAATCGCGAAACTGGCGGATCTGCTTTTGCAGCGGCTCGACGTCGCGGATGTACGCGCCGCGTTCGCCGCCGATGCTGTTGGCGTTGGTCGCGGTGCTGAGGATCACGTAATCCTCGTGCGGCACCTGGTGTGCGATCGTGTCGACCATGCAGGAGCATTTCTGCACCATCTCCCAGTGGGGGCCGGCGTTGTCGCGCACGCACTCCTCCACGAACAGCACGCGGTCCACCGTGGGGTAGTCGTAGGCCAGGGCTGCAAGTGGCGCTCCCGCCAGCGCTAGCGCGGCCAGGAAGAATCGTGGGTTCATCGGGTCACCTCTTGTCGCTTGCTGGAACTTCCGCCGATTCCAGCGTGAGCGTCTCTTCGCGCAAGGGCTGTGTTCCGGGCACGGTGGCGCGCAGCTGGACGATCACTCCCGGCACCGCATCGGACACCACAAAGGTGTACTCCGTGCGCGCCTCAACGGGAAAGCGCTCGCGATAGGGGTCGTCCAGGTAAGGCGCGACGCGCACCGTGCGGGCCGGCACGTCGGCTTGGCCCCAGCGCACCGAGCCGGCGGTCACCGTCGTCGCGCCATCGGCGAGCGCCAGGCGCGTGCGCCGGCGGAAATGGGCCGCCGCGCCGCGCGTGCGGGCCGACAACTGTCGCACCTGCTGCTCAAGGAAGTACAGCAGCACGGGGTTGGCCCGTGCGTCCGGGAGGTCTGGCAGCTTCAGTGCGCGCTCCCCCGTGAGGTAGTCGGCATGCACCGAGCAGCAGCGGCCATCGGCGCCGGGCGCAAGCACGAGGGTCGCCTGGTCCACCACGCGACCTTCCGGGCCGCCTTCGCGCTCGTAGCGGTAGCGCAGCGTGCGCGGCGGCTCGATGTTGGCGAGGTGCGGCTGCAGGAACAGCAGCCGCTCGGCCTCCGAGGTGCCGGGCACGGACACATTGGCAAGGATGGAAGCCCGCGCGCTCTCGCCAACCGCGAGTGCCGGCGCCGCCAAGGCAGCCAGTCCGGCCAGCATGCGCCGGCGTGTGCGGGAGGGCAGGGCGGCGTGCTTCATGGTGGCGCGTGCAGCATGGGTCAACGTGTGGGCTCGGCCGGCGCATCCTCCAGCAGCGGCACGCCGTAGTCCTTGAGGATGCCGACGATCTGAGGACGCAGCTTGCCGATCAGGCCCTCGATGCGCGCCTTCCACTGGGGCTCGCCATAGCGCACGCCCATGGCCATCGCGTAGTCGAATTTCATGCCTGGCTCGGGGGCCATGGGCACCACGCTCAGTGCGGGCTGTTGCACACGTTTCGCGAAGTAGCCGCCAATGGGCCCCCAGACCACGGCCGCATCCAGCTTGCCCTGCGCGAGGTCGCGTTCGATGATCTCGCCGGGGTATTGCTCGGGGTCGGCATTGAGCATGCGGTAGGGCACGCCTTGCTCGACGAGGTCGTGACGCGCCAGCCACTGCGACCCCGGTGAACGGTCGTACACGCCGATGCGCAGCTTGCGCAGTGTCTCGGGCGGCAGCTTCAACAGGTCATCCGAGCTTTTGACGGCGTCGAGGCCGTTGCCCTTGGCGTACACCAGCACGTAGGTCGAGCGGTAGTAGGGCTTAGTGGCCGACACTTGGTCGAAGCCCGCCGGCACGCCGAGCACCACGTCACAGCGGTAGTCCTCGCCCGGCAGCTTGTAGCGCAGCGTGTTGCGGATGAAGGCCATCCGGTTCGGGAAGGAGTAGTAGGTGAGTGGTACGCCCATCTCGCGGGCGAACAACTCGGCGATCTTGTTCTCGAAGCCCTGCCCGGCCTTGTTGGAGAAGGGCAGGTTGTTCGGGTCCTGGCACACCCGCAGCGCGGTGCGTTCAGGCTCGTCCGGCGCGGGCTGGGCGGCCGCAGCGGTCCAGGCGCACGCCAGCGCCAAGCCCACCAGCCACCGCCCTGCCGGGACGGCCAATGCGCGCAAGCGGCCCGCGCCGCGTGCCTTTGTCATTGCATTTCTTCCACCTTGGCGCGCGTGATCGCCCCGTCGGAGCGCCCCTTGAGGTAGGCGTACAGCGCGTCGATGTTGTCCATCACCTGCTTGTTGTTGCCGAAACTTTGCATGCCCTTGTCGAGCCTGCCATCACGGACGACTTTGATGAACTCGTCCTTCGACAGTGTTTTCAAGCTGTTGACGAGCGACGGGCCCACCAGGCCCTCCTGGTTGGCGCCGTGACAGCGGTCGCAGGCGGCCGCGCGCCAAGCGCGGAAACCCTTCATGGTGAAGGCGTCGACCTTGTGGCCCTCGCTCACCTTGTAGGGAGCTTCCTTGGGGCCTTCGGTGACGCCGTTGGCGGATGCCGCCAACGCGATCATGGACAGCGGGATCAGCAGGGAGCGTGCAATCGTGATCATCATCGTGGACTCTGCCCTCGAGCGAAAAAACGCGCTCATGAAAAGGAATTGGCCATGGCACCCGCGCAGGAGCCGCCATGGCCTTTCAACGCTTCAGTTCGGCAAGGCGAATACCGTCAGCGAACCGCCAAGCTCGGTGTATTTACCTAGCTCGCGATAGCCACCCACGGCACCCAGGCCCTCCTGGTCCTTTTCGAGGCCCGCTGCCATGCCGATGCCGGCCCAGCCACCAATGCCCGAGAACACGCCGATGTACTGCTTGCCCTTGTGCTCATAGGAGAACACGTTGCCGATGATCCCGGACGGCGTCTTGAACTTGTAGAGCTCCTTGCTGATGTTCTTGGCATCCACGCACTTCAGGTAGCCCTCGAGCGTGCCGTAGCAGGAGATTCCGCCGGCGGTGTTCAGCACGCCGCTCCACACGGAGAACTTCTCGGGCTTGCTCTGCACGATCTTGCCCGCGCTCGCGTCCCATGTGATGAAGTTGCCCATGCCGCCGTGGCTGTTGGGCGTGGGGTACATCGACAGCGTGGCACCCACATACGGCTGGCCCGCGGTGTATTCGATCTTGAACGGCTCGTAGTCCATGCACACGTGGTTGGTGGGCACGTAGAACAGGCGCGTGTTCGGATCGAACGAGGCGGGTTGCTGGTCCTTGGTGCCGAGCGCCGCCGGGCAAATGCCCTTGGTGTTGACGTCAGGACCGTTCTTCGCCGTGGAGTACTTCGCCACCACCTGCGGCCGTCCGGTCTTCATGTCGACGTGCGTCGCCCAGTTGATCGTCGGGTCGTACTTCTCGGCCACCAGCAGCGCGCCCGTCATGCGGTCGAGCGTGTAGCCGAAGCCGTTGCGGTCGAAGTGCACCAGCGCCTTGGTCGGCTTGCCCTTGACGTTGATGTCCGCCAGGATCATTTCGTTCACCCCGTCGAAGTCCCACTCGTCGAACGGGGTCATCTGGTAGGCCCACTTCGCCATGCCGGTGTCGAGGTCGCGCGCGAAGATGGTCATCGACCACTTGTTGTCGCCGGGACGCTGCGACGGGTTCCAGGTGGACGGGTTGCCGGTGCCGTAATACACGAGGTTGGCCGCTTTGTCATAGCTGTACCAGCCCCATGTGGTGCCGCCACCGATCTTCCACTGGTCGCCCTGCCAGGTCTTGAGCGATGAGTCCTTTCCCACGGGCTTGAGCGTGCCGTCGGTCCAGGTCATGGTCTTGTTGGGGTCGATCAGCATCTCGGCGTCCGGGCCTGTGCTGTAGGCCCTCCAGACCTGCTTGCCGGTGTTGATGTCGTAGGCCGCCAGGAAGCCGCGCACGCCCCACTCGCCGCCGCTGATGCCGGTGATGACCTTGTCCTTGAAGACGTGCGGGGCATTGGTGTTCACCGCACCGAGCTTCGGGTCACCGTTCTTCACCGACCAGAGCACCTTGCCCGTCTTGGCGTCGAGCGCCACGAGCGTGCTGTCGGCCTGCTGCAGGAACACCTTGTTCTCGGCATAGGCCAAGCCGCGATACACCGTGTCGCAGCACATCTGCGGGATCACCGACGGGTCCTGCTTGGGCTCGTACTTCCACAGGATGCGCTGGTCGTCGAGGCTGAGTGCGAACACCTTGTTGGGGAACGGCGTGTGCAGATACATCACGTCGTTGATCACCAGCGGCGAGCCCTCGTGGCCGCGCAGCACGCCGGTGGAAAAGGTCCACGCGACCTGCATCTTGCCAACGTTGCCGGTGTTGATCTGTTTTAGCTTGCTGTAGCGCTGGTTGAACATGTCGCCCGCCTGCATCGCCCAGTTCTTGGGGTCAGCGGTGAGCTTCTCGACGTCGGCGTTCGCCCACGCCAGCACCGGGGCGGCCAGGGCCAGCGCCCCTGCGTACCACCGCAGCGTTCTCTTCGAAACTGTCATGTCTCGTCTCCTTCGTGGTTGCGAAGTCCTGATCAGCCGGCCGCGAAGGGATGGCTCACCTTGCCTTTCTTCTCGACCACTTCCTTCGCGGTGGGCTCGCGCTTGACGGCGCGCTTGATGGCCTCCTTGGTCGCCTGGTAGTTGAAGTCCTGGATCTTCTTGTCGTCCTCGGCGAGCCAGTGGATGAACACGCCCACGCAGACGAACAGATCGTCGGCTTCCGCGGCGGGGATCGTCCCGTCTTCCACGCAGTCGGCCACCGCCATCGCGACCCCGCGCTGGGCCGGGCCGAACATCTGCACGGCCTGCTTGGCGCCCTTGATCGTCACCTTGTTGAACATCACCGTGCTCGGCTTGGCGATCAGGTTCGGCGCGACCACAGCCAGCAGCGAGGTGAAGCCGTCCTTGTTGTTGGTCAGAGCGTGCGCGAACGCCGATTCGACCGGCGATCCGCGCGGGCCGATGAGCAGGTCGACGTGCGCGACTTCGTTGCCATCACCAATGAGCGACTCTCCAACCAGCATGCGATCGATCGTTGCCATGTTTGCTCTCCGGTCTTGGTTGCGAATAAAGTCAGCGAGGCTTCCTACGGCCTGCCGCCTCTCGCTCACAGATTCCGTGCCGGCCTGACTTGGGACAAACACTAGGTGGCGTCACGGGCGCGGCCGATGGCGGCGCCTTGCGCGTCAGCGTGCTGCGGGTGCGCCGCCTTCGCACAGCAAGGCCGTGAAACTGGCTGCCACGCTCAGATCGGCACTGGTGCCGGGGTTGAGGTTGCGCGCCTTGAGGGCTTCGTCCCATTCGGCGAAGCCGGGGTCGGCGTCGAGCGGCTCGCCGCGTCGCGCTCTCGTGCGCCACGGCTCTGCCTCGGCCATGACACTGTGCGCCACGGCCGCGCCGTGCTTGCGAACAATGTGTGAATCGGGAAATGCGGCGAGAAACTCCAGGTACGCACGCTGCATGGCGAGCATGGCTGCGGCCCCGGCATCCTCGCCCGCTCGCAGGGCCCGGCGCTGTGCATCCTCGAGGGCGGGCAGGCCGAGGTCGAAGATGTCGGCGTGCCCATGCGCGTACTGGAAGGCAATGCGGTCGCGGTCCGCGGCCAGCGCCATGGCCGCACGCAGGTCAACCGTGGGCGCGGCGGACACGTCCTGCTCGGCGGCCGAGCCCAGGCCGCCCGGTCGGGCCAATGCGATGGCGCGGTAGGCCGCGCGCGCATCGTCGAGACTCAGCCGTTGCAGCACGTCGGCGAGCGCCTGCCGCAGGTGGGCCGCGCCAGGATCACGCTGCCGCTCGTGTGCCGCGGCCAGCGGCGCGCACAGCAGCACGATGCCCAGGTTGGTGTTGCATTGGGCTGCCTGCCAGCTCGCCCGCATCGCGCCCTCGATGCGTTCGCCGACGGGGGTGGCCGGGCGACACAGCGGCTCTGCGCTTGCCTCGGCGCTGGCGATGAAGTGCGTGGCCTGCATGCCATGGCCGGGCGAGGCAAGGCTCACGTTCCCCGGCTTGCGCGCCGCCACGTCGAGCCGGCAAGCCGAGAGAAACGCGCGTCGCGCGAGGTCGGCGCGCTCGTACTGTCGCTCGTTCTTCATCAGGCCCGCCGGCGGCCCGCAAGCGCCGCATGCTTGCGGTCCAGCAGGTCGGCGACCAGGGCCCGTGCGATGTTCAGCGGCGTCACCTGCTGCAGCCCTTGCCAGGCCGCCACGCCGTTGACCTCGATGACCTGAATGCCGTCGTCGGTGGGCAGCAGGTCGACGCCCGCGTAGTCCATGCGCAGGGCCTGCGCGGCCGCGATGGCCAGGCGGGCCAGTTCGGGGCCGCTGTCCGCATCGAGCGCTTGCGGCTCGCAGCGCGCGCCTTGCGCCACGTTGCGCACCCAGTGTTCGCTGACGCGGCGCATGGCGGCCAGCGCCACGCCACCCACGACGAGCACGCGCCAGTCATGGCCCGGGTGCTGGCGCGGGGCGACGTAGCGCTGCAGGTAGGCGAAGTCGCCATAGCCTTCCAGCGAAGGCAGCGGCACATGCACACCATCGACCCGCCCCACGCGCATGAGACCCTTGCCCTGCGAGCCGAACAGCGGCTTGAGCACCAGAGCACGGCCGGCCGCGCTCTCGCGCGCCACCAGGCGCTGGGCCATGACGGCGGATTCCATCGCCCAGGTCGCGGGCGTGGGAATGCCCGCCGCGCGCAGCAGCAGGCTGGTCATCGACTTGTCCACGCTGCGCTCGATAGCTCGGGCGTCGTTGTAGACCGGCACGCCCAGTTCGCGCAGTGCATGCAGGATGCCCAGGCGTTTGGTCACCTGCTGGAACGTGCCGGCGGCAATGCCGCGCACGATGACGGCATCGGGCAGTTGGGCACCCCAACCCGGCAGCACGAGCCCGTGCCAGGCGTGCGTGGTGTCGACGCGGCATTCGGCGAGGTCGATGCAGCGGCCCTCGGTATCGCGGGCCTGAAGCGCGCGCTGGAGCTGGCGGGTGTGCCAGCCGCTCTCGTCGGTCATGATCGCGACCCGCAGGCCGCGCGGTGCCGTCACGCTCATGCCTCCAGCCACAGGCACATGAGCAGGTCCATCTCCAGCTGCCCGGCATGCCAGGTGCGGCCCGAGTCGAGGTGACTCACCCACACCTCGGCCGGCGCGAAGAGCGCGCCATCGAGCTTGTAGAAGTCGTAGCCGGCAGCCTTGAACAGCTCGGCGAACGAGCGCCCATGGTCGCGTGAGTTCGTGGAGGGCAGCCGCTCGGCCAGCTCGCGCGCCGCGTCGGCGTCGCCGCGCACGACCAGGTGCACCTGGCCGCCGTACAGGATGGCGTCGTTGGTGCGGCCCATGGCCTCCACACCGTCCGGGCTGGGTGAGGGAAGGGGG
>CBFHAS010000074.1:0-21554 GCA_965653625.1 uncultured Burkholderiaceae bacterium | reverse complement strand
TGGTGAAGACCCGCACGTACCACCAGAGCATGGGCACGAAGGCGTCGGACGAGTACAGCCTGAATCTGCTGGCCCTGGACTTCCGTGCTGAAAAAACTGAGCCACCTTGTAGTCACACCCCCGCCCCCCGCAGCCGAATTGCCGGTGACCGTGACGTTGTTCAGCGTCAGCGTGCCGGCATTCGAGATGCCGGCACCCAAGGCGGCCGACGCACTGGCGCCGCCTGCACCGCCATTGCCGGCCACCAGCCCGTGGGTGAGCACCAGGCCTTCGAGCGTGACCGTCTGGCCTGCCGAGACCGACATCACCCGGCTGGTGTAGTTGGCATCGATGCTGACGTCGGCCGTGCTGTTGTTGTCGAGGTCGCCGTCGATGGTGAGGTTTTTGCTGAGCGTCAGCTGGCCTGAGCTCAGCGTGACGGTCATGCCGGCGTTGAACGTGATCGTGTCGCCGCTCGCGGCCGACGAGATGGCATTGCGCAGCGAACCTGCGCCGCTGTCAGCGTTGTTGGTGACCGTGATGATGGCGAGGTCGTGCGCGTACTGCGTGGCGGATGACAAAGCCAGCACAGGCACCGATTCGATGCTGCCCACGCTCACCTCGAGATCCCAGTCGCCACTCGCGCCGGTGCGGTCGTCCGACGCGGCCACGTCGTGGCCGGTCAATGCCGCCATCGACGACACGAAAGCGAGCCCTTGCGCATCGCGGGCGGTGTCGCAGGCATAGATCAGGATGTCGCCGCCTTGCTGGATCGAGCTGCCGACCTCGGCGAGCTGCGCGGCATGGTCACCCAGGGTGTCGGCCGAAAGATACGTGCTGCCCAGCCAGAGGTCGCCCTCGTTGCCGTGCGCCACGATCTGCACGGAGCCGGCCGTCGGGTTGGCCGCGAGGTGGTCGGCCATCTGCTGCAGGCCATCCTGCCCGGCTTGCAGCACCACCACCTGCGTGTCGGGCGCCATGTTCTGAAGGAGGGTGGCCGCGTCCTGCACGCGGGCGTCGACGAAGACCACCGTGTTGCTGCTCGTGGCGGGCGCATCAGGAAGCACCACGGCCTGCGCCGCCGGAGCTTCGGTGTCGTGCGCAGGTTCGGCCGGCGGTGCGGCGTGCGCGCCATCGGGGTGCGCGGCTTCCGCTGCGGTGGCCGCGAGCGCGGCATCGAACATGATGCGGGGCTCCAGCGTCGTCATCAACGTCACCGTTGCGCGCCTGGGCACCTCGGAGGGCGCCACGAAGGCTGTGCGTGCCGGCTTGAACCATCGTTTCATGAGTCTTCTCCCGCTGGGGTTCGCACATGGGTGGGGCCGGCCTGCTGGATCAGTGGCCCTTGATCCGGATCACATTTGCCGCGCTGCCGGAGCCGTCTTGCCAGAACGACAGCGCCGCGTACTGCGCAAACAGGTCGGGTGGCAGCACGGTGCGCCGCGCAGCGGCCTCCACCTTGGGGCGCACCTTGTGCAGCCCGGCCAGCCCCAGGGCTTGGTCGAACTCGGGGGCGTCGTACGAGACCTTCTCGAAGTCGTGCTCGTGCCACGGCTCGCCGATGAAGTCGTAGACGAGGCGCAGCACCTTGTCCGGGCATTGCGCGAGCAGGTCGTACTCCACGAGCAGCAGCGACCTGGCGTGTTCGCCGTAGAAGGCGTCCTTCAGTGCCGCCCATGCAAAGCCCACCAGCCGGTTGCGCTGCGCGAGCGTGTCCACGCGGCTGTACACCGTACTTCGCTCGGTGTCGTCGGCGAACAGCTTGGTGTTCTCGAACGGGTTCGCCCGATACAGCCGCTCGATGCTGTCCATGACCCAGGCCACGTTGCGAACGCAGCCAATGACCTTGGCCTCGGGAAAGAGATCGAGCAGCGCGGGCAGCCGGGCGCACCACAGGCGATTGGTGTCGAACACGACCGGCTTGCCGTGCGCGTCGGCGTAGTAGCTGTCGAAGAGCCCGCGCAGCAGGCGCCTGCGCTGGGGCTGCGTGATGACCGGCCCGAACTCGCTGCCGGCGCTGAACTGGTTCAGCAGCGTGGAGAACAGCGTGCCGACCGGGCTGGTCATGCCGGCATGAAAGCGCGGGTTCTGCTGCAGCAAGGCCGCGAGCAGGGTGGAGCCCGAACGAGGCAGGCCCGAGATGAAGTGAAACGCTTGAGAAGGCAAGTCGTCGTCCCTGTCATCAACGCGTGGCTCGGTGTGCACCGGGCACCGGGCTAGGTGCACGGGGCTGCGCCGCCGCAAGGCGATGCAGCCCCTCTCACGGGAGCCGCAGGCTCACAAGGAAGCGCCGGGCTGCCCTGGGCTACCCGACGTTTCCTTGTCCCCTTTGCGGGCGGCCTGGGCGCAGCCCTGGGGCACTCAGGAGCGTGACGGGAAGATGCCTTCCAGTGCGATCACGAAGTTGACGCCGAGGAACGGATTTCGAATGCCCACTGGCTGGCTGCCGCCCGCCAGGCCCGATTGCACGCCTGACATCTGCACGGGGCTGGACATCTCGGTCGACCAGATGGAGGCGGAGCCCGGGCCGTTGCTCACCGAGGCCCCCAGCACGCTGTTGGTCGCGCTCGGCGTGTTGATGGGCGAGGTGGCCGTGCCAGCCACCTGCACCGTGGTGGGGTGGTTGTGAGCCGGCATGTTGGTGGTGAGGAGCGTCACGTTCTCGGTGCCGGACAGCTCGCCTTGAGTGACTTGCGTGAGGCCGGGGCCCTGGCCCATGCCCACGGGGCTGCGTCCGCGCAGGTCGGGCAGGCCGAAGGTGGTCTGCCCGTTGCCGCCGTACATGGTGCCCAGCAGCGCGAATAGCGCGCTGTTCTGCGAGATGGCCATCATCTGGCCTTGGCAGAACGCCCAGCCGTTCGGCGCGAAGTTGAAACCCACCATCCGCATCTCACCCAGGAAAGGCTCGCTCATTTTTGTGCTCCCTTTGGTTGGACAGTGATGTGCCGCCGCGCTCATGCGCGCGACGGCTCAGGCGGGCGACTGTCCGACGCTCGCCTGAGGAAGGGGGTAGTGGAAGACGGCTTCCAGTACGGCGCGGCCGTCGGCGCACGGGCGCACGGGCACCAGCAGCAGGCTCCACGCATCGTCGTGCTGCTGCACCGAGTAGACCGCCTGCGCCAATTGCACTCCTGGCGGTAGTGCGAATAAGGCCGAGTAGCAGCAGTGGCGCGCGTTCATGGGTACGCCGGACACTGCAGCGAGCAGCTCAGCGGCGAAGCGCTCGCCCGTCTCAGCGGTGAGTGAGAAGCTTTGTCCCAGCGCAGCACGAAGACGTTCGAGGCTTGGAACGCTCATGCGCCGGCCTCGCATACCGCATTCACCGCCTGCCGGGCTGTGCGGCACATCTTGAGGTACACGCCGTTGTCGGACACGGACTCGAAGCCGTGGCGCACGTACAGGCCGTGTGCGGAGTTGGCAGGCTCGACGTGCAGGCCGATGCTCAGCCCGGCCTGGTCGGCATACCCGGTGAGCCGGCGCATGAGCTCACTGCCGATGCCGCGCCCCCGCCACTCAGGCAGCAGGCTCATGTCCATCAGCGTCGCGCCTGCAGGGCCGGCGTGCCAGTACAGGCGCCCGATGCTGCAGCCCGCGCGCTGCAGCAACAGGAATTCGGCGTCAGGGTAGTGCTCGTGGTAGTAGCGGTGCTGGCACTCGAACTGATGCGCCAGGAACTCGTGCTGCATGTCGAGCGTCCAGCCGGTGGTGGCCAGTTCCTCACTGCGCGTGGAGCCATAAAGGATTCGCAAAAAGCGCCGATCAGCTACGCCGATGGGGCGTGCCTGCACGACACGGGCGTGCGCGATCGCCTGCAGAAGCGACATGGCTTCGTCCTTTCCTCACCTGATGATTTTTTTGTGTGGGGCATGCTAATGCAATGAACCCCGCATCGCTATGCTTTTCCCCGGGCCAATATGTCGACTAACACCGTGCATGGGCATTGACGGCGCGCAAGCCTTCGACGAGCGCGCCGCACTACAGTGCTCACACCACACCGCCATTGCCCGCTGGGCCCCCCAATGACCATCCTCGGGCGGTTCCGATCGAGCGTGCGACATCGGCCATGCCGTGCACCGCATGGCGGCGTGCCGCAGGAGCAGTTCACGTGATCGACGTTTTCGCGAACCGCACGGCGGCCGGTCGCCTGCTGGCGCAGCAGGTGCAGGCGCTTCGCTTGGCCGACCCCGTGGTGCTGGCCCTGCCGCGCGGCGGTGTGCCGGTGGCGGCGGAGGTGGCTGCCGCGCTGCAGGCGCCGTTGGATCTTCTACTGGTGCGCAAGATCGGCGCGCCCGCCCACCGCGAGCTGGCGGTCGCAGCGGTGGCCGAAGGCGTGCAGCCCGAGATCGTGATCGACCGCGAGACCATGGGCATGACCGGCGCGACGCGCGAATACGTCGAGAGCCAAGCCGCGGAGGAACTGCGCGAGATCTCGCGGCGGCGCAGTGCCTATCTGCATGACCGGCCGCCGCTTGCCGTAGAGGGCCGCACGGCCGTGTTGGTGGACGATGGCATCGCCACCGGAACGACCGTGCGGGCCGCCTTGCGCGCGCTGCGCCGCAGGAAGCCGGCGCGGCTGGTGTTGGCGGTGCCGGTGGCGCCGCCCGACGTCGTGGCCGAGCTGCGTGCCGAGGTCGACGACCTCGTGTGCCTCGCGCAGCCGCCTTTCTTTCATGCAGTGGGCGTGCATTACGCCGACTTCCATCAGGTGCCGGACGACGAGGTGGTTGGCATCCTGGAGCAGGCGTGGCGCGGCGATTCGAGAGGACAAGCGGATGCACGGCACCCTTGACGCCGGCCTTGGCCTCAACGCCTGCCCATGTGCGGGCATCGGCATTGCTGAAAGGACACGCCATGATGACGCTTGAACTGGTGCTCGCTCAATGGGCGCGGCGGCGCACAACACCGTCCGAAGGTGCGCCGCTGGCATCGGCACGATCGCGGCTGTCGGGCCGCTGGACGAACGAGTACGGCTCCGTGGCCGAGATCACCGTGGAGGGCGACCGCGTTTCAGGCACCTACAGCTCGGCCACGGGCGGCGCGGGCGGCCCGCTCACCGGACCTTTGACGGGCTTCGTACGCGGCGACGTCATCGCGTTCTCGGTGCTGTGGCCTGCGCCCATGCGTTCGATCACCTCGTGGGTCGGGCAGGTGCTTGACGCGCCTGCCGGCCCAGAGCTCAGAACGCTGTGGCAGCTCATCGTCGACATCCCTGATGCGCAGGCGGCGGGCCTTTGGACCACGGTGCACACGGGCGCCGACACCTTCCGCTGAAGCCCGCACGACCAGCGCGAAGACCGCCGGTCGCGTCATCCCCTCATCAAGGCGCACTCCGCCATGCGCGCGTGGGCGCACCGCCCACGCGCGCCGCCTGCCCAAGCTCAATCGCGTTCCGCAAGCGCCGCGCGGATCGCGTCGTCCACGGTCTTCAGGCCGATGAAGTGCATCGCCTCGCGGGCGCCTTCTGGTACCTCGCGCAAGTCCTTGAGGTTGCGCTCGGGCAGCAGCACGGTGGACAAGCCCGCGCGTTGCGCGGCGAGCACCTTCTCCTTCACGCCGCCCACCGGCAGCACCAAACCGCGCAGGCTGATCTCGCCCGTCATGGCCACGTCGTGGCGCACCGGCCGGTCGGTGAACAGCGACGCCACCGCGATGAACATGGCCACGCCCGCGCTCGGCCCGTCCTTGGGGATCGCGCCGGCGGGGATGTGCACGTGCAGGTCGATGCCCTCGAACGCCGCACGGTCCACGCGCAGCTCGGCAGACCGCGACTTGACGAGCGTATAGGCCGCCTGCGCGCTTTCCTTCATCACCTCGCCGAGCTGGCCGGTGAGCGTGAGCTTGCCGCTGCCGGCCACGCGGGTGGCCTCGATGAAGAGGATGTCGCCGCCCACCGGCGTCCAGGCCAGCCCGGTGGCCACGCCCGCGATACTGCTTCGCAGGGCCACCTCGCGTTCGTACTTCACCGGCCCGAGGATGGCGTCGAGGTCCGCCGCGTCGATGCGCACCGCCCCGGCCGAGCCCTCGGCCACCCGGATGGCGGCATGGCGCATCGCCCGGCCGATCTCACGCTCGAGCTGGCGCACGCCGGCCTCGCGGGTGTAGTCGGCCACGATGGAGCGCAGCGCCTCCACGGTGAGCTCGCACTGGCCTTCGCGCAGGCCGTTGGCCTCGCGCTGCCGGGGCACGAGGTACGTCTGTGCGATCTGCAGCTTCTCCTCCTGCGTGTAGCCGGGGATGTCGATCACCTCCATGCGGTCGCGCACCGGCGGCGGCACGTTGTCGATCACGTTCGCCGTAGCGATGAACACCACGCGGCTCAGGTCGAACGGCACGCCGAGGTAGTTGTCGCGGAAGGTGTGGTTCTGCTCAGGGTCCAGCACTTCGAGCAGCGCGGCCGAGGGGTCGCCGTGGGCGCTGGCCGTGACCTTGTCGACCTCGTCGAGCATCATCACGCAGTCGCGCGCGCCGGCCTTCTTCAGACCCTGGACGATGTTGCCGGGCAGGGCACCGATGTAGGTGCGGCGGTGGCCGCGGATCTCGGCCTCGTCGTGCACGCCGCCCAGGGACACGCGTACGAAGGGCCGCTGCAGTGCGCGGGCGATGCTCTGGCCCAGCGAGGTCTTGCCCACCCCGGGTGGCCCCACGAAGCACAGGATGGGTGCGCGCCCTGTGGGGTTGAGCTTGCGCACGGCGAGGAACTCGACGATGCGCTGCTTCACGCGCTTCAGCCCGAAGTGGTCGGCCTCCAGTGTGCGGCGCGCCGCCGCCAGGTCGATAAGTGTCTCGACCGGCGTGGCCCAGGGCAGCTCCACCATCCATTCGAGATAGGTGCGAAGCATGGAGTGCTCACCCGAAGCCTCCGGCATGCCGTGCAGGCGCCGCAATTCCTTGCGCGCATGCTCCTCCACGTCCGGCGGCATGTGGGCCTTGGCGATCGCCTCTTCGAGCTGCGTAATCTCCTCGTCGTTGCCGCCGCTCTCGCCCAGCTCCTGCTGGATGGTCTTGAGCTGCTCACGCAACAGGAACTTGCGCTGCCGGTCGTCCAACTGCTCCTTGGTGCGCTGGCCGATCTCCTTGGAAAGCCGAAGCACCTCGGTGCGGTGCGACAGCAGCGGCAACAGCTTGTTCACGCGTTCCTGTGTCGTGAGCGTTTCCAGCAGCTCTTGCTTCTCGTTGATCTCGGCATCGATCACGCTGGCGGTGATGTCGGCCAGCTGTGCGGGCCCTCGCGTGGCCTGCAGCGCGTGCACCAGTTCGGCCGGCACGCTGGGCAGCAGGGAGAGCAGTTCCAGCGTGCGATCGCGCAGCTGCAGCGCAAGCGCCTCGGCCTCGGGCTCGTCCGGGGTGTCGCCGGGCTCAACGACGAGCTCGATGCGCGCCGCCAGGAACGGATAGCCTTCGGCCAGCCCCTGGATGCGAAACCGCTGCGTGCCCTGGCACACCGCGTGATGCAGGTTCGGCTGAGGCTCCATGTGGTGAACAACCTTGGCGAGCGTGCCCACGGTGCACAGGCCGTCGAGCCCGGGGTCGTCCTCGCGAGGATCTTTCTGCAGCACCACCCCCAGGGCCGTGTCGGCGGCGAGAGCGTGTTCCAGCGCCGCGATCGATTTCGGGCGGCCCACGCTCACCGGCGCGAGCACGTGCGGAAACAGCACCAGGTTTCGCATGGGGATCAGTGCCACTACGCCGGGCGGCAGTGCGAGAGGCGTGCTCGGGGTCGGGTTCATCGTCTTCTCCTGCTTGCGAACCGAACCAATCTAAGGCTAAGGCGCCGGGCAGCCCACAGCGTGATTCAGGTCAATGCGAGGCGCTCGCGGCAGCCTAGAGTCCTTCGAGGTACCGTGTTGTGAGCAGGGCATAGCAAGATGAAACAACCGCTTCAGATTCGCTTCCTCGGCATGTCGCCGTCCGACACTCTCGAGGCCGCCGCGCGCAGAAAGGCCGACAAGCTCGACCGCTTCTGCCCAGGAATGATGTCGTGCCGGGTCACCATCGAGCAGACGCACAAGCACCAGCACCAGGGCCGGCCGTTCGAGGTGCGCCTCGATGTGACGCTGCCGGACCATGAACTTTCCGTGGGCCGCGTGCAGGACGAGGACGCCTATGTCGCGCTGCGCGACGCCTTCGACAGCATGACGCGGCAGATCGAGGATGTCGTGCAGCGCAGGCGCGGGCAGGAGAAGCAGCACCCCACGCCGCTGCACGGCGAGGTCGTGCGCTTCAATGACGAGGAGCAGTCGGGCTTCATCCGCACGGCCGAAGGCGACGAGTACTACTTTGGTGCGGCGAACCTTGCCGACGTGCCGTTCGAGAACCTGCGGTTGGGTACGCAGGTGCAGTTCATCCCCGATGTGGCGGCGCAGGGGCGGCAGGCCAAGCGGGTGAGTGTGGGCAAGCGGCAGGCGGGGTGACTCCAGCGCCACGTCGAGCAATGCCTGCGCCGCCTCCAGAGTCATGGTCAAGGTGGCTCCTGCGGCGCGTTCCGCGGTGCGGCCACGAAGGAGTGCACCGATGTTCAAGGCGCTGCTGCTCGAAAAGGAAGAGGCCGGCTTCCGCGCGGCTGTTCGTGAGTTGGATGAATCAAGCCTGCCCGAGGGCGATGTGCGGCTTCAGGTCAGCCACTCCACGTTGAACTACAAGGACGCGCTGGCTCTCACCAACAAGGGCCCGGTGGTTCGCACTTGGCCCATGGTGGCAGGCATCGACGGTGCCGGCACCGTCATCGAGAGCCGCCATTCCGCCTGGAAGCCCGGCGACCTTGCAGTGATCAACGGCTGGGGCGTGGGCGAGATCCACTGGGGCTGCCTCGCTCAGCTCGCCAGCCTCAAGGGCGACTGGCTCGTGCCGCTGCCCGATGCTTTCACGCCGCGGCAGGCCATGGCCATCGGCACGGCCGGCTACACCGCGATGCTTTGTGTGCTGGCGCTGGAGCGGCAGGGCGTGGCGCCGGGCGCGGGCGACGTGCTGGTTACCGGGGCCACCGGCGGGGTGGGCAGCGTCGCCACGGCGGTGCTCTCGAAACTGGGCCATCGCGTCGTGGCCGCCACGGGCAAGAGCGCCGAGGCGAGCTACCTGCGGCAGTTGGGTGCCGCCACGGTGATCGACCGTGCCGAGCTGGCCGCGCCCGGCAGGCCCTTCCAGAAGGAGCGCTGGGCAGCCGTGGTCGATGCGGTGGGCAGCCACACGCTGGCCAACGCCCTGGCGCAGACCCGCTACGGCGGGGTGGTGGCCGCCTGCGGCCTGGCGCAGGGCTCCGACCTGGCGACCTCGGTGCTCCCGTTCATCCTGCGCGCAGTCACACTGGCCGGCGTGGACAGTGTGACTGCGCCCCAGCCGTTGCGCCGGCTGGCGTGGCGCAGGCTCGCCAGCGATCTTGATCCCGCCCGGCTGGAGATGATCACGCAGGAGATCTCGCTGGACCAGGCCGTGGAGAAGGCGCGCGAGTTGATCGAAGGCAAGGTTCGCGGCCGAATCGTCGTGCGGATCGCCTGAGGAGTGAAGCCTGCCGTCAGAGCCACGGCATGCAATCGGTGCGCGCAGAGCCGAGCCGGATCGCGGGCACGAAGGAGACACGAATGAGCCGACACAGCGAGTTCTACCGCCGCTCCCTCACCGACCGTGATGGTTTCTGGGCCGAGCAGGCCCGGCTCATCGACTGGAAGCAACCGTTCGAGCAGGTGTGCGACTACAGTCGCCCCCCTTTCGCCCGGTGGTTTGCCGGCGGCCGCACCAATCTGTGCCACAACGCCGTCGACCGGCATTTGCAGAATCGCGGCGAACAGAGCGCGCTGATCTACGTCTCCACGGAGACCGATGAGGAGCGCATCTACAGCTTCTCGGAGCTGCATGCCGAAGTGCAGCGCATGGCGGCCATCTTCGTGTCGATGGGCGTGGGGCCGGGGGACCGCGTGCTGATCTACATGCCCATGATTCCGCAGGCGGTGTTCGCGATGCTCGCTGCCGTGCGCATCGGCGCCATCCACTCGGTGGTGTTCGGCGGCTTCGCGAGCATGAGCCTCGCCAGCCGCATCGACGACGCCGAGCCCAAGGTGATCGTGAGCGCCGATGCGGGCAGCCGCGCCGGCAAGGTGGTGCCCTACAAGCCGCTGCTGGACGAGGCCATCCGCCTGGCGGCGCACAAGCCGGCCAAGGTGCTGCTGGTCGATCGCGGCCTCGCACCGATGGAGCGCCAACCGGGGCGCGACGAAGACTACGCCGCGCTGCGCGAGCGGCACCTCGAGGCGCAAGTGCCCTGCACTTGGGTTGATGCCACGCACCCGAGCTACACGCTCTACACCAGCGGCACCACCGGCAAGCCCAAGGGCGTGCAGCGCGACACCGGTGGCTACGCGGTCGCGCTGGCGGCGAGCATGGAGCACATCTTCTTGGGTCGCCCTGGCGAGACTTACTTTTCCACCAGCGACATCGGCTGGGTCGTCGGCCACAGCTACATCGTGTACGGCCCGCTCATCGCCGGCATGGCGACCCTCGTGTACGAGGGCCTGCCGATCCGGCCTGACGCGGGCATCTGGTGGCGTTTGGTTGAACGGTACAAGGTGACCGCCATGTTCAGTGCGCCCACCGCTGTGCGCGTGCTCAAGAAGCAGGATCCGAAGTATCTGAAGCAGCACGATGTGAGCTCGCTGCGCGCCCTGTTCCTCGCCGGCGAGCCGCTCGACGAAACGACCGCCCGGTGGATCGCCGACGCGCTCGGCAGGCCGGTTGTCGACAACTACTGGCAGACCGAGACCGGCTGGCCCATCCTCACCATTGCCAACGGTGTGGAGCGCCTGCCGGCCAAGTTCGGCAGCCCGGGCGTGCCGATGTACGGCTACGACATCAGGCTGGTGGACGAGCACACCGGCGAGGATCTCCCGGGCCCGGGTCGAAAGGGCGTGGTCGCCATCGAGGGCCCGCTGCCGCCAGGCTGCATGCAAACCGTGTGGCGCGACGACGAACGCTTCGTGAACACCTACTGGAAAAGCATTCCCGGCCGGCTGGTCTACAGCACGTTCGACTGGGGCATTCGCGACGAAGACGGCTACTACTTCATCCTTGGCCGCACCGATGACGTCATCAATGTGGCCGGCCACCGCCTGGGCACGCGTGAGATCGAAGAGAGCATCTCACGCCACCCGAACGTGGCTGAGGTCGCGGTGGTGGGCGTGGCCGATGCGCTCAAGGGCCAGGTGGCCATGGCCTTCGTGGTGGTCAAGGATGCCAGCGGCATCGGCAATGAGGCCGCGAAGCTGCGTTTCGAGGGCGAGGTGATGAAGACGGTGGATCAGCAGCTGGGCGCTGTCGCCCGGCCGGCGCGCGTGCACCTGGTGAGCGTGCTGCCCAAGACGCGATCCGGCAAGCTCCTGCGCCGCGCGATCCAGGCGGTATGCGAGCGGCGCGATGCGGGCGACCTGACGACCATCGAGGATCCGAGCGCGCTCGCGCAGATCCGGTCGGTGGTCGGCGAGCCGGGCTGAAGCGGCTTTGCCACAGCGGCGAGCCGGCCGTGGGCCCGACGGCACAATCGCAGGCTTCGCCCACGAAGCCGATCGCTGGAGATCCGATGCGACCCTTTCTTGCTTCCGTGGCGGCGCGCCTCGCGCTGTCCGCGCCGTGCCTCATGCCGCTGCTGGCCGCCGCTGCCCCTGCGGCGCTTCCCGGGCCTGCCTTTCCGCGCTTCGCGGACGCTCAGTCCGTTGACGCAGCGTGCCGCCAGGGCCTGCAGGGAGCGGCGCAGCGTGTTCGTCAGCTCGAACGCCACGCTCCTGATGCTGGCTGGTCTGCCGCGGCGGACGACCTCGAGGCCTACATCGAGGACGTGGCCAATCCGTTGATGTTCGTGCTCAACGTGCATCCGGACCCCTCGGTGCGTGATGCCGCCCAGGCCTGTGCGTTGCGCTGGCAAGACTTCGGTTCTACGCTGGGTCAGAACGAGAAGATCTACCGCATCGCGCGCCGCGTGAAGCCGCGCGATGCGGTCGAACGCGAGTTCGTGCGCACCCGCCTTGAGAACTTCGAGGATTCCGGCGTCGCCCTACCCAAGGACAAGCGTCCGCGCGCCAAGCAGCTGAGCGACCGCATTGGCGAGCTCGGCCAGCAGTTCGACAAGAACCTGCGTGACGACACCACGAAGGTGGCGCTGTCGGTGGAAGAACTGGCCGGCGTGCCCGAGGCAGTCTGGAAGGACAAGCCGCGCGACGACTCGGGCCGCGTCCTTCTAGGCTTGGACTATCCCACCTACCTTCCCGTGATGGAGCGCGGCGAGCATGCCGGTACGCGCGAGCGGATGTATCGCGCCAAGCTGAACGAAGGCGGCGACGCAAACCTTCAGCTGCTGGCGGAGATGGTGAAGCTGCGTCGCGAATATGCCTCGCTGTTCGGCTTTGAAAGCTATGCCGATTTCCAGCTGCGTCGCCGCATGGCCGAAAGCGTGGCCAACACCCGACGTTTCCTCGACGAGGTGAAGGCCGCCGTCACCGAACGCGAGATCAAAGACCTGGAGGAACTGCGCCGCGCCAAGGCCGCGCATCTCGGCCAGCCGCCGGAGCAGACCCGGCTCGAGCGGTGGGACGTCGCGTTCTACACCGAGCGCGTGCGGCGTGAACGCTACACCGTGGACCAGGAGGCGTTCCGCAGGTACTTTCCGCCCCAGCAAAGCCTGCAGTTCGTCATGCGGCTGATGGAGAACGCATTCGGTATCAAGTACACCCGCATGCCCGCCCGGCTCTGGCACGAGGACGCCCAGGCCTACGCGGTGACCGAGGCCAAGACGGGCAGGGCGCTGGCCACGCTCTACGTGGACCTGTATCCCCGTGACGGCAAGTACAACCACGCAGCCGTCTGGCCGCTTCGCAGCAGCGCCACGCGTCTGCACCGCACGCCGCAGGCCGCCTTCGTGGTCAACATGGACCGCAACGGCCTGACCATCGAAGAATTGCAGACCCTGCTGCACGAGATGGGTCACGCGGTGCACAACAACCTGTCCGCCACCCGCTTCGCCGCGCTGGGCGGCACCAGCGTGAAGTGGGACTTCGTCGAGGCGCCTTCGCAGATGCTGGAGGACTGGATCTATGACCCAGCCGTGCTGAAGACTTTCGCCGAGGTCTGCCCCTCGTGCGAGCCGGTGCCGGCCGGGATGATCCGCAGCGCCGACGAGGCGCGCCACTTTGCCAAGGGCATCAGCGTCGCCCGGCAACACCTGTTCGCGAGCTACGACATGGCGCTGTACTCGAACCAGGCGCACGAACCCATGGCGCTGTGGTCGGCCATGGAGGGCCGCACCCCGTTGGGCCACGTGCCCGGCACCCGCTTTCCGGCAGGCTTCGCGCACATCGCCTCAGGCGGCTACGTGGCCGGCTACTACGGCTATCTGTGGAGCCTGGTCGTGGCCAAGGACCTGCACACGGCTTTCAAGCCCAACCCGCTGGACCCCAAGGTGGGGCTGCGCTTTCGGCACAGGCTGCTGGCCCGTGGGGGTGAGCGTCCGCCGCAGCTTCTGGTGAAGGGCTTCCTGGGGCGCGAAGGTCGCTCCGACGCCTTCTTCGAGTGGCTGTGGCGATAGGGGGCGGGCCGCGTTGTGCGGCCCCGCCGCCTCAGAGCGCTTCGCTCGCGAAATCCGCCAGCCGCGAGCGCTCTCCGCGCGCCAGCATGATGTGGCCCGAATGCGGCCAGCCCTTGAAGCGGTCTACCGCGTAGGTGAGGCCCGAACTGCCCTCCGTGAGGTAGGGCGTGTCGATCTGCGCCAAGTTGCCCAAACACACGATTTTGGTGCCGGGGCCGGCGCGCGTGATCAGCGCTTTCATCTGCTTGGGCGTCAGGTTCTGTGCCTCGTCGATGAGGACGAACTTGTTGAGGAACGTGCGTCCGCGCATGAAGTTCAGGCTTTTGATCTTGATCTTGCTGCGGACCAGGTCATTCGTCGCAGCGCGCCCCCACTCGCCGCCGCCGTCGCTGCGCGACAGCACTTCCAAGTTGTCGTCCAGCGCGCCCATCCATGGGCCCATCTTCTCTTCCTCGGTGCCCGGCAAGAAGCCGATGTCCTCACCCAGCGGCACCGTCACGCGCGTGACGATGATCTCGGTGTAGCGCCGGTCGTCCATCACCTGCGCAAGGCCGGCCGCCAATGTGAGCAGCGTCTTGCCGGTGCCCGCCGTGCCGGTGAGCGTAATGAAGTCGCACTCCGGATCCATCAGCAAATTCATCGCGAAGTTCTGCTCCCGGTTTCGCGCGGTCACCCCCCAAACGGCATTCTTGGTGTGGGTGTACTCGCGTAACGTGCGCAGCACCGCCGTCTTGCCCGTGATCTCGGTCACCTTGGCGTACAACGGCGCCGCGCCCGGTGCCTCGAAGAAGACAAACTGGTTGACCAACAGCACCGGCACCATGGGCCCACTGATGCGGTAGTAGGTCAGCCCGCCCTGGTTCCAGCTCTCCATGGTCTTGCCATGGCGCTCCCAGAAGTCCGGCGGCAGCTGCAGCACGCCGGTGTAGAGCAGGTCACCGTCGTCCAGCGTCTTGTCGTTGAAATAGTCCTCGGCGGGCAGGCCCAGCGCGCGCGCCTTGATGCGCATGTTGATGTCCTTGGACACCAGCACGACATCGCGCTGAGGCTGAGCCTCGCGCAATGCTTGCACCACACCCAGGATCTGGTTGTCCGCCTTGCCCTGCGGCAGGCCGGTTGGCAGGCTTACGTTGGGCAGATTGGTCTGGAAGTACAGCTTGCCGGCAGCTTCGCGATGGCCGGTGCTCGCAAGGGGCAGGCCATCGGACATGCCGTCCTTGGCCTCGTGAGCGCCGGCCGCGGCCGCCAGCCCGTCAAGATCGCGGCTCACCTGGCGGGCGTTGCGGGCCACCTCCGTCATGCCGCGCTTGTGATCGTCGAGCTCCTCCAGCGTGATCATGGGCAGGTAGATGTCGTGCTCCTCGAAGCGGAACAACGACATGGGGTCGTGCATCAGCACGTTGGTGTCCAGCACGAAAAGGCGTGCTGGCCCTTGGCCGCGGGGCTTGCGTAGCTGCGGCTCGACCACGGGCCGCCTGACATGATGATGGGCGGCCGCCTGAGCCTCCGGAGGGAGCACCGGCGGCGCAGCCCCCGCGGCACTGCCGTCGTGCAAGTGAAGCTCGCCGCTCGATGCCGGCTCGGCAGAATGACTGGTGTTATGCGACCGTTTGCCCGGTTTTGGGGCGGCCTGCGATTCGAAGTCCGCGGGAGTCAGGATGGCAGCTCGTTTGGCAGGCGGCTTGGGCAGTGGCATGGGATGGCGACGGTCCGGACGGCGGATGAAAAAAAGCCGCACAGTTGCCTGTGCGGCTCGATGGAGAGAGTGCACGTTTCACTACTCACGGGCATGGCCCATTATGCACATCCGGTGTGTCGCGACAACCCAATGTCGCGTCCCGGCCATGGATTGCTTGTATGAAAAAAGCCGGCTTCGGGCCGGCTTTTTCTGGGGTATGGCTTCCGGTCAGGCCGGCTTCTTCAGCGCCTTTACGGCTTTGAGCACGTCTTCCACATGGCCGGCGACCTTGAGGCCGCGCCACTCGGCGCGAAGCACCCCGCTGCCGTCAATGAGGAACGTGGATCGCTCGATGCCTTTCACCTTCTTGCCGTACATAATCTTGTTCTTGACCACGCCGAACATGTGGCACAGCTTTTCCTCGGTGTCGGCAATCAGCTCGAACGGGAGTTCCAGGGCCTGCCTGAACTTTTCGTGCGACGCCATGTTGTCGCGCGACACGCCGAACACCACCGCACCAGCCTTCACGAAATCCTTGTGGTGATCGCGAAATTGCATCGCCTCGGTGGTGCAGCCCGGCGTGTTGTCCTTGGGGTAGAAGTACAGCACCACCGTTTGGCCGGCATAGGCCTGCGGCGTGAACTTCACGCCGCCCGTGGCGAGCGCTTCAAAGTCCGGCAGGGTTTTGTTGAGGGCTGGCGTCATGAAGGGTGCGCTTCGTGGGCGTAGCACGCAATTATAAATGCAATGGGTATGCCTCAAAGGTATGAGGGCCCACGCCCCGGCGCAACTCAGGACGATTCGAACAGCAGCGCCGCCACCACTGATCGGCCTTCGGCAAGCAGCACGTTGTACGTGCGACAAGCGGCGGGGCTGTCCATGGTTTCGATCCCGATGCGCGCATCGATCAGCGGGCGCAGTAAGGCGGGTCTGGGAAAGCGGATGCGAGAGCCGCTGCCGAACACCACAAGCTCAGGCCGGAGGTCGGCCAGCGTGCGGAAATGCGCTTCAGTGAGATCTTCGAAGCGGCTCGCCTGCCACGAGGCCACTTGCCCCTGCCACGGCACGACGACACTCGCGCGATATTCGATGTTGTTCACGATTACGCCATCGGCGCCGTGCCTGGCAATGGCATTCGTTCCTTCGATGCGATCAGCCTGCATTTTCACGGGCGTTTTCCTCGCAAAGCCTGTGGTTAAATTATAGGTTTTGCGCTGCAGTCCCAAGCGCTGGAGAGACCCTTTGAAGCCCATCGCCAAGTCGAGCAAGCTCGCTAACGTGTGCTATGACATCCGCGGCCCAGTGCTCGACAAGGCCCGCCAGATGGAGGAAGAGGGCCATAAGATCATCAAGCTCAACATCGGCAACTTAGCGGTGTTCGGGCTGGAGCCGCCGGACGAGATCGTCCAGGACATGATCCGCAACCTGCCGCACACGGCGGGCTACACCGACAGCAAGGGCCTGTTCGCGCCTCGGCGAGCGGTCGTTCACTACACGCAGGAAAAGAAGATCCCGGGCGTGACGGTGGACGATGTTTACCTGGGCAACGGCGCGTCCGAGCTCATCGTGATGAGCCTGAACGCGTTGCTCGACGACGGCGACCAGGTGCTGCTTCCTTCGCCCGATTACCCGCTGTACACCGCGGCGGTGGCCCTCTCGGGCGGCACGCCGGTGCATTACGTCTGCGACGAGCAGTCGGGCTGGCTGCCCGACATCGACGACATCCGCCGCAAGATCAACGAGCGCACCAAGGCCATCGTCGTTATCAACCCGAACAACCCCACGGGGGCGCTGTATCCGGAGCCGCTGCTGCAGCAGATCGTGGAGCTGGCGCGACAGCACCAGCTCGTGGTGCTGGCCGACGAGATCTACGACAAGACCCTGTATGACGACGAGAAGCACGCCAGCATCGCTTCGCTTGCCGACGATGTGCTCTTCATCACCTACAACGGACTGTCGAAGAACTACCGCTCCTGCGGGTACCGCGCCGGCTGGATGGTGGTGTCGGGCGAAAAGCGGCATGCACGCGACTACATCGAGGGCCTGAACATGC
This sequence comes from uncultured Burkholderiaceae bacterium, assembly GCA_965653625.1. Classification (GTDB taxonomy): domain Bacteria; phylum Pseudomonadota; class Gammaproteobacteria; order Burkholderiales; family Burkholderiaceae_C; genus Albitalea. The sequence goes on along the minus strand of CBFHAS010000074.1, from coordinate 4,283 downwards.
TGGCCTCGATGCGGTTGTGCTCCAACACGCCGGGTCAGCTCGCCATCCAGACCGCACTGGGCGGCTACCAGAGCATCAAGGATCTTGTCGCGCCCGGCGGGCGCCTATGCCGCCAGCGCGACCTCGCCTACGACCTGCTCACGCAGATTCCGGGCGTGAGCGTGGTCAAGCCCAAGGCGGCGCTGTACATGTTCCCGCGGCTCGATCCGAAGCTATACCCGATCACCGACGACCAGCAATTTGCCTATGAGCTGCTCGCCGAGGAGAAGGTGCTGATCGTGCAAGGCACGGGCTTCAATTGGTCGCACCCCGATCATTTCCGCCTGGTCTTTTTGCCAAACTCAGATGACCTCACCGAAGCGATCGAGCGGGTTGCGCGCTTCCTCGATCATTTCCGGCGGCGCCGCTCTTTTTGAGGCGCGCCATTTCCACCCCCGCAAGGACTGAAGGCCTTCGCACCATGAAACCCATCCAAGTCGGCCTGCTGGGCATTGGCACCGTGGGCAGTGGCACGTTCAACGTGCTGCGCCGCAACCAGGAAGAGATTCGCCGCCGCGCCGGCCGCGGCATCGAGATCACCATGGTGGCCGACCTGGACACCGCGCGCGCGCAATACGTTGTGGGCGAGCATGCGAAGGTCGTGGGCGACGCTCGCCAGGTAATCGCCAATCCGGACATCGACATCGTCGTGGAGCTGATCGGCGGCTACGGCATCGCCAAGGCCTTGGTCATGGAAGCCATTGCCGCGGGCAAGCACGTGGTCACGGCCAACAAGGCGCTGCTCGCGGTGCACGGCACCGAGATCTTCGCGGCGGCGCGCGAAAAGGGCGTGATGGTGGCCTTCGAGGCGGCGGTAGCGGGCGGCATCCCGATCATCAAGGCGCTGCGCGAGGGCCTGACTGCCAACCGCATCGAATGGATCGCCGGCATCATCAACGGCACCACCAATTTCATCCTCTCCGAGATGCGGGCCAAGGGGCTGGACTTCGGCGTCGTCCTGAAGGAAGCGCAGTCGCTGGGCTACGCGGAGGCTGACCCGACTTTCGACATCGAGGGCGTCGATGCCGCGCACAAGGCCACCATCATGAGCGCCATCGCCTTTGGTATCCCGGTCCAGTTCGACAAAGCCTACGTCGAAGGCATCACCAAGCTGCAGGCGGCGGACATCACCTATGCTGAACAGCTGGGTTACCGTATCAAGCTGCTGGGCATCACGCGCCGGCGCGACGAGGGCATCGAACTGCGCGTGCACCCGACGCTGGTGCCGGGCAAGCGGCTGATCGCCAATGTGGAGGGCGCCATGAATGCCGTGATGGTGCACGCCGATGCGGTGGGCACCACGCTGTACTACGGCAAGGGTGCCGGCTCGGAGCCTACGGCCTCCGCCGTGGTGGCGGACCTTGTCGACGTGACGCGGTTGCACACCGCGGACCCGCACCACCGCGTGCCGCACTTGGCCTTCCAGCCCGACAAGCTTGCCACCACGCCCATCCTGCCCATCGAGAAGGTGCGTACCTCGTTCTACCTGCGCCTGCAGGTGGCCGACCAGGCCGGCGTGCTGGCGCGCATCACCGGCATCCTGGCAGACCGGGGCATCTCGATCGATGCGCTGCTGCAGCGGCCGGCCGATCCCGACGAGCAAGGCAAGACCAAGACCGACGTCATCATCATGACGCACGAGACGATCGAAGGCGAGATGAACCAGGCCATCGCGCAGATGCAGTCACTGCCCACAGTGCTGGCGCCGATCGTGCGCATCCGCAAAGAAGAGCTGAACTGAGCCGCGGGCATGAAGTACATCAGCACGCGGGGTGACCGCACCGAACGGGGTTTCTCCGACATCCTCCTCGAAGGATTGGCGCCGGACGGCGGCCTGTATCTGCCGACGCACTACCCGAAGATTGATGCCGCCACGCTGGCGACATGGCGCGGGCTGCCCTACCACGAGTTGGCGTTGGAGATCCTGTCGCTCTACATCGACGACATTCCGGCGGCCGATCTGAGGCAGCTCGTTACGCGCACCTACACCGAGCAGGTTTTCGGATCACGCGAGATCACGCCGCTCAAGCCGCTGGAACCTGGCGTGCAACTGGAAGCCTTGTCCAATGGCCCCACGCTCGCGTTCAAGGACATGGCGATGCAGTTGCTGGGGCAGCTCTTTGAATATGAGCTGGGCCGACGCGGGCAGACGCTCAACATCCTCGGCGCTACCTCCGGCGACACGGGCAGCGCGGCCGAGTACGCGATGCGCGGCAAGAAAGGCATCAATGTCTTCATGCTGAGCCCCAACGGCCGCATGAGCGCGTTCCAGCAGGCGCAGATGTACAGCCTGCAAGACGCCAACATTCACAACATCGCCATCGAAGGCGTGTTCGACGACTGCCAGGACATCGTCAAGGCGGTGTCCAACGACCTGGAGTTCAAGCGCCGCCATCACATCGGCACGGTGAACTCCATCAACTGGGCGCGGCTGCTGGCGCAGGTGGTGTACTACTTCGCCGGCTATTTTCAGGCCACGCACCAGGACGGCGAGCCCGTGGACTTTGCCGTGCCCTCCGGCAACTTCGGCAATATCTGCGCCGGCCACGTCGCGCGGATGATGGGGCTGCCCATCCGCACACTGGTGCTGGCGACCAACGAGAACAACGTTCTGGACGAGTTCTTCCGCACGGGTACGTACCGGGTGCGCGGCAGCGCGGAAACCCACGAGACTTCGAGTCCGTCGATGGACATCTCCAAGGCCTCCAACTTCGAGCGCTTCGTGTTCGACCTCCTGGGCCGCGACGCCGGCCGCACGCGGCAGCTATTCAAGACCGACGTGGAGGACCATGGCTCATTCACGCTGACCGGCGAGGAGTTCGGCAAAGTCCCCGGATTCGGCTTCGTCTCGGGTTCCAGTGCGCATGCCGATCGGCTGGAGACCATCCGCGACACCTGGCAGCGCTTCGGAGTGATGATCGATACGCATACCGCCGATGGCCTCAAGGTTGCGCGCCGGTATGTCAAGCCGGGCGTGCCGATGATCGTGCTGGAGACGGCCTTGCCGGCGAAGTTTGCCGAGACCATCATGGAAGCGGTCGGCCGCGAGCCCGACAGGCCCACGGCGCTCGAGGGCATCGAGCGGCTGCCCAAACGCTTCACGGTGATGGAACCCGACGCCCAGGCGGTGAAAAGCTACATCGCCGAAAATGCTTGAAGCGGTGCGCCCGGCGCAGCCGCCGCGGTGCGCAAGTTGCTAGTCGATTGCAGGGTTTCAGTGCGCAAGCCATCGCATAAGCCAGTGATGAAGGTTGTAGGCTTTAGCGGCTATTCGGGTTCCGGTAAGACCACACTCGTCGAACAGCTGATCGCACGGCTCAAGCTGGCGGGTCATCGTGTCTCGGTTGTCAAGCACGCCCACCACGATTTCGATATCGACCATCCCGGCAAGGATTCGTGGCGCCACCGGCACGCGGGGGCCTTCGAGGTGGTCGTCGCCTCCGACCGGCGGCTGGCCAAGATCCGCGAGTACGAGGTGCGAAACGAGCCGACGGTCCACCAGCTGATCGCCGAGTTGTATGACTGCGACTGGGTGCTGGTGGAGGGCTTCAAGCATGCCGATCTGCTGAAAATCGAGGTCTGGCGTGCCGACAGCGGAAAACCCGCCCAGTACCCGTATGACCCTTTCGTCGTGGCGGTATGCACCGACAGCCCCGACCGCCTGCCGCAGCCGACGGGATTGCCGCTGCTCGACATCAACGACCCGGATGCCGTGGCACATTTCCTCCTTGGCCATCCTGAGCGCTATGAGTACCGATCGCCCCTCTTCGACCACGATGGCGCGCCCCGCCATGCTGACGCTGGCGCAGGCGCTGGACCGGCTGGCGAGCGCGGTCCGGCTACTTCCGGCGCCTGAAACAGAAGTCGTCCCGACGTTCGAATCTCTCGGGCGCGTGCTGGCCGAGGACGTGCGCTCCCTGCTCGACGTGCCGCCGGCGGACAACACCTCCATGGATGGCTACGCGCTGCGCGCGGCTGACGTGCCGCGGACCGGTGTTCAGCTGCCGGTAAGTCAGCGGATTCCCGCAGGCGTGCCGCCACAGCCGCTGCTGCCGGGCACGGCGGCGCGCGTCTTCACCGGCGCGCAGATCCCGCTGGGCGCCGACGTGGTGGTGATGCAGGAACAGTGCGAAGCGGTGGGAGGCGGTGTGCGCGTGCAGACCGTGCCCGAGCCAGGCCAGTGGATTCGCCGCCGCGGCGAGGACGTCGAACCCCGGCCCGAGGTTGGCCGAGGAGGCCGGCAC
>CBFHAS010000073.1:0-21656 GCA_965653625.1 uncultured Burkholderiaceae bacterium | reverse complement strand
TCTAACGACCCCCCGCCAGCGGCGGCCGCGGTGCCGGACGCGGTGGCCCGGGGGGCAGGGGCGCCCGGCACGGCGGCTGCCGCGGCGGTGCGCGTCTTCGCGGCCCCGCGCGGCCCGCCGGCTGAGGTACTTGCACTGTTGTCGTAGATCACCGGCACCCTCCATGCCTTGTAGGCGCCCGCGCTGCCTCGCAGGGCGCAGTCCGAGGACTCGGGTGGCGCAAATGCGAGGCGGCGTGCAACTTGCGGCTCGCGCATGTGCACGTCGAAGTAGTCGCCGATGGTGGTGTGGTAGTTCGACGGCGGCCGGGAGCGCACGGCCGCCTGCGGTTCGACGCGCTGCGTGGCGCAGCCGGCCACCAGCCAAGCCAACATGGCTGCTGCGATGGGTCTCATGAATCCTGCCCTCCGCGGCCGCCCGCGCGGCCCGTGCGGGCGGTTTTCTCACAAGCCCGCTTGGCCTGCCAAGCGTATGGCTTTAACCGGGAAAACTTGCCGGCGCTACTCCCCGCGGCGCTGTGCTTCCAACGCGCCTGCGCCGGGCCGCAGGCGCCCGTCGGGATGCGGCACGACGATCGGTGCCACTTCGACCGGCGCCACGCCCTCCTCGTGCGAGAGTCCGATCTCCCGCGCGGTGGCGGGGGACAGGTCCACGATGCGGCCGGCCACGTAGGGGCCGCGGTCCTGGATGGTCACCACCGCGCTGCGGCCGGTCTCCAGGTTGGTGACGCGCGCGACGGTGCCCAGCGGCAACGTGCGGCTCGCAGCGTTGTCGCCGCTCGGGTCCATGCGGGCGCCGTCGGCCATGCGCCGGCCGAAGAAGTGGCGCGCATAGAACGAGGCATTTCCGATCCGCTTCCGGCCCGAGCGGTCGAGTTTGGGTGGCGCCGCGGGGCTGGCGGCGGGGGCATCGCCGCGATGGGGCATCGCCGCCTGTGACGCCGCGCTGGCAAGCGTCGCCGCACTCATGGCCGTGGCAGCGGCGAGAAGAAGAGGCGCGAAAGCGAGAGTCGGCATGGCGGATTCGGCGGTTCTTCGATGAAGTCAGTGTGGCTCGGCCGAAGATCCGCCGGCATCGGCCAGGCGCGCCGGGCGCCGTAAGACACGCCCGGGTCGGCTTGTCAGGCGAAACCTGAAGAGGCGATGGCCGGGCAGGCCAGGGGTCGGCATGGGCCCGCTAAGCTGGCGCCCCATGTCCGCCGCCTCCCTGTTCTCGCACCGCGCTTACATGCAGTTCTGGTCCGCCCGCCTGGCCGGTACCACCGGCAACCAGATGATGATGGTGGCGGTGGGCTGGCAGATGTACGAATTGACGGGCAGTGCCTGGGACCTGGGGCTGGTGGGGCTGCTGCAGTTCGTGCCGGCGCTGGTGTTCACCCTGCCGGCCGGGCACGTTGCTGACCGCCTGCACCGCGGGCGGATCATGGCGTGGACCATGGCGGTGTCGGCGTTGCTCGGCGTGGTGCTGGTCGCGGCGGCGCGCGGAGGCTGGGCGAGCCGCGAGCTGCTGCTGGCGTTGTCGGTGGCGCTGGGCACGGTCAAGGCATTCCAGATGCCGGCCTCGCAGTCGCTCACGCCGCTGCTGGTGCCGGCGCCGCTGCTGCCGCGCGCACTGGCCTTCAGTTCGTCGGCCATGCAGGCATCGATCATTGCCGGGCCGGCCCTCGGCGGATTCATCTACGTGGCGGGCGCCGACGCCGTGTATGGCGTGTGCACGGCGCTCTTCCTGGTGGCCGGCGTGCTGCTGGTGCGGCTGCGCTATGAGCACGATCCCCCGCCGCACGAGCCGGTGACGCTGGGCACGCTGTTCGCGGGCTTTCATTACATCCGTGAGCGTCCGGTGATCCTGGGCGCGATCTCGCTCGACCTGTTTGCCGTGCTGCTGGGCGGCGCCACGGCGCTGCTGCCGATCTTCGCCAAGGACTTGTTGCACGTGGGCCCATGGGGTCTGGGCCTGCTGCGCGCGGCGCCCGGCGCGGGGGCACTGGCGATGTCGCTGGTGCTCATGCGCTGGCCGGTGGAGCGGCGTGTGGGGCGGGTGATGTTCGCCTCGGTGGCGGTGTATGGCGCCGCTACGCTGGTGTTCGGTGTGTCCACGTCATTTGTGCTCTCGCTCGCGGCGCTCGCCATCGCGGGCGCGGCCGACATGGTGAGTGTGGTGATCCGCCATTCCCTGGTGCAGCTGGAGACGCCCAACGAGATGCGCGGTCGCGTGAGCGCGGTCAACTCGGTCTTCATCGGCGCCTCGAATCAGCTCGGCGAGTTCGAATCGGGTGCCGTGGCGGCATGGATCGGCGCGGTGGGATCGGTGGTGGTCGGGGGCTTGGGGACACTGGCCGTGGCGGCCGTGTGGTGGCGCCTGTTTCCATCGCTGGCCAGGCGGGACAGCATTTCGTAGTCCGCCCTCAAGGAAACGCCGGGCCGCCCCAAGTTTCCTTGTCCCCCACGGGGGGGCGGGCTCAGAGGGAGCTGGCGGACAGCACCACCTTTTCAGCCATTCATGTGACTGGTGCTCGCGCGCACCGGACCGGAATCAGCGCACCCAGGTGTTGAGCTGAATGATGGGCATCAGCACGGCCAGCACGATGAGCATGACGATGCCGCCCATGGCCACGATGAGCAGCGGCTCCAGGATGGTGGCGAGCTGCATGGCGCGACGCTGCACCTCGGCGGCCAGCTGCTTGGCCGCGCGGTCGAGCATGCGGGGCAGCTGGCCTGTCTGCTCGCCCAGTCGGCAGAACATGGCCAGCAGCCCCGGGAACCGCTTCTTGCCGGCCAGAGCGGAAGCGAGTGGTGCGCCCTCACGGACCTGCACCAAAGCCTCCAGCGCGTCGGCGCGCATGGCGCGGTTGGACAGCGTCTCCGCCGCCGCCTGCAGCGCCTTCAGGATGGGAACGCCTGCGCCGGCCAGCATGGCCAGCGTGCCGGAGAAGCGAGCGGCGTTGTAGCCGCGAGCGAGCCGGCCCACCAGCGGCAGGCCCAGCCAGCCGGCGTCGAAGCGCTCGCGGAAGGCTTCGTTGCGAAGCATGAATGTCAGTGTTGCAACGCCGCCGACCAAGGCGACGAGCAACAGCCAGCCGTAGCTGCGCAAGAAGCCGCTGATAGCGAGCATCGCCACCGTCAGCATGGGAAGCGCGCGCTTGGAGCTCGTGAAGACTGACGCGACCTGGGGCACGACGTAGGTCACCAGGAAGATCACGATCACCACCGCGATGAGCGACACGATGGCCGGGTACAGCGTGGCGCCGATCAACTTGTTCTTGAGCGCCTGGCGCTCCTCCAGGTCATCGGCCAAGCGTTCGAGCACGGTGCCGAGCGCACCGCTCTGCTCGCCGGCGGCCACCACGCCACGGTAGACGTCGTCGAACTCGCGCGGTGCGCTGGCCCGCGCGCGCGCGAACGGCGAGCCTGCGTTGACCTCGGAGCGCAGGTGCGCCACGAGTTCGCGCTGCCGGGGGTCGTCGGCTTCATCGCTGAGAGCGGTCAATGCCCGCTCCAGCGGAAGCCCGCTGCCCACCAGCCCGGCGAGCTGCCGGGTCCACACGGCGAGCCCGGTGGAGTTGAACACCCGGCGCGAGAAGCGCAGCCCGGTGGCCTTGCCGGCTTCGCCCGCCACCTACGACACAGCCAGCGGCACCAGCGACTGCGCGCGCAGTTGCGCACGCGCGGCCCGTGCGTTGTCGGCTTCCAGCAGGCCGGTGGTGGCTTTGCCGGTGCCATCGAGGGCTTCGAATTTGTAGGCGGGCATAGAGAGCGCAGCGAAGGGCGAGGGGCCCCGTTTACGGGGATCGACCCGCGACGCGTTCGGCGTGTGGCGCGGGCTCGATGCCCGCGCCGCGAGTAAACGAGGTGCTATCAATCCAACCCGCCCCACCAACGCCCCGAGCCGCGAAGCCATCGGCGAGCAAAGCGAAACATACGCCCCGGCCGCGAGAGATCAGCGCCGCCCCAGTCATTCCCGCGTCACCCTCATCACCTCCTCCGGCGAGGTGATCCCCTCCGCGACGAGCCTCTCTCCATCCTCGCGCATGGACCGCAATCCAGCCTGCTCCGCCGCCACGAACAACTGCGACTCGGCAGCCCGGCTGTGGATCAGCGAACGTACCTTGTCGTCGGCCACCATCAGCTCGTACACACCCGTGCGCCCTTTGTAGCCGCTGTGGCCGCATTGTGCGCAGCCCACCGGGTGGTAGCGCCCGCGCCCGTCAGGCTTCTTGCAGTGAGGGCAGAGCTTGCGCACCAGGCGCTGCGCCAGCACGCCCAGCAGGCTGGAGCTGAGCAAGAAAGGTTCCACACCCATGTCGGTGAGGCGCGTCACCGCGGAAGGTGCGTCATTGGTGTGCAGCGTGGCCAGTACCAGGTGGCCCGTCAGCGAAGCCTGGATGGCGATCTGCGCGGTTTCAAAATCGCGGATCTCGCCGATCATGATGACGTCCGGGTCCTGACGCAGGATGGCACGCAACGCCTTCGCGAAGGTGAGGTCGATCCTGGGGTTGACCTGGGTTTGGCCGATGCCCGCCAGCTCGTACTCGACCGGGTCCTCCACGGTAAGCACATTCGTGGTGGCGGTGTCGACGCGGCCGAGCGATGCATACAGCGTGGTCGTCTTGCCCGATCCCGTGGGCCCCGTGACCAGCACGATGCCGTGGGGCTGTTGGATGAGCCTGTCGAACTTGGCGAGCACGTCTCCATCCATGCCCAGGGCTTCGAGCGTGAAGCGCTGCTCGCCCTTGTCGAGCAGGCGCAACACGGCGCGCTCGCCGTGGGACGAGGGGAGGGTAGACACGCGAACATCCACCGCCCGGCCGCCGATGCGCAGTGAGATACGGCCGTCTTGCGGCAGGCGCTTCTCGGCGATGTCGAGCTCGGCCATGATCTTCAGGCGCGAGATGAGCGCCGCGTGCAGGGCCTTGTTCGGCTGCACGATCTCGCGCAACGTGCCGTCGACCCGGAAGCGCACTGCGCTCGAACGCTCGTAGGGCTCGATGTGGATATCCGATGCGCCGTCCTTGGCCGCCTGTGTGAGCAGCGCATTGAGCATGCGGATGATGGGCGCGTCATTGGCTGCCTCCAGCAGGTCTTCGACCGCGGGGAGCTCCTGCATCATGCGGCTCAGGTCGACCGCGCTCTCCACTTCGCCGATCACCGTGGCGGCGCTCGATTCGCCGCCCGCGTAGGCCGCGGCGATGCGGTTGGTGAGCGTATTGGCGGCCTCGCGCTCGAGCGCGTCCACGTCATACAGGCGCAACACCTCGCCCAGCGCGGACAGCGGCACGTTTTCCGGCGCCCACAGCACCAGCTGCGAACCATCGTCTTCCAGCAGCAGGGTGTGAGCCTTCGCAAAGGCATAGGGCAGGGGGTGGCGGGCGCCCATGGCAGGCTCCTTCAGCGGACTGGCTCGGTGCCGGCGGGCTCGCCGGGCTGCGGCGCACTCGCTGGTGGCCGAGGCGGCGTCGCGCCCGGCGAACTGGGCGGCGGCGCCAGCGGCACGGTGGTACCTTCCACGCGCGGCGTCGGCGGCAGTACCGGCGATTCGTTGATGGGCACCAGGATGCTCTGCCGCGGTTGCGCGGCCTGCTGCGAGCCGCGGATCAGGTCGTAACGGTCGAGCGAGATCTTGTTGGAGGTCTCGTTGTCGCGCATCACGATGGGCCGCAGGAACACCATGAGATTGGTGCGCGTCTTGGTGCGGCTCTCGGCGCGGAACAGCGCGCCCACGCCGGGGATATCGCCCAGCAGCGGCACCTTCGACTTGTTCTCCGTGAAGCGGTCTTCGATCAGGCCGCCCAGCACGATGATCTGGCCGTCGTCCACCACCACCGTGGACTCGATGGAGCGCTTGTCGGTGGACGGGCCGGCGTTGCTGGTGCCCGGGGCCACACGCTCACTGAGGCTCGACGACTCCTGGAAGATCTGCATGCGCACCGTGCCGCCTTCGCCCACCTGTGGCCGGATGCGCAGCGTGATGCCGACGTCCTTGCGCTCGATCGTCTGGAAGGGGTTGGTGGTGGCCGTTCCGGTGGCGGTGAACTGGCCGGTGATGAACGGCACGTTGCTGCCGACGATGATCTTCGCTTCCTCGTTGTCCAGCGTTACCAGGTTCGGTGTGGATACGATGTTGGTGTTGGTCTGGCTTTGCAGCATGCGCGCGATGGCTGCCAGCGAGTAGGTGCCAGCGAAGTCGCGGATCAGGCCGATGTTGAAGCCCTCGCCCGGTTTGGTGACCTCGGCGCTGCGCCCGGCCGCCGTGAGGGCCAAGTCGATGATGCTGGGCCCGCCGCTGCTGAAGTTCGTGCCGGCCACCACGCCGGTTTTGTCACCGCGCTCTCCAATGAGGCCTTGCCACTGGAAGCCGAAATCGGCCGCGTTGTCGCCCGATACCTCCACGATCATGCTTTCGATGTAGATCTGCGCGCGGCGCGAATCGAGTTGGTCGACCATCGCTCGCACCTGGCGGTACAGCGGCTCGGGCCCAGTGATGATGAGCGAGTTGGTGGCCGGGTCGGCCTGCACGAAGCCGCCGGTCGAGGGGGTGGGTGAGGTCGCCAGCGGGGCGGTGGCCTGTGGTGAGGCTCCCCCGGGCGCCGCTGTCACGGCGCCCGGCGCGCCTGGCTGTGTCGATGTGGCGCCTGCGGGCGAGGCAGCACCAGTTCCGGCTCCCGCACCCGCGCCGAAGGCGGCGCGCAACACCGAGGCCAGCTTCACCGCGTCTGCGTTTTTCAGGTAGACGACCCAGATGTTGCCCAGGGGGCTGGAGCCCGCGGTGGGCAGGTCGAGCTTGGCCACCAGCGCTCGGATGGCTGACATGCGTGCCGGATTCGGTGCTCGCACCAGGAGCGTGTTGCTGCGCGGGTCCACCATGATCGTGGCCGCGCTCACGCCACCCGCGCCTGGCACCACTTGGGCACCGCCGGCCGGATCGGTGAGGCGCTGCACGATGGCGGCGATGTCCGAGGCGACCGCATGCTGCAGCGCGATCACCTCCACGTCGCCCGCCGCCGGGGTATCGAGCGCCGCGATGATCTTCGCCAGCCGTGCCAGGTTGTCGGCGTAGTCGGTGATCACCAGGGAGTTGGTGCCGGGGTTGGCGTTGATGGTGTTGTTCGGGCTGATCAGCGGGCGCAGCACGGGCACCATGTTGTTGGCGCTCTCGTGGTCCAGCTTGAAGATCTGGGTGATGACCTGGTCGCCACGGCGGCTGACATCACCCACCGACACCACGCCGGCTTGCAGCTTGGCATCGGCTTCGGGCACCACCTTGAAGATGCCGCCGGCTTCTACCACCGTGAAGCCCAGGCCGCGCAGGGCGGTGAGGTAATTGAGGTAGGCCTCTCGTGGGGAGAGAGGCTCCTCGCTGTACAGGGTGATGGTGCCTTTCACGCGCGGGTCGACCACGAACTGCTGCTTCAGGATGGCGGCCATGGCGCGCGTCACGCCTTCGATGTCGGCGTTGACGAAATTCACGGTCACCGGCTCGCCGCGAAACCGCGCGCTGGCCGATTGCGCCAGCGCCGCCGGCGGTGCCACCAACGACAGACACAGGACGCCGGCCACCCAGCGCGTGGCGAGACGGCGCGCCAGCGCAGACGGGGAGGCCGAGGGTTGGCGTTGCTTCATGATCATCCGATCGAGATAACGGATCGTGCGCCTTCGCGCCGCCCGATGATGTTCAACAGGTTGGCGAGGGCGGCGTCGTGGTCGCCGGTGGCCCGCGCCTCCCCGCGAAAACGCACGCCGCCCGCGCCCGCCGTGCCGTTGCCGGTGAGCTGCAGCGCGCCCTCGTTGGTGCTGAGCGTCAGCTGCGTGGTCCCCGCGCCGGGGTCGCCGCTGAGGGTGAGACGGTAGCTGCCCAGGGTGTCGAGCGTCGACAGGCGGGAGGAGGCATTGAGCAGTTCCACGTCGGCGCGGCCGCGTACCAGCCAGCGGCCCTGAACGGACTCGAGCGTGAGCCCGGGCGAAGTGAGCCGGATCGCTCCGCCTAATTGCAGCGTATTGAACGGCGTGCCCAACCCACCCAGCCACGCGCTGGGCCACTGCCCGACCCAACCGCCGGCCGGTGGCAGCAGTGTGGCCGTCATCCGCCCGAAGCCAGGGCGGATCTCGAGCACGGCGGTGTCGTTGATGCAGCACGCCTGGCGCGCATGCAGTGCCAAGCCCAGGCCCTTGAGCCCCAGCGTCCATTCCATGCGTCCGGGCAGGGCGCTGGCGTCGCGGCTGCCCGGTCCGCCGGTCAGCACGGGAACGGCACTGCCCGACCAAACGGTGCCCCGGGCATCCACCAGCAGCAGGCGATCACCGGTGGCCGAAGCCACGGCCTTGGCGAGCCATGCCGCCGGGGCGAACGCCACCAGGCCGATCACGGCGCCCAGCACTGCGCCCGCGATACCCCAGCGGCGGGCTGCGCCGCGCGATTTGTCCCAGGCCAGCTCAGCGTAGGTGGATTCGCCCCAGCCGGTGCCGGCAGCGGTATGGGCCCAACCCGTGCGGGAAGGGCGTCGGCGCAGCAGCCCGCCGATCACGATCCGACTCCCACACTCACCATCACGATCCCGGAATAGCCCTCCGGGCCTCGGTTCAGTTGCACCTCCAGCGGCCGGGCGCGGGCACCGCCACGAGCCTCGAGCAGCCAGGCGCGCAGGGCTTCACCGGACACTCCCGTCAGCGTGAGGGTGGCCCGGTCGCCTTGGAACGTGATGGCGCCGCGGCCACCGAGCCGCTCGGTGGCGCGCTTGAGCGGTTCCACTGCCTGTGCGGGCGACACCGCTGCCGCACCTTGCACCGAGCGCGCCTCGGCGGCCAGCCGCTGCATCTGCTGCAGCTGTGCATCCAACCTGTCGAGCTCGGCCGGCGCGGCGTGTGTGGTGCGCCAAGCGGGTGCGATGAGCAAGCTCCACACGAGGAAAAGCACCAGCAGGCCGCCCGCGACGGCCAGGGCCAGCCGCTCGCGCGGCGCGAAACTGCGCCAGCGCGCCTTGGCCTGCTGGCGCCATACGGCGAGTTTCGAAGGAAGAGAACGAGCGTTCATGGCCGCACTCCTTCGCCAGCCCGTGTGAGCGTGATACGGCTGTCGGCGCCCTTGTCGGCTTGCCAACCCGCCGGGCGCAATCGGCTGCGGAACTGCTCCACCTGCGTCTCGTCCCAGCCGGCCACGGCCAGAGCGAGACGGCCGTTGTCATAGCGCAGGCTTTCGACGGGCGGCTGGTCGGCCGGCCACGCCAGCGCCGCCGCCTGCAACATGGGCTCGAAATCGGTCTCACCCGGCTTGCCCGCCGCGAGGCGCAGGGCATCAGCCTCACGCTGCATCACGAGCAGCGGGGCGCGGCGGATCTCGTTCTCGCTCAGCTTGGGGAAGGCAGACTTCACGACTTTGAACACTGCCTCGCGGCGATCCTCGACCGCGGCTCGTTGGTGCCATGCCCAGAGGTTCAGACCCAGCACATGTGCGGCCAGCAGACCGATGAGCCCCCAGCGCACCGGCCGCCAGCCGGGGCTCAGGAACAGACGCCAGGTGTCGCGCAAGGCGCGCGTGCCTCGGCTCTTGCGAGCCAGCTCGAACTGTCGAAGGTTCCACAGCGTGCGGGCCGCCTGCAACAGCCGCTGCGCCGGCTGCATCACGTTGACGGGGCTGCCCAGCCATTGCTCGGCTTGGGCCGCTGCACCCGGCGTGGCGCTCCAGCGGGTGCCGGGCAGCGGGGGCAGCGGCACGAGCGAGCGAGCCAGCCCGCCATGCAGGCGGATGCATGCCACTCCGTCGGCGTGCGACCAGGTCAGGCTGATGCCCTCCTCCCCGCCGTCGTCGCGTGTGTACGTCTCGGAGAAGTGACCGGACGGCGGATCATCCGGCCACGCGGCGGGCACCACGCGGTCGACGAAAACGTTCGCCTTCTCCAGGGCACTGAGCTCGGCGCGCAGCCAGGCACGGTCGATCGCGGCCACCCAGGTGGGTTGACCGGCCACGGCCTGCGGCGCCACGGCGAAATGCATGAGCTCCGGCTCTTCCAGCACGGCCTCTTCGAGCATCCCCACCAGCGCCGCGCGCAGGCGTGCCGGTGGGGCCTTCGGCAGCGTGATGCGGTGCCAGCTCACATCGGCATCGCACAGCACGGCCACCACACTGTCGGCGCGCGGCAGCAGCGAGGCAGCACATTGGCCCTGGGCTTCGAGCGCCAAGCCATCGGGGCTCAGCGCAAAGGCGAACTCCTCCGTCGTGCGAGCGCCTTCCGGCAGGGCCGAGCTGTCGCCGTGGGCCCGCAGGCGAGGTCGGGGAGAGAGTTGAATGACGAGGACGGACATGGACGATGCCCCGTCGGGGGGGCTGAGGGCGAGCGCGATTGTAGTGACTGGGTTGGCGGCAATCCCTAACGAATCAATGACTTACGGTTCGTTCTTGGAGCGCGTTGGCAGCATTGTGAACGCAGTGCAATCCGGTTCATCGGGCCGACTCCCGGCTGCTCTCACGCCGTCGAGACAAAGGCACGATGTCCAGCCCACGGCGCTCAACCAACGAGCTTTCCTCCAGCACGCGGTCCTCCAGCCGCAGCCTCCCTCGAACCTCGAAGAAGTTCGATATGACGTTGATGCGCTGCAATAGCCCCCCCGGCCTCCCGAGGTGTTTGTTCACGTCGTCGAGCGTTTTGAACGGCGCGCGCTGACGAGTCTGCACCAGGTGCTCGGCGGTGGCGGGGTCTAGGCCATCGATCGCTGCCAAAAGCACTTCCTTCGGTGCGGTGTTCGCGTTCACCGTCGTGCGCACAGGCAGCAGCGTGACATAGGGCTTCAACTGCTCGACTGTCGCTTCGTCGATCCCGAGCCAAGTGAGCTGATCTACGCTGAGGGGCATGAGCGGCGAGTTGGCCGAGCGCTCGGCGGGGTCTGCAGGCGCCAGCGCATCGCGAAGTCCTGCGGCAATGGTGTCGGCCAGTTCGGGCGTGACGCGGATGGCCTGCAGTAGCGCCTTCAGCCCCTTCACTTCCACCTGGTCGACCTCGTTTTTCGGGCCCAGCAGATTGCGCAGGTTATAGCGTGACTGCACGTCGACGATGCTGCCGGAGAGGAAGGCTTCCGGAGCGTCCTCCGCGTTGTCCTTGTCCACGGCCAGGAAGGTCGACAGCCGCGCTTCGGCCAGCGGAACCGCCCACGGCTCGCCCAAGTGGTCGGGGCCGCCGCTCTTGCTGTCCTCACGCAGGATGAGGCGCGCCCAGTCGAGTGCGCCGGAGAGGATCCACGAAGACTGCACGCGCGCCCGCTCGGCAGCCTCCACCTGCACGGCGCGCCACTGCTGCCACACCATCGCGGCGGCGAGCGTTGCCACGAGCGTGACGATGATCATCGCGGTCAGCAGGGCGGCGCCTCGCTGCGCGGCGGGGCGTGACGACGGGCTGCGGGGATGTGTCATGGCACTTGGGGTCCGAGCGCGATGTCGCGTGTCAGATTGCCATTGAGTTGAGGTCCCGTGAATTGGAGCACCACCCGCACACCCGAGGGCGGCACTTGGCGCGGAAGTGCGGAGGGGCCGCCGGCTCCTTGCGTGCCCGATCCACCCGGCCCGCCGGCTCCCTGGGTGGCAGGTGCGGCGGGCGAGGCCAGGTTGCCTGTGGACTGGCAGTTGCTCCACGAGTTGCCTCGAAAGCAGTAGAGCTGCCATTGCGCCACGTCGGCCAGCGTGCGCAGCTGACCCGCTTCGTTGCCCTGAAACTGGTGCGTAAGCATCCAGGTGTCCTGCAACTCGCCGCCGGTGCGCGCGGCCGGGCTGGCCCAGCGCAGAAGCTCGCCGCCGCGGCCGCCATCGCCGGTGGGCCGCAGCGACCAGACGACCACCTGCAGCCCTCGATCGGCACGTCGGGTCAGCCGGAGCGTGGCGCCGTCGAAGCTGATGCCCGGCACCGCCGTAGTTTCTTGCAGTGCCTGCAGGTCATGCTCCAGCTGGCTCAACACAGTGTTCAGGCGCAGCGTCGACTCCAATCGCTCCTGGCTCGCGTCGCGCGTGCGGACGATGCCGTCCACGCCCTGCCACGCCATCACCGCGAGGATCGCCATGATCATCATGGCGACCAGAACCTCCACCAATGTGAAGCCCTGAATGCTGGAGCGGTGGCGGCGAATCATGGCGGCTTTCAGGAGCGCGGCAGCACCGTCGAAAGGCTCAGCACCGGCTGTCCTGCCTCGGTGAAGATCTGCGCGTCCACGCGGCGGAAGTTGGGGTTGGGAGTAGGTCGAACGATCAGCTTGCCGTGGTATTCGCGCCCCAGTTGCGCGCAGGCGAAGTCGCTGTCGCCGATGGCCAGGGTCGGACGCGCGAGCTTGAGGCCGGTGAGCTGGTTGTCGGCGCACCACTGCGCCAGACTCACGTCAGCCAAGCGCTCGGCGTTGTCGGCCAGCGCGCCCGCGGCCTTGATGCCCGCCCCAAGTGTGATGGCCACGATCGCAAGCGCGACCAACACCTCGATCAGCGTGAAGCCGCGCACGGCGGTGACGCGGTGCGATCTCATTGCGCGCTCACCTCGAAAGGGCCCAAACCGTCCGTGCTGAGCGTGAGCTGCCGTTCATCCAGGCTCAGCACGATGCGCTGCGCGGGGATCATCGGCTCCGGCCCCAGCACCACTGCGCGCGCGCCCACCACGTCGGCCTGCACGCCTTCGTGCAGCCAGTGCTCGGGCAGTTCGCTGGATGGAAGGCCGATGAAGTGGAAGTCGCCCTCGGCGCCTTCGTTAGGGCGAGGCTGCCATCGCACCGCCATCCCCGACGCCCGAGCCTGCGTGCGAGCGGATTCCAGCAGTGCCACCAGCCGTGCACCCTCCTGCTCCAGCCGGCTGGCAGCCGGGTCTCGCAGGGCCAGGCTGGCCATGCCGGAAGCGATGGCGACCAGCGCGATCACCACCAGCAATTCGACCAACGTGAAACCTCGGCTGCGTGCCTTCATCGGCGTCGAGCCTGCATGGCGCTCACTCCCAGGAGCCGACCTCGGCGTCCTTACCCTCGCCGCCCACGGCGCCATCGGCGCCCAGGCTGTACACGTCGATCTCGCCGCGCACGCCAGGGTTGGCGTACTGGTAGGGCCGGCCCCATGGGTCGTTGGGCAGCTTGTCGACGTACGGTTTCCAGTTCTGTGGCGCCGGCGCGGCGGTGGGCCGTGCCACCAGCGCCTGAAGCCCTTGGTCGGTGCTGGGGTAGCGCTGGTTGTCCAGCTTGTACAGCTTCAGCGCTTGCATCAGGCGGTTCACGTCGGTGCGCGCTGCAGTCACCCGGGCCTCGTCGGCGCGCTCAAGCACATTCGGCACGATGAGTGCAGCCAGTACGCCGATGATGACCAGCACCACCATCAGTTCGATCAGCGTGAAACCGCTGCGGCCGCGACGGTGAGCGGCGGTGAAAGTTCGTGACATGGGGGCTTTCCTGACAGCGCCTAGACCGGCGCACTGAGTCGCTTGAATCATAATCTTCGGCATGCCGGCAAGACTGTGCGCATTCGTGATCTGGGCTCTGGTAGCCGCCAGCGCGGTCTTCTGGGGACTGCGCCTGCTGGTGGGTGCGCGTAGCGCACCACCACACACTGTGGCGGCGGCCGATACTGCCTCCATGCGGGCTGATCTCACCCGGCTGCTTGGTGCTCCACGCACGGCCGCGGTCGAGCAGCCGCAGGCCCCCGCGCTGGCGTCGCGATTCCAGCTCACCGGCGTCATGGCGCCCAAACCGCCTAGCCATTCCGGCATCGCACTGATTGCGGTGGACGGCAAGATGCCGCGTGCATTCCGTGTCGGCTCACCAATCGACGGTGAGCTGGTCCTGAAGTCGGTGAGTTTGCGAACCGCGGAGATCGGAACGTCCTCGGGTGGCTCAGCTGTCGTCCTGCAAATGCCACCGCTACCGGTGGTTGCCACCGGCACGCTGCCTCCCGTGGATCCGATGCGGCCGCCCAGCCCTGCTGCTACCCCGAGGCCCGCGCCAGCCCTGTCCCCGGCTCAGCCGCCGGCGTATGCACCATCTGCTCCGAACTCCCGGGTGGTGCCGCCACATTCGCGAGGCCTATCGATGTCGCAACGACAACCGGTCGGGCGCTCGGCCGCTCGATAGCCAAATCGGCGGCGCTGACCTCAGGGCATTCAGTTGGATTCGGGTGCATCGGCCGGGTGGGTCGGCCCTGGGTCTTCGCCTTCCGCTACTTCGGTCAGCAGAGCTGCGGCGCTGCGCACCAGCGGCCACGCCAGCGTGGCGCCAGTGCCGTCGAGGCTTTCCATGCCGAGCTCCAGCATGGCGCTGCTGCGAAACAGTGACAGGGCCATGTCCAGCCCCTGCTGGCTGTGGCTGCGGCAGTACAGACAGTAGTCGGTCACCGCGGGTGCAATCCGCGAGGCCGCCATCAAGGCCGCGCATGCCGGCATGCCGTCCACCACGATGAGATGGCGCTTGCTGCCCGCCACGAGCATCACCCCCACCATGACGGCGATCTCGAAGCCGCCGAAGGCCGCCAGCACCTCCACTGGGTCGATCACATCCTTGTGCCGGCCCTGGGCGCCCTGCAACACCGTTTGAAGGTGACTGAGATCGTCCTCATGCATGGCTGGGCCGGAGATCACCAGCTCGCGCACATTGGCCCCGCTCAGGCGGGACAGGACCAGTGCTGCGCTTTCGTTGGAGCCGACCCCGATGCCGGCGCAGGCCACCACGTTGCCCGGCAGCGCATCACCGAACTCCATGCCCGCGCGGATGGCGGCATGGGCCTGGTCCAGCGACATGGCTGCGGTCACGCGAGCATTGCGTGTGCCATGCGCAATCTTGCGCGCCAGCAGTTTGGGGTGTGGCGCCACCGCTTCCGAGACGCCGCAGTCGACGACCGACATTTCCAGCCCCTGAATGCGCGCAAACACCGACGCGGGCAATTGCGAGGTGAGCAGACGGTGGACCAGGTTCGCGGTGGTCAGGCGCCCTGGCGCGACGATGCCGTCGACCGCCAAGCCGTGGTCGGCGGCGAAGATGGCCAGCTGCGGGGCGCGGAATCGCGGCTTCAAGGTGTTCTGCACCAAGCCCAGCCGCACGGCGAGCGGCTCCAACTCACCCAGCGCACCAGTGGTTTCGCTGCGGTGCTTCAGCTTGTCGCGCAGCGCCTGTTCCAGCGTGGGGTTGGTCGTGGGAGCGATCAGCGAGCGGTTGACTGACATGGGGGCTCGGGGGAGTCTTGCCGAAGGCGGCGGTTCAGTCTTGTCTGTCCGCCGGTCAAGCCGAGCATTGTGCTGCTGGCGCGGCGCCGGAGGCAAACGCGGCCCGGCTCAGCGCAGGAACAGCCGGTAGACGGGGTTGTCGGTCTCGTCTTCGCAGGGATAGGCCAGCGTATTCAGGAATTCGCGGAACGCTTTCTTGTCGGCCTTGGGCACCTGGATGCCGACCAGGATGCGGCCGTAGTCGGCGCCCTGGTTGCGGTAATGGAACAGGCTGATGTTCCACTCCGGGTGCATGCTCGACAGGAATCGCATCAGTGCACCGGGCCGTTCCGGAAAGATGAAGCGATATAGCCGTTCATCCTGCGCAAGCTCGCTGCGGCCACCCACCATGTGACGGATGTGCTGCTTGGCAAGCTCGTCGTGCGTGAGGTCGATGGTGGGGAAGCCGTGCCGCTCGAAATTGCGCGCGATCTTCTCGGATTCGCCACGCTTCGACGTCGCGATGCCGACGAACACGTGTGCCACTTCCTCATCGGAGATGCGGTAATTGAATTCGGTCACTGCGCGCGGGCCGATCAGCTCGCAAAATCGCCGGAAGCTGCCGCGCTCTTCTGGAATGGTCACCGCGAAAAGCGCCTCGCGCTCCTCGCCGACCTCGGCGCGCTCAGCCACGAAGCGCAAGCGGTCGAAGTTCATGTTGGCGCCGGTCGTGATCGCCACGAAGGTACGACCTTTCGGCTTGTGCAACTCCACGTACTGCTTGACTGCCGCCACGGCCAACGCGCCGGCCGGTTCCAGAATGCTGCGCGTGTCCTCGAACACGTCCTTGATGGCTGCGCACACCGCGTCGGTGTCGACGACGACAAAGTCGTCGACCAGCGCACGGGCGAGACGGAACGTCTCGCTCCCGACCATCTTCACCGCCGTGCCATCGGAGAACAGGCCCACGTCATTCAGCTGTACGCGCTTGCCTGACCGCACCGACTGCACCATGGCGTCGGAGTCGCATGTCTGCACACCAATCACGCGCACGTCCGGGCGCACGGCTTTGATGTAGGCGGCGACGCCCGCAATCAAGCCGCCGCCGCCGATCGAGACGAACACGGCGTCCAGCGGAGCCGGGTGCTGACGCAGGATCTCCATGGCGATGGTGCCCTGCCCGGCGATGACGTCCGGGTCGTCGAACGGATGGACGAAAGTCAGGCCCCGCTCGCTCTCCAGCTGCAAAGCGTGCTGGTAGGCATCGGAGTAGCTTTCGCCGTGCAGCACTACCTCGCCGCCATGGGAGCGCACCGCATCGACCTTGACCCGCGGTGTGGTCACCGGCATGACGATCAGCGCCTTGCAGCCGAGCCGCCGCGCCCCAAGTGCAACACCCTGCGCATGGTTCCCGGCCGACGCGCAGATCACTCCGCGCTGCAACTGCTCGGGTGACAGTTGGGCCATCTTGTTGTAGGCGCCGCGGATCTTGAAGCTGAATACCGGCTGGCTGTCCTCTCGCTTGAATAGTACGTGGTTGCCAAGCCGCTTGGACAGACTGCGCGCGGTCTCCAGTGGCGTTTCGTCCGCCACGTCGTACACCCGGGCGGTGAGGATTTTCTGCAGGTAAGCCGCGAGCGACAAAGGTTTGGTGGCGGGTCGCCTCGAGGTACTGGCGCCTGCAGGGCCGGCCATCTCGGTCTCCGGGTTCGAAAGGGGCGGGATCATACGTCAGGACCAGGTGTAGCCCTGTATAGGCCCGGTGCAGAAAAAAGGCCCAAGGCATCGCTGCCCTGGGCCTAATCCACCCTTGGAGGAGGTGGAGGAGACAATCGGCTGGAGCCACCCGGGAACACCCTGATGCAACCCCACTGCCATGCAGTGTAGCGGCTCGATTGTTGCGCCGCAATATCAACCCCGTCGCAAGGCAAGAACGCGGCGTGATGAGATGCACAATCGCGACCGCGGATCATTACGCCCTTTCGCGGGGCAGCCAGCACAGGATCAGACCATGGAATGCACCGTCAACTGGGTTCCCGCGTCCGGCATGGCGTTCGTGGCCGAAACAGGCAGCGGCCATCTGATGATGATGGACGGCGCCCCAGAAGGGGGTGGGCGCAACCTCGCGCCGCGGCCGATGGAAACCGTGCTTGCCGGCACGGCGAGCTGCACCGCCTACGACGTCGTGCTCATCCTCAAGCGCGGCCGGCATGACATATCGGGCTGCCAGGTGAAGGTGAGTTCCGAGCGCGCGCCAACGGATCCGAAGGTCTTCACCCGCATCCACATGCATTTCACGGTGATCGGAAGCGACCTGTCCGAGGCCGCCGTCGCCCGCGCTATTCAGATGTCTCATGAGAAGTACTGCTCGGCGAGCATCATGCTGGGCAAGACAGCGCAGATCACGGTTAGCCACGCGATTGCGCCGGCCTGAAGGCGCGCGCAGTTGCACCAAGCCAGCTGCGTCAAGTCATGGTTGTGCGCCTCTTTGGTCTAGGGAAAGTCCCTGTTTGCCGGCCGCAACTGCGCTCCGTACTTTCGCTGAACCATTGCTATCGTCCCGTCGCTTCGGGCGGCTTCTCCGCCTGTCTGACAACACAGCGAGGGAGTGACGGTGAGCCAAGGCATCCAAAGGAATACTCGGGCAGCGATCGCCTGTGCGGCAGCGATGGTGTTGACAGCATCCGAAGCCTGCTTCGCCCAGGACTCGAGTGTCAACGTCTACGGCTTGCTGGACGTCGGCGTGATGTCCGTTTCCGGCTATGCCGGCGGCAGGCGCAACGAAGTCGCCAGCGGCATCATGTCGGGGTCGCGCTGGGGTGTAAAAGGCACCGAGGATCTCGGCGGCAACTGGCGCGCACTCTTCACGCTGGAGGGGCGGGTCGAGGCAGACACGGGTGCCCTGAGCAACCGGCCGCCGTCAGGTCGCCAGGTTCCATCTCGCCTATTCGGCAACCCGCTGCAGCGCGCCATTGCGGAGGGCACGGTGGGCGCGCAGGCCGGCGTGAACCTGAACAATGGCAGCTTCGATCGCCAGGCGTTCGTTGGCTTGGTGACCCCTGTCGGCGCCGTGTTGGCTGGCCGCCAGTACACGCCGGCCTTCGAGATCGGTGCGCAGTTCGATGCATTTGGCACCGACAGTCCCCTGGCGCCTGGCCAACTCGCCGCGCTGCCTGCCGGTCTGGAGAATCGAGCGAATAACGCGGTCGCCTACCGTATCGAACTCGGCCCGTGGGCGGCCAGTGCCATGTTGGCCTTGGGCGAGGTGCCCGGGTCTAGTTCGGCCGGCAATTTGTGGGGCATTCGGGCCGTTTATTCCGGCGAGAACTGGGCCGTGGGCGTCGGTCACAACGCCCGCAAGACGCCCGACAACCAGGACGGGCTGCGAACCACGGTGCTTGGCGGCTCGGCGAAAGTCGGCGCTGGCAAGCTCTTCCTGGCCGGCATGAAGATCAAGGAAGAGCATCCCTCCTCTGCCGTGGCACTGCGTGAGGCGGTCCCGGTACTTTCGGCTGCCGCCGCACCCTTGTTTCCCGCCGGAACTCCGTCAGCGGCCGTTTCGGCGGCCGTCTCGGCGAACGTGGAAGACTTGATCCTGCGGCTGCGTCAGGATGCGATGGTTTACCACGGTGGTGTGCAATGGCCCCTCGGCACCGGTCAGTTGGTGGCGGTGTACACGCGAATGAACGACAAGACGCCGGCCAATGCCGATGTGGCTTCGTACGGGGCTGCCTATATCCATCCTTTGTCGAAGAGAACGGACGTCAGCGTCATCGTCGGTCGTTACGACAACAACGAGAACGCCCAGGCGGCTCCAGGCGGGGGCGGTTTCCTCGGCGGCGTCACGGAAGCTCCTGGCACTGACTCCACCGTCGTTGCGCTGACCTTGAGGCACCGATTCTGAAATCGCGGCGATGACGGCGGTCCCTGCTCATACGTAGTGCGCGGTCGTGGTCATTATCTTTGCCGCCCCGCGCATGATCGAGCGCACGGGGGCCGGCAGGTTCACTCCACCGGCCGCGAGCGCCGCATCGGCATGGCGAGCCTCATCTTGCTTCATCTGCTCGACGATGGCGCGTGAGCCCTTGTCGTTTGCGGGTAGTCGCTGCAGATGACTGGCAAGGTGCTGTTCCACCTGGCGTTCGGTTTCGGCCACGAAGCCGAGGCTCACCGCGTCTCCCATGCGGCCCGCCAGCAAGCCAATCCCGAATGCGCCCGCATACCAAAGCGGGTTCAGCAGGCTAGGTCGGTCGCCGAGTTCGTGCAGGCGCTGAAGCGTCCATGCAAGGTGATCGGTCTCCTCGCGCGCGGCCTGCTCAAAATGAACCTTAAACGCAAGATCGCGCGTGCTTAACGCTTGTGCCTGGTAGAGAGCTTGAGCACAAATTTCGCCCACGTGGTTCACCCGCATGAGAGCGCCTGCGCGTCGCCGCCCTGAGGCGTCGAGTTCGCTGTCGGTGTTGTCCGCGGAAGGCATTGGGCGCGCGGCGCGGCTCGCTCCACTGAGCGTGCGCAATGCGCTGTCCACGGCGATGAGCAGGCTGTCAATCATCTTCAGTGTCGTGCCCTTGAGGTGGCCCAGGATAGCGCGCTGCTGAGCGCTACCGGAGGGTGTGCGCCTCGGATGCGTCAGGCGAGGAGAGACCGCAGTGGCTCGTTGTGTCGAGGCAACAGATGACGCGCCCCGACCCCTGCGATCCTTTCCAACACAGGGACCCTCTGGTGCAATACGGCCAACTTCCGCTGAGGGGGTTTGGCTCGATCAACCCTTTGGCAGGGTGTATGCGATCGGGACCTCATGTTCAACCTAGGAGATAGTCGCAATGAAGAAATCTCTGCTCGCTCTCGCCGTGCTCGGCGCGTTCGCCGGTGCTGCGTCGGCGCAGTCGTCTGTCACCGTTTTCGGCAAGCTTGACCAAGCTGTCGGCAAGCCCGTCGGTACCAAGGACAAGCAAGTCATGGACGGTGGCAGCAGCCGTCTTGGCTTCCGTGGCCAGGAAGACCTGGGCAACGGCATGTTCGCCG
Source organism: uncultured Burkholderiaceae bacterium (assembly GCA_965653625.1). Taxonomy (GTDB): domain Bacteria; phylum Pseudomonadota; class Gammaproteobacteria; order Burkholderiales; family Burkholderiaceae_C; genus Albitalea. Next base: position 1,498 of record CBFHAS010000073.1, on the reverse strand, counting down.
TGTTCTCGTTCGAGCACCGCTTCAGCCCCGACACGGGCATGGACGCCTCGGGTACCAATACGTTCTGGAACGGCCACTCCTGGGTTGGCCTTCGCTCTGGTTTCGGCCAGCTGACGCTCGGTCGCAATTACACCGCTTCCTTCACGGAAATCCAGAACGTGATTGACCCGTTCGGTGCCGACACGGTTGCGGCTCTTCGCAATGCCAGCGTGACGCCTGGCGGCATCCACAAGCTCCGCGTTTCCGATTCGGTGCGCTACGAGTTGGCCGCGGCCGGTGCAAAGGTCGTCGCTACCGTGGCAGAAGCCACGCAAGCGGTTGCCGCCAACGCTGGCCCCGACCGGCCCTGGTCGGTGGCTGCCAACTACTCGGCCGGCCCGCTGTTCATCGGCGCTGGCTATGAGGATCCGGCCGGCGAAGACGACCGCATCATCAACCTCGGTGTTCGCTACACCTTCGGTCCCGCCACGCTGCGCGCCGGCTTCGCAGATGCCCGCAATACCGCCGACCAGAAGGTTCGCGGCTATCTCCTCGGCGCGAACGTCAAGGCCGGCCCTGGGGAAGTCCTGGTTGGCTACGGCACGAGCAAGAACCGCACAACCAACACCGATCTGGCCAAGAAGTTCGGTCTGGGCTACCGCCACCCGCTGTCCAAGCGCACGTTCCTGTACGCCGACGTGGCTCGCGACAGCGTGCCGGCCGCGAACAAGACCGGCTACGACCTGGGTATCCAGCACAACTTCTGATTGGACACGCGGCGCAATGCGCGCATGCGTTCAAGGCCGCCTTCGGGCGGCCTTTTTCATGGCGCGCCCAGCGAGCAAACGCGCGGAATCTGCAGTGATCGGCTTGTCGTGGGGAAGATCTCTTCTTTGACTCGTAGGACGTAGGACGGCTTCTGCTGGCGTGGAAGTTCGAGGTGCAGTGCGCGCAGCCACTGCTCGCCGGCTGCGATGGCGAGCCGCGCTGGTGGCCTTCTTGTGCGTGTTCGCCGCACTGACCTGTCCGGTGCACCGTTGCCTTCTCGCGAGTACCGGCAATACGCACGATCCGCAGCCGCCTCATCGGCGTGATCTTCGGAATCCGCTCACGTCGCTCAAACCGCTGTCAGCCCATGGGCCGACAAATTGCCCCCGTGCAGCGCGCCAACATTCGTATACGAGGGAGCAGCGCGAGATGCTGAACACTTGAGCTGCGGCTCTTGCACCTGCGCATGTTCGCATGTGAGCGAGACTGCAACGTCGAACGCCTTACGCTGCTCACCACCGAAAGGTGGCGGCGCCACGTCGTCGAGCAAGCGCGGCTGGATGCGGAGCTTTGGGGTGGCCCGAAGCCTCGCTTGATGTGTGCGGCAGCGGGCGTGGCCCTTTAACCGAGGGGCAGCAGGCGTTCTCCGTGCAGCAAGTCCGCCATCCGCTCACGTTCGCGGATGAGCCAGACGTGCTCGCCGCTCACCATGACTTCTGCCGCGCGCGGCCGGCTGTTGTAGTTGCTGGCC
>CBFHAS010000072.1:0-22425 GCA_965653625.1 uncultured Burkholderiaceae bacterium | reverse complement strand
GGCTCGGCTGGCATATCGACCTCGCGGCGTGGCTGGCCGCACTCGCCGCACAGCACCTGTGGAAAACCGGCGCGCACGCGCGCAAAGCCGCGGTGGTGGAATCCATCGCCGCCGGTTGGCTGCTCGCCACGCTGGCCGGCCTGGCGTGGTGGTCGGGCATGACCTTCCTGGCAGGCGCCAGTGCCACCGGCCTCATGGGCGACGTCGCACGCGAGCTGGGCCAGCCCGGGCAATCGCGTGCAGGATTTAATGCGATGCAAGGCGTGTCGACGCTGCTCGCCGCCGGCGCGGCCGCGGTGCTGTGGCGCGCCTGGCCCACGACTCGCCGCTCATCATGGGCAGCCGTGGCCGCAGTGCTGCTTGCACTCGCATGGTTCATGCCCTCGCTGGGCGCCGTGCTGCTGGGTCTGGCGGTGTGCGCGACGAGCGGGCGCGCTCGGCTGGCCGGCGCGGCGGCGGTCGCGGCGGCGTGGATCGTCGGCAGCTTCTATTACGCCCTGGCCTGGCCTCTGTCCGACAAGGCGGTGCTGCTCGCAGCAGCCGGTGCGCTGCTTGGCACGCTGGCCTGGCACGCCTGGCCGCGTGCCGAGCCGCAGGTGTCATCGGCTGCCACGACCCCGCGCCCCGCCGGACGGCTGGCTGCCGCTGCAGTCATGCTCACTGCCGCCGGCACGCTGCTGGTCGTCAATCTCGGCATCCGCGAAAAGGAAGCGCTCATCGCGCACGGGCAGCCTGTGTTCGTTGAACTCGCCCCGGTCGACCCGCGTTCGCTCATGCAGGGTGATTACATGCGACTGAACTTTCGCCTGCCTGCCGACACTGCTCGTGCCAGCCTCGCCAACGGGAGCGAGCGCCCTCGGGTCGTGGCCGCGCTCGATGCACGCGGCATCGCCACGCTGCTGCGTGTGGACGTTGGCGCGCCGCTTGAAGACCGGCACGCGCGCATCGAACTCACGCCGAAGAACGGCGGCTGGATCCTGGTGACCGACGCCTGGCACTTCACCGAAGGCGAGGCCGGGCGATGGAGCCGGGCGCGCTACGGTGAATTCCGCGTCGACCAGCGAGGGCGTGCACTGCTCGTGGGCCTGCGCGGCCCGCAATTGGAAGCACTGTGACGCGTCACGCGCCCTGGTTGCGCATCCAGTCGGCCGTGTTGAAGAACGCCGCTGTCAGGCGTTCGATCATGGCCGGGTCGATGTGCTGCTCCTGCATGGCCCGCACCATGCACGCCATCCATTGGTCACGCTCAGCGATGCCGATCGAAAATGGCATGTGCCGCGCACGCAAGCGCGGGTGGCCGAAGCGGTCTTCGTAGTGCGCTGGCCCGCCCAGCCAGCCGCACAGAAACCAGTGCAGCTTGTCCCGTGAACGTTGCAGATCGTCAGGATGAAGCGCGCGCAGCCCCGTGTAGCCAGGCTCCAGCTCCATGAGGTCGTAGAAACGATCCACCAGCGCACGCACGGCGGGCTCGCCGCCGATGCGCTGGTACGGCGTCTGGACAGACTCGTCGGCCGGCTCCTGTGCGCTGCTCATCGAGGTACCTGCGTGCTGCGCGCCGCGCTTATGCAATCAGCCTTTCGGCGATACCCGTCAGCGCCACGCCTGCAGGGCTGCCGGGAAATGCCTGCAGCAGCAACTGCCGTCGCTGCACCGCCTCGCGCACCGATGGGTCGCTGGGCACCTCGCCCATGAGTTCGAGCTTGGGCGGCGTGCCGGTCCCGTTGGTCACGAAACGGTCGACCACCTGCTGAAGCTGCGCACGAATCGCTCGACCTTCGCCCAGCCGGCTCGTCTGGTTCACGATGAGCTTGATCTGGCTGCGCTGCTGCTGGGCGCAGAGCACCTTGATGGTGGCGTAGGCGTCGGTGAGCGAGGTCGGCTCCGGCGTGGCAACCACGATCACCTCGTCGGCCAGCGACACCGCGTACAGCACCACATCGGAGATGCCGGCGCCAGTGTCAAGCAGGATGCGGTCGAAGCGCGGTGCCACCTTGCGGATCACCTCAAGCAACTGCTCGCGCATCTCCGGCGTGAGGCGCGAGTACTCCACCAGCCCCGAGCCCGCGAGCAGCACCGAGAAGCCCCCGGGCGCGGCGAGGATGGCATCGACCAGTTCGGCCTTGCCGGTGAACACATCGTGCAGCGTGATCTTGGGGTAGAGGTTCAGCACCACGTCGAGGTTGGCCAGGCCCAAGTCGGCATCCAGCACGAGCACGCGCTCGCCACGCTGCGCCAGCGCCGCCGCCAGATTGGCCGTCATGACAGTCTTGCCCACGCCGCCCTTGCCGCTGGTAACGGCGGTGATGTGCGCACGAGAGCCGATCGGGCCGATGACGTTCGTGTAGCTCATTCGATGTCCTGCAATTGCGATTGCCCGAACAGCAGGCCCTTCTCCTCTGCGCTGACCTGCGACACCGGCGGCTGCTCCAGGCAGGCACGGTTGCGGCCCTCGTACTTGGCTCGGTAGAGCTGCTGGTCGGCGCGTTCGATCCACAGGGGGGCCGAAGAGCGCACCCATTGCGGCGCGAATGCGCCGCCGATGCTGATGGTGACCGCCACGTCCACGCCGGGCGAGACGGTGATGCTGCGCCGCTGCACCTTGAGGCGGATGCGCTCCGCCACGGCATAGCCGAAAGCCGGTGGACAGTTCGGCAGGATGATCGCGAACTCCTCGCCACCGAAGCGCGCCACCGTGTCCATGGGTCGCACGCAGTCCTGCAGCGCCTGGCCCACCGAGCGGATGACCTCGTCGCCCGCGGCATGGCCGAACGTGTCGTTGACCTTCTTGAAGTGATCGATGTCGACGAGCAGCGCCAGGGCAGGCTCGCCGCTGCGCGCCACGCGATCGACCTCGCGCATGATGGCCAGCTCGAACTGACGCCTGTTCGACAGGCCCGTGAGGGCATCGCGGCTCGACAGCAAGCACAACCCATCGATCACCGCCTGCAGCCACGGCAAGGAACCTTGCGGTGCATCGGTGGGCAGGTTGTGGCCCGCTTGGCCCAGCAGCTGCAACGCCGTCTGAAGCTTCAGCGTAGGAGCGGCCTTTGGCTCGACAGCGGGTTGGGCTGACACGGCAATCAACTGCGAAATGTCCACTGATTCAGTCTAGCAGCCGCTATTCGCACGACGACGCAGAAGTGTGCGGTCTATTGCCGTCATCTGCTGCTGTCCGCTAAAGCCACTACGTGGCGAGCCGATATTCGCACATGCCGCTGCAGCCTGCGGCGCCCAAGACTTTGCCCTGGAGTACCCATGAGCGCTGTTCTCTCGCCCGACTGTGCACCGGCCGCGAGGGTGGAGGCCGCGGCGACGCCGGCCGATCAGGAGTTCAACTTCGGCAGTGCCGATTTCGAGCGCGTGCGGCAGCTCATCTACCAGCGTGCCGGCATCAGCCTGCACGCAGGCAAGCAGGCCATGGTGTACAGCCGCCTGTCGCGCCGGCTGCGCGAGACCGGGCACCGCTCGTTCGCCAATTACCTTCAGTCGCTGGAACAGATGAGCGGCGGCGCGGCCCAGCAGGAGTGGCAGGAGTTCATCAACTGCCTGACGACGAACCTCACCGCGTTCTTCCGTGAGGAGCACCACTTCGACCAACTCGCGCACGACCTCAAATCGCGCAGCGGACGGCCCCTGCGGATCTGGTGCAGTGCGGCTTCCACCGGCGAGGAGCCCTATTCCATTGCGATGACGGTGGACGAAACGCTGGGCACGCGGCACGGCGTGGAGATCGTTGCCAGCGACATCGACACGCGCGTGCTCGCCACAGCCGCGCGCGGGGTCTACGCTTCAGATTCACGCGGCCTGTCGCCCGAGCGGCTGCGCCGCCACTTCCTGCGTGGCAAGGGCGCCAACAGCGGCTTCATCCGCGTCAAGCCCGAGCTCGCCTCGCCGGTGCAGTTCCGCACACACAACCTGGTGGAAGGACAGTGGTCGTTGGGCGAGCCCTTCGACATCGTGTTCTGCCGCAACGTGATGATCTACTTCGACGCACCCACACAGCGCCGGGTGCTCGAGCGCATCCACCACGTGATGAAGCCGGGCGGCATGCTTTACGTGGGCCACTCCGAGAACTTCACCGAGTCGCGCGACCTGTTCCGGCTGCGCGGCAAGACCATCTACGAACGTGTCTAACCCGATCCGGTCAAGCCCGCGCGAGCGCAGCCGATAAGCAAGCATCATGGCCCTCGCTCCCCAACCCACACTCGCCGTCTCGCGCCTGGAGCAACTCAAGGCGCAGCCGCGCAAGCCCGGCGAGGCCAGCTTCTTCTACTGGGACGCGCGCTTCCAGAACGATGCGGTGAAGCTCCTGCCCGGAGAGTTCTTCGTGCACCAGGAGGACATCCTCCTCACCACCACCCTGGGCTCGTGCATCGCCGCGTGCCTGTGGGACCGCAGCGCGCGCGTGGGCGGCATGAACCACTTCATGCTGCCCGATGGCGCCGGCGACTCCGGGCGATATGGCTCGTACGCCATGGAACTGCTGATCAACGAGATGATGAAGCGCGGCGCCTCGCGCACCAGCATGGAAGCCAAGGTGTTCGGCGGCGGCCAGGTCGTGAGCGGCATGAACTCGCTCAATGTGGGTGAGCGCAACACCCAGTTCGTCATGGATTACCTGAAGACCGAACGGATTCCCATCCTGTCCAAGGATGTGATGGACATCTACCCTCGCAAGGTGTGCTTCCTTCCGGCAAGCGGAAAAGCCATGGTCAAGCGCCTCACCCCCACCCATGCCGACGCCCTGGTCGCGCAGGACCGCGCCGCCGCGCAGCGCGCCGTGCCCGCCAACACCGGCGGCGGCTCGGTGGACCTTTTCTGAACGCGGAGGCAAGCACAGTGGGAGCGCGAGACAGCATCGCCAAGACACGCGTGGTAGTTGTCGACGACTCGGCGCTGGTACGAGGCCTGCTCGCCGAGATCATCAACCGGCAGCCCGACATGGAGTGCGTCGGCGCAGCGAGCGACCCGCTCGCCGCGCGCGAGATGATCCGCACGCTCAACCCCGATGTGATCACGCTGGACGTCGAGATGCCGCGCATGGACGGCATCGATTTCCTCAGCAAGCTCATGCGCCTTCGCCCCATGCCGGTGGTGATGGTGTCCACCCTCACCGAGCGAGGAGCCGACGTCACGCTGCGCGCGCTGGAACTCGGCGCGGTGGACTTCGTGGCCAAGCCCAAGATCGGCGTGGCCGACGGGCTTCGGCTGCTGGCGCAGGACATCACCGACAAGGTCCGCATCGCCTCGAAGGCCCACCTCAAGCGCTTGGCCGCGCCGCCGCGCGCGGCAGAGGCACCCTCGGGGGGCCCACACCCGGTTGCCGCCCCCATCGGCCGGCTTTCCACCGAGAAGATCATCTTCATCGGCGCCTCCACCGGGGGCACCGAGGCCACCAAGGAAGTGCTGCTCCATCTGCCGCCGGACTCCCCCGCGGTGGTGATCACGCAGCACATGCCGCCCGGCTTCACCCGCAGCTACGCCGCGCGCCTGGACGGGTTGTGCCGCATCCGCGTGGCCGAGGCGAAGGACGGCGAACGCATCTTGCCCGGCCATGCTTACATCGCACCGGGCGGACTGCACCTGAGCGTCGAACGCAGCGGCGCCAACTACTTGGCACGCGTGCAGGATGGCGAGCCAGTGAACCGGCACAAGCCATCCGTCGAGGTTCTGTTCAGGTCAGCCGCGCGCGTGGCAGGCCCCAATGCCATTGGCCTCATGCTGACCGGCATGGGCGCCGACGGTGCCAAGGCAATGAAGGAGATGCGCGACGCCGGCAGTTACAACCTGGTGCAGGACGAGGCCAGTTGCATCGTCTTCGGCATGCCGCGCGAAGCCATCGCGGCCGGCGCGGCGCACGAGGTGCTGCCGCTGAACCAGATTGCGCACAGGATCATCGAGCGCCTGCGCAGCACGGCAGGGGTATCGATGAACCGCGTCTAAGACGGGGCGGCTCGCTATTTGAGGAACAGCGCCTGCAGGTCGCTCAGAAAGTCGAATCCTCGCGCCGTGGGGCGCACGCTCTGCCAGTCCGACTCGATCAAGCCTCCGGATTGGGCCTGCTGCAAAGGCTTGTCGATGGCGCTCAAGGGCAAGCCGGTGCGCTCAGTGAAGCGAGCCATCTCGAAGCCCTCCCTCAAGCGCAATGCATTGAGCATGAACTCGAAAGGCAGCTGCTCGCGCGACACCTCCTCGTCCTGCGCCACCGCCGCCTGAGAAAACGCCTGCGCCATGTACTTCGCCGGGTCGCGATAGCGCACTTGCCGGATCACCCGGTGCGGGAAGCTGAGCTTGCTGTGCGCCCCCGCCCCGATACCCAGGTAATCGCCGAACTGCCAGTAGTTGAGGTTGTGCACGCAGCGGTGGCCCGCACGGGCAAAGGCCGAGACTTCGTAGCGCTCCAGCCCAGCCGCGCCCGTGCGATCGACGATGAGGTCGAGCATGGCCGAGGCCGTGTCATCGTCTGGCAGCGCAGTTGGCGGATGCTTGGCGAAGAAGGTATTGGGCTCGATCGTCAGGTGGTAGATCGACAGGTGCGGCGGCTCGAACGCGAGTGCCTGCCGAAGCTCTTCCCCGAGATCGCCCGGCGTCTGGCCGGGCAGCGCATACATGAGGTCGATGTTGAAGGTGTCGAAGGCCCGGCTCGCCTCCTCCAGTGCAGCCCGCGCCTGCGAAGCATCGTGCACCCGCCCCAGTGCGCGCAGCCGGGCATCGTCGAAGCTCTGCACGCCGACGGACAGGCGCGTCACGCCCGCCTGCCGGTAGGCTCGGAAGCGTTGCCGCTCGAAGGTGCCGGGGTTGGCCTCCAGCGTCACCTCGCAGGCCGGCTCCAATGGCAGCCGGGCACGCACATCGGTGAGCAGCCGGTCAATGGACTCAGGCGAGAAGAGGCTCGGCGTACCGCCGCCGATGAAGATGCTGACCACCCGCCGTCCCCACACGAAAGGCAGCGCCGCCTCCAGGTCGGCGCGCAAGGCATCGAGGTACCGCGCCTCGGGCACGGCGCCGGGCTGCTCATGTGAGTTGAAGTCGCAGTAGGGGCACTTGCGCAGGCACCACGGCAAGTGCACGTACAGCGACAGCGACGGCAGCGCGGCCAGGCTCAGCGTGCCGGGCCGCAGGTAGCGCGCCAGCACATCCCCCGGGGGCTCGCCGGGGATGACGGCCGGAGCGAGTGGGACGTCAGCCAAGGTGCCACACCTCGCGCATCAGTCCGAGCATCTGCTGCGCCGCCCTCGCACGGTGGCTGTGCCGGTTCTTCACCTCGGCAGAGAGCTGCGCCACGGAATGATCGAGTTCAGGGATGAACATCAACGGGTCGTAGCCGAAGCCGCCTTCGCCATGCGGCGCCGTCAGGATGACCCCATGCCAGCGACCCAGCGCCACCAGGGGCTCGGGGTCATCGGCGGAACGCACGGCCACCAGTGCGCTCACGAAACCGGCGCGCCGATCTTCCACGCCCTGCATGCGCTCGAGCAGCAAAGCATTGTTTGCCGCGTCTTGCACCACGCGCACCTGCTCGCGATCCGCTGCTGGTCCTTCGTCGCCGCAGCACGCGGCATAACGCGCCGACATCACCCCCGGTGCGCCGCCGAGTGCATCAACGCACAGGCCGGAGTCGTCGGCGATGGCGGCGGCATCCGCCTTCGCCGCCGCGTGGCGAGCCTTCGCGAGCGCGTTCTCGATAAATGTGATGTGAGGCTCCTCAACCTCGGCAATGCCGAGCGAGCCCTGGGTCACGATGTCGAGCGGGAGCGCGGCAAACAGCGTGCGCAATTCGGCGAGCTTCTTGGCGTTGTTGGAGGCGAGGACGAGTCGCATGCGTTTCCTTGTAGACCCGGTTCCCCGCGCCCACAAGGGCCTCACCCCTGCGGTGATCCGGAATTCCAGTTCTGCGGCCCGCCGCAAAACCATCCATTTTTGGGAGAGGACATCAGGCCTTCAACGCTTGGCGCTGCAGCGCGACCAGCTCGCGGATGCCCTTGTCGGCCAGTTGCAGCAACGCAGCCATTTCATCGCGGCTGAAGGGCATGCCCTCGGCGGTGCCCTGCACCTCGACGAAGCCGCCGCTGCCCGTCATCACGACGTTCATGTCGGTACCGCAGGCGGAGTCCTCCACATATTCGAGGTCGAGCAGCGGCGTGCCTTCCACGATGCCTACCGACACCGCAGCCACGAAGTCACGGATGGGCGACTTGCTCAGCATGCCCTTCGACTTCATCCACGCGACCGCGTCGTGCGCCGCCACGAAAGCGCCAGTGATGGCCGCGGTGCGCGTGCCGCCGTCGGCCTGGATCACGTCGCAGTCGAGCGAAATGGTTCGCTCGCCCAGGGCGCCGAGGTCGAACACGCAGCGCAGCGAACGGCCGATCAGACGCTGGATTTCCTGTGTGCGGCCGCTTTGCTTGCCTCGCGCGGCCTCGCGATCGCTGCGCGTGTGAGTGGAGCGCGGCAGCATGCCGTACTCGGCCGTCACCCAGCCACGGCCCGTGCCGCGCACATGCGGCGGCACCTTCTCATCGACCGAGGCGGTGCACAGCACCCTGGTGTCGCCAAACTCCACCAGCACGGAGCCTTCGGCGTGCCGCGTGAAGCGGCGGGTAATGGTCACGGGTCGCAATGCGTCGGCGGCACGGCCGCCCGTGCGGATGAAACTCATGGCGTCGTCCTCCTCAGGACTTCTTCTGTTGGGACGAGCGCCGGATGGCGTCGTTGATTTCCTTGATCGAGCGCTCGATCTCGGCGTCGTCAAGTTCTTCGGGCATGTCCTGCTGCCCCATCACGCTGGCCTGGATAGTCGAGGCGAAAACTTCCTCGCCGAGCGTCTGCGTGGAAATGCCCGCGGCGGCGTCGCTGTCCTCGGCGCTTTCCCATTCGACGGCCAGGACGGAGACGTTGTCGCTCTTGGGGCCGCCGTTGCGCAGGGCCTGCTCCACCAGTTCGGGCACCGCGTCGGAGATGGGGTGTTGCGAGAGTTGCTCGGTGATCACGCTGTCGGTCACGCTGCCCCACAAGCCGTCGGAGCACAGCAGAACGCGGTCGCCCGGCTGCAGCAGCAGCGGACCCACCGTGTCGACCACCGGCTTGCCCGGGCTGCCCAGGCACGTGAACAGCACGTTGCGGTTGAAGCGCTCGCCCATGGGCACGACCTGCGAGAGCGTCTCCTGCAGCTCGGAATACGAGTGGTCGCGCGTGCGGGCGATGAGCTTGTCGCCGCGCACCATGTACAGCCGCGAGTCGCCGCAATGAGCCCAATACGCAGCATGGCCCTGCAGCACGCAGGCGACCACCGTGGTGCGAGGCGTGTCGATCAGCGATTTCTGCGTGGCGTAGCGCAACAGTTGCTGGTGGCCCGCAATGATCGAGTCGTGCAGGAAGCGCAGCGGGTCGGCCAGCATGGGCTTGGAGTCCCGCTGGAACATCGCGGCCAGCGTTTGCAGCGCCAGCTGCGAAGCGACCTCACCCTCTGGGTGCCCGCCCATGCCGTCGGCCAGGGCGAACAGGCCCGAGTCGCGGGTGTAGCAGTAGCCCATGCGGTCTTCGTTCTTCTCGCGACCGCCCTTGCGGCTGACCTGGTAGACGGAAAATCTCATGCCTTGGCGCTGGTCAGGTTCTCGAGCTGCAGCTTCAGCCGTTCACTGAAGCTAAGCTTCGTGTAGCGGCGCTCGGTTTCGCGCGCCAGTTCCTTCTGCAGCGCGAACACACTTTGCGGCCGCGACAGCGGATCCAGCGACATGCACCATTCGGTGACTTCGATGAGATTGTCGGAATAGACGTTGCGCAGCCGGGAAAGCGACAGCGCCAGCCGGTCCTTCTCGATGCGCTGCGGCGCATCGTTGGGTGGGTAGCCTTGCATGCAGGCGTAGATGCACGCGCCGATGGCGTAGATATCGGTCCACGGTCCCAAGGTGCCGTCGCGGCGATACATCTCAGGCGCCGCAAAGCCCGGCGTGTACATCGGGCGGATGAAGTTGCCTTCCTTGGAGAGCACCTCACGCGCCGCCCCGAAGTCCAGCAGCACGGCCTTGTTGTCGTTGGTGATGAAGATGTTCGCGGGCTTGATGTCGAGGTGCAGCATCTTGTGCTGGTGCACGATGCGCAAGCCCCGCAGGATTTCATCGAACAGCGAACGGATGGTGGATTCGCGGAACACCTTGTCGCGCTTGAGGTCTCGCGCAGTGACGATGAAATCCTGCAGGGTGTCACCCTGGAGGTAATTCATCACCATGTAAACGGTTTCGTTTTCGCGGAAGAAGTTGAGCACCGAAACCACGCTGGAATGCGAAATCTGCGCCAGCGAGCGACCCTCTTCGAAAAAGCTCTTCAGGCCCAGCCTGTACAGCGGCTGCTTCTCCGGCTTGACCCGCGGTGTGAGCTCGCCCGGAGACCGCTCTGCAAGCGATGAGGGCAGATACTCCTTGAGCGCCACGAGGTGCCTCTCGGAGTCTTCGGCAAGATAGACCACACCGAACCCGCCGGCTGCCAGCTTCTTGATGACCTGGTACCCGCCCACCACCGTGCCGGAAGGCAACGGAGCAGGTTTCGGCTTTGACATAATCGAGGTTTTCTTCGGCGAAAAGCTGCATGCCAGTCTACAGCATGACCGGTTATGCCAGCGCCACCGCGGGCGCCGGCGCCACTCCTGAAACCGGCACTATTGCCGAAGCCCCATCGCAGGGTTCAGCCGGCTCGGAGAGCCCCGCGGTCACCGTGGAATTGCGCTCGGTGAACGGCCGTTTCCTTGACCTGAACTTCCGTCTGCCCGACGAGTTGCGCTCGCTTGAACCCGCGCTGCGCGAAATCCTCGCGGGCGCTTTGCGGCGCGGTAAGGTCGAAATGCGCATCGCCACCCGGGCGGACGCTGAAACCGCATGGCGACAACCGCATCCCGAGCAACTCAGCAAGCTGGCTCGACTGGAAAGCACGGTGCAGAGCTGGCTGCCGAAGGCGCCGCACCTTTCGGTGCACGAGGTCATGCAGTGGTGCCGCACCGGGGCGATCACCGAGCGGCTGGACGAAGCCTCTCTCGACGCTGCCCGGCGCGCCGTGACCGGCCTGACCGAGGCCCGCGCACGTGAAGGCGAGCGCCTGGTGAAGATCCTGATGGAGCGCGTGAAGCGCCTGCGCGAGCTGGCCGCCGAGGCCGAGCCGCTGGTGCCGGCGGTCGTTCAGCGCCAACAACAGAAGTTTCTGGAGCGCTGGCAAGAGGCGCTCGAAGCCACGGGCGCGGCGCAGAGCATCCCCCGCGAGGCACTGCAGGAACGAGCTCTCAACGAGGCCGCCGCCTATGCCATCCGCATCGACGTGGCCGAGGAACTTGCTCGCCTGCGCGCGCACCTCGACGAGATCGAGCGGCTGCTCCAGAAAGGCGGGGAGGTGGGCAAGCGGCTGGACTTCCTGATTCAAGAGTTACTACGTGAAGCAAACACGCTGGGCTCCAAGTCTTCCACCCTTGAGTTGACCAACGTATCGGTCGAAATGAAAGTCGCAATCGAGCAGTTGCGCGAGCAAGTGCAGAACCTCGAGTAAGTCGACCCGATGGAATACCCCGGCAATCTGTTTGTGGTGGCCGCCCCGAGTGGGGCTGGCAAGTCGAGCCTCGTCAAGTCGCTGCTCGAGATCGACTCTCACTTGGTGGTGTCGGTGTCACACACCACGCGACAAGCCCGCGGCCAGGAGCAGGACGGCCGGGAGTACCACTTCGTGGACGAGGCAACCTTCCGCGAGATGGCACAAGCCGACGAGTTCTTCGAATGGGCTGAAGTGCACGGCAACCTGTACGGCACCTCCAAAGCCGGCGTGCATGCGCTGGTCGCCGGTGGCCATGATGTGGTGCTTGAGATCGACTGGCAAGGCGCCCTTCAGATCAAGAAGCTGTTTCCCAACGCGGTACTGATTTTTATCTTGCCTCCGAGTTACGAGGAACTGGCGGTGCGTCTGAACCGCCGTGGCGAGGACAAGCCGGAAGTCATCGTTCAGCGCCTCGACAATGCCCGACATGAAGTAGCACAGGCCCGCCACTTTGACTTTGTTATCATCAACGCCCTGTTCGAGACTGCGGTTTTCGACCTGAAAACCGTCGTTCACAGCCAGCGCCTCAAGTACGCCTCCCAGAGGCGCAGCAAGCCCGCAGTCTTCAAGGCGCTCGGCCTGGACTGAAGTCTTCAAATCATTTGGACGTCGATTCATGGCCCGCATCACTGTCGAAGACTGCCTGCACAAGATCCCCAACCGCTTCCAGCTCGTGCTGGCCGCTACTTACCGCGCCCGCATGCTGAGCCAGGGCCACGCGCCGAAGATCGACTCGAAGAACAAGCCTGGCGTGACGGCCCTTCGCGAAATCGCGTCTGGCGAGGTGGGGCTGGAGATGCTGCGCAAGGTACCTATCTGACACACCGAGATCGGCTGGCGCCCCGGCCCCCGACACAACGGCCCTTCGCGGGCCGTTCGTCTTGCCGGAACTGCCGGGCAACCCTTGCTGCGCCGCCGCAGGATCCACGATAAATTCGGGGCATGCCCTCCCGATCGTCAGGCACCGTCACTGAAGAGCCGCACACCGCGGGCTCTCGCCGCGGCACTGCCAAGGCGGCGGCCAAGCCGACCGCGGACGCCACCGCGGCCTCCTTCGCGGCGCTCACCCACAAGCTCGATTACCTCGACGCCGCCGACATCAAGCGGGTCCGCGAAGCCTATCGCTTCGCCGATGAGGCTCACTTAGGGCAGTTCCGCTGCAGCGGCGAGCCGTACATCACCCACCCTATCGCGGTGGCCGGCCTGTGCGCCGACTGGAAGCTGGATGCGCAGGCCATCATGGCGGCCCTCATGCACGACGCCATGGAGGACTGCGGGGTCACCAAGTCGGCGCTCATCGAACGTTTCGGCGCCCCCACCGCGGACCTGGTCGACGGCCTCACCAAGCTGGACAAGCTCCAGTTCTCCACCCGCGAGGAGTCGCAGGCCGAGTCTTTTCGCAAGATGTTGCTGGCCATGGCGCGCGACGTGCGGGTCATTCTGGTCAAGCTGGCCGACCGGCTGCACAACATGCGCACCATGGATGCCATGGCGCCGGCCAAGCGCACCCGCATTGCGCGAGAGACGCTCGACATCTACGCACCTATTGCGCACCGGCTGGGTCTGAACCAGAGCTACCGGGAATTGCAGGAGCTTTCCTTCCAGCACCTCCAGCCCTGGCGCCATGCGGCGCTGTCCAAGGCTGTGCACAAGGCCCGCGGCTACCGGCGCGACATCGTGGAGCGCATCCAGCGCGACGTCGAAAAAGCATTCAAGCAGGCCAAGCTCGACATGCAGGTCTTCGGGCGCGAGAAGACGCTGTTTTCCGTCTATCGAAAGATGCGCGAGAAGCACCTGAGCTTCGCCCAGGTAAACGATATCTTCGGCTTTCGCATCGTCGTGCAGACGCTGCCCGAGTGCTACCTAGCGCTGGGCGTGCTGCATCAGCTCTACAAGCCCATGCCGGGGCGCTTCAAGGACTACATCGCCATCCCGAAGGCCAACGGCTACCAGTCGTTGCACACCACGCTGGTGAGCCCCCTGGGCACCGCGGTGGAGTTCCAGATACGCACAGAGCATATGCATGCGGTCGCGGAGAAAGGTATCGCAGCGCACTGGATGTACAAGTCGAAGGGCAGCAGTGCGGTGCAGGTGCTGGAGGCGCAGCACCTGGGCGCGGTATGGCTCCAGTCGCTGATCGACATCCAGGACGAAACACGCGACGCGAGCGAGTTCCTCGAGCACGTGAAGATCGATCTCTTTCCGGATGCGGTCTACGTGTTCACACCCAAGTCGAAGATCCTGGCCCTGCCGCGTGGTGCCACGCCGGTGGACTTTGCCTACGCGATCCACTCCGACGTGGGGGACCATTGCGTGGCCGCCAAGATCAACGGTGAGCCGGTGGCGCTGCGCACCGAACTGCGCAGCGGTGACGTGGTTGAGATCATCAGCGCACCGGGCGCCAAGCCCAACCCAGCTTGGCTGAACTTCGTGCGCACGGGCCGGGCGCGCTCGAAGATCCGCCACTACCTCAAGACGATGGAGCAAGAGGAGTCGCAGGAACTGGGCTCCAGGATGCTGGCGCAGGCGTTGCGCGCCGAGGGTCTCACCGTGCCGGGCGATGACACACCCGAATCCGCGGTGTGGCACCAGCTCACGCGCTGGAGCGGCAACCGCAGCCGCGACGAACTCCTCACGGACATCGGCCTGGGACGGAAGATCGCCACGATCGTTGCCAAGCGGTTGGCCCGGTTGCTGGCCGAACACGGCACGCGACCCGATGCCCTCACACTCACCTTGGGCCGCTATTCGCATGACGACGGCGAGCATGCGCAGGGCCTGGTGACCATCGACGGAACTGAAGGCGCCTCGGTGCAGATGGCGCCGTGCTGCCGGCCCATCCCGTTCGACACCATCGTGGGCTATCTGGGCCGCGGCGAGGGGCTGGTCGTGCACACCGCCGACTGCAGCATCGGCAAGCGGCTGTACGAGCGCGACAGCGAGCGCTGGATGAAGGTTGATTGGGCGGAGCAGCCGGCCCGGGCTTTCGAGACCGCCATCACCGTGCTGGTGAAGAACGGCAAGGGCGTGCTCGCGGAGGCAGCGGGCGCTGTGGCCGCGGCCGAAGCGGACATCACCCACATCGACATGGGGGATGAACCCGCGGCGCAGGCCGCCGAACTGCGTCTGCTGGTCAGCGTGCGCGACCGGCTTCATTTGGCGGACGTCATGCGAATGCTGAAGCGGTCGCCAAGGGTGTTGCGGGTGGCTCGCGTCAAACCTTAGAGCCGGTGCGCCCGATCCAAAGTACCGCCTATTCGCGCCACTCCCCCAGCCCGACAGCGGGTTCCAGCTCGGCTTCAGTGCCGAGGCGGGTAGGTCACATCGATCACCTCGATGCGTTCCACGCCGCCGGGCGTCACCAGCGACACCTCGTCACCGATCTTTGCTTTCAGCAGGGCGCGCGAGATCGGCGCGATCCAGCTCACCTCGCCTTTGCTGCTGTCGGCCTCGTCGATGCCTTTGATGGTGATGGTGCGCTGCTCGCCCTGCTCGTTGGCATAGGTGACGGTGGCGCCAAAGAAGACCTGGTCACGGCCATGGTGGACCGATGGGTCCACCACCTCGGCAATGTCCAGCCGCTTGGTAAGGAAGCGAATGCGCCGATCGATCTCGCGCAGGCGCTTCTTGCCGTAGAGGTAGTCACCGTTTTCCGAGCGGTCTCCGTTGGCGGCGGCCCAGGACACCACTTCCACCACTTTGGGCCGCTCGTGGTCGAGCAGCGTCATGAGCTCTGCACGCAGGCGTGCGTAGCCTTCGGGACTGACGTAGTTCTTGCTGCCCTGCGGCAAGGCGGGCAGAGCCACCTCCTCGCCGTCGTCGTCGGCGGCGCTGTCGCTTTCGCGGGTGAATGCCTTGTTCATCGGTCCACTTCGAACGCACCAGTCGGCATTGTCAGGTGCGGCCCGGCCGCCCTGTGCCGGCATGCCGCTTGCCCGCTTGCCGGACATGGACACGCTTGCACGCGGCATCGTGAATGACGCACTGGCGTTCAAGAGCATCTACCCATGGCGCAGTGCACTGGAGCTCCTCGACATGGCGATGGCCGGCCGCCACGGCAGCACGCCCGACTTCTCCGCCGGCGATAAGCCCTGGCGTACGGAGTTCCATCCGGCCACACCGTTCGGCGAGTTGCTGGCCGACGCGTTCTCCCTGGGCATGCCGCCCCAATCGCTGGGCAAACAATGGGATCGCGAGATCGTGGCAGCGTTTCGCCAACGCTACAGGCTCAGTGCGCCGGAGTCCGAGAAAGTGCAAGCCTGAAGGCTTCCGGCATGGCCTGAAGGCGCGGGATTCGGGCTGCGACAGACAACGCGAACGGCATGGCCATCGCAGCCCAGGCACGCTGCGGACCTTGGCTGAAGCAAATCCATGAAGCGCTGGATCCCGACGCGCGAGAAGATGGTGCGATCGCGCTGGCTGAGGCCGATCGCGCGCCATCTCGACAACGATCACCTCTGGCACGCCGACCGGCACAGCGTGGCGCGGGCGGTGGCGATCGGCTTGTTCTTCGGCCTGGCCCTGCCGGTGGCGCAGTTCCTGTTCGCCGTTGTCGCGGCCATCATGCTGCGCGCGCACGTGGCCATCGCGGCGGCCTTCACGCTGGTGACCAATCCGCTCACCTTCGCGCCGATCTACTGGCTCGCCTATCGCATCGGCAGTTGGCTGCTGGGCGGCGTGGATGAAGCCACGGCGCGGCGCATCGAGCAGGAAGCGGCGGCGATGGCCGAGCAGGAAGGTTTCATGGAGAGCCTGTGGTACGCCGTCCAAGCCGCCGGCGCGCCGCTCGCGGTGGGACTGGTGGTGCTCGCGCTGGCGGCGAGTCTGCTGGGTTTCGGCTTGGCGTGGGTGCTGTGGCGGCCACGCCATCACGGGCAGAAACCGGCTGATCCTCCGCCTCAGTCACTGGAGAGCTGAAGACCTACCCCGCGTGCGCCTCGACTGGCGTCACGTCCAGGTACATGGGCAACGGCGTCGTCGTGCCGCGCAGAAGCTTCATCACGCAGCTTCGGTGCACGCGAGTGCCGTCGAGCGTCTGGTGCAATCTGTCCACGGAGTCGATGGTGACGCCGTCAAAGCCGACGATCATGTCGTCCGGCTTCACGCCGGCCAGTGCACCGGGACTGTTGGGCTCGACGGAGGCGACGCGCACACCCGTAGCCTGCTCCAGTCCGTAGGCCAGCACGACCCGCCGGTGCACCGGCACGGTGGCGCCCGCCACACCCAGATGAGCGCGGCGTACGCGGCCGTGGCGCATGAGCTGCGGAATGACCCAGACGGCTGTGTCCACCGCGACCGCGAAGCAGATGGCCTGGGCACCTCGGATGATGGCGGTGTTCACGCCAATGACCTCGCCGCGCGAGTCGAGCAGCGGGCCGCCGGAGTTGCCGGGATTGAGCGCCGCATCGGTCTGGATCACATCGGGAATGAGCCGCCCCGTGCTGGCGCGCATGCTGCGACCCAGCGCGCTCACGATGCCCGCCGTCACGGTGTGCTCGAAGCCGAGCGGATTGCCGATCGCGATGGCGATCTGCCCACGCTTGAGCCCGGCGGAACGGCCCAGAGACGCATGGCCCAGTGCGCCGGCGGACAGCCCGTCAATGCTCAGGACGGCCAGGTCGGTGTCGGGGTCGTCGCCCACCCAGCGCGCGGGGAACTCTCGGCCATCGGCGAGCGACACCTCGTAGCGCACAGCGGGTCGGCCGGCCGATGGCGATCGCCCCGCACGCACCACATGCGAGTTGGTGAGCAGATAGCCGTCAGGTGTGAAGAGGAAGCCGGAGCCGCCGCCCAGCGGGTTGGGGGCGTCGGCTGCCGCATGCAGCAGCCGCACCGCGGCGACTGCGGGCCCGACGCGCTCCACCACCTCGCTCACGGTCTGCGAGTAGGCGTCGAGCAGAAAACCGTCGGTCGAGCCCAATTGCGAATGCTCCTTGGGCCTGAAGTGCCACCGCGCCCCGCCTTTTTCAAGGGCCGCCGGCTTCGTGCGTGGATCAAGCCGGCGGGTAGCCGGCTTCGGTGAGCGCCGCCACGAGCTTGTCGCGCGGCTGGTCTGTCTGCACGCGCACTTTGTGCGTGGGCAAATCTACGTCGACACGGGCATCGGGGTCGATCTCGCGCACAGCCTGCGTGACCGCGCCCACGCAATGGCCGCAACTCATGGACCGGATGTCGAATTCGAGCATTCACGTTTCTCCTGCGAAGTGGAACGGCAGCCAATGTGAACCTTGCCGCCGTGGCAAGGTCAAGCCTCGTGCGCTCACCTGATCCAGCGCAACATCCCGCCACTTCGACTTGAGGCTGCCACGGTGGAAAGCTTCACAATTTTCGTAGGCTGCGCAGTTGCCACGTCGCAAGCCCCTGCCCTGACTGTCGAGCAATGAACACCGCCGTCCTGCCGTCGTCCCCAGCCGAGTTGCCCACGCGAGAGTGGTCGTTTCCCGTCCAGGGCATGAGCTGCGCCTCATGCGTGACCCGCGTGGAAAAGGCGCTGATGAAAGTGCCGGGCGTGGTGTCGGCCGAGGTGAACCTGGCTACCGAATCGGCCACCGTGCGCGCCGCGGGCACCACCCCGCAAGAGCTGGTCGCGGCCGTGCAGAAGGCGGGCTACGGCGCAACGGTCTCGTCCGAGCCGCCTGCGCGGTTGGCCGCGCCGCTGCTGGGTGAAGGCATGCGCGTCGTGCTGGCCGCCGTGCTGTCGGCGCCTCTCGCGCTGCCCATGCTGGGGCTGCTGCTGGGCCGGCACTGGATGCTCGACGGCTGGCTGCAGCTCGCGCTGGCCACGCCCGTGCAGTTCTGGCTGGGCGCGCGTTTCTATCGCGCCGGCTGGAAGGCGCTTGCCGCGCGCAGCGGCAACATGGACTTGCTGGTGGCCCTGGGCACCAGCGCGGCCTGGGGACTGAGCGTGCAGCAGTTGCTGGCGCACGGCGCCCATGTCGTGCCACAGCTCTACTTCGAGGCCTCGGCGGTCGTGATCACGCTAGTGCTGCTGGGCAAGTGGCTGGAGGCCCACGCCAAGCAGCAGACCACCGAGGCGATCCGCGCGCTCAACGCGCTGCGGCCGGAGAACGCCCGCGTGCGGCGCGATGGCCGCGAATTGGAAGTTCCGACCAGCCAGGTGCATACCGGCGACGTGGTCATCGTGCGGCCGGGCGAGCGCATTCCGGTGGACGGGCTGGTGCTCGAAGGTTCGAGCCAGGTGGATGAGTCGCTCATCACCGGCGAAAGCCTGCCAGTGGCCAAGCACGAAGGCCACAAGGTCACCGGCGGCTCGGTCAATGCCGAAGGGCTGCTGGTGCTGCTCACCACTTCGGTGGGGGCGGAATCGACTCTCGCGCGCATCATTCGGCTCGTGGAATCGGCGCAGGCGAAGAAGGCGCCGATTCAGCGCGTGGTCGACCGCGTGAGCGCCGTTTTCGTGCCGGCCATCATCGGCGTTGCGTCGGTCACCCTGCTCGGCTGGGGCGTGACCACAGGGCAATGGCAGACGGCGCTGCTCAACGCGGTGGCCGTGCTGGTGATCGCGTGCCCGTGCGCGCTGGGCCTGGCCACCCCGACGGCGATCATGGCGGGCACGGGCGTGGCCGCGCGCCGGGGCATCCTCATCAAGGACGCCGAGGCGCTGGAGCATGCCCACGGGCTGCAGGCGGTCGCGTTCGACAAGACCGGCACGCTCACCGAGGGCAAGCCCACGCTCGTGGCGGCAGAGTCGGCCAGCGGCGCGCATGGCGCGCTGCTCTCCTGGGCGGCTGCCATCCAGTCGGGCAGCGAGCATGCGCTGGCGCGCGCGGTCATGGACGCCGCTCGCCGCGAGCAGATCACTGCGCCACCCGCCTTGCAGCAGCGCGCGGTGCCCGGCCGCGGCATGGTCGCGCAGGTGCGTGGCCGCGAATTGCGCCTGGGGAGTTCGCGCTTCATGGAGGAACAGGGCGTCGACCTTTCACCCATGCGCTCGCGGGCGGAAGCTTTGCAGGCTGAGGGCCGAAGCGTGTCGTGGGTGGCCGACGTGACCGCCGAACCGCGGCTCCTGGGGCTGCTGGCGTTCGGCGACTCGGTAAAGGTGTCGTCGGCCGCGGCGATCCGCCGCCTGCACGCCATGAAGATCAAGACCGTGCTCGTGACCGGTGACAACCGCGGCAGCGCCGAAGCGGTGGGGCGCCAACTTGGCCTGTCCGACGTGCGGGCCGAGGTGCTGCCCGAAGATAAAGCGGCCCTGGTGTTGCAGCTCAAGCAGGGCGGCACGCGGGTAGCGATGGTGGGCGACGGCATCAATGACGCGCCCGCGCTGGCCGCAGCCGATGTGGGTATCGCCATGTCGACCGGCACCGACGTGGCGATGCACGCCGCTGGCATCACGCTCATGCGCGGCGACCCCGCCCTGGTGGCCGACGCGATCGACATCTCCCGCCGCACGCACGCAAAGATCAGGCAGAACCTGTTCTGGGCGTTCATCTACAACCTTATCGGCATCCCGCTCGCGGCCTTCGGGCTGCTGAGCCCGGTGATCGCGGGCGCGGCGATGGCGATGAGCAGTGTGAGCGTGGTCACCAACGCCTTGCTGCTGCGCCGCTGGAAGGGCGGCGCCTGAACGCGGCTCCGACACGGGGCGGCCCGGCGTTTCCTTGTGAGCGCTTGACCCTCGTCAAGCAGTGCCGATCGACCTGCGCGATGCTGGCCCTTTCCCGCTTCCGGAGTCGGGTCTTGGGCACGCCGATGGTCGGCAGACCGTGGCGCTGCAGCACCTCGGCGATGGCCAGCGCGTCGCCGCCGCCGGTCAGCAGTCCGATGCGCATGGCCGAGGTCCGCTCATGGCTTGCCCGAGCCATGGCCGAGCGCATCGAGTCGCGCCTGCAGCCGATCGATGTGCGCCATGAGCTCGAGCGCCAGGGCTGCGCCCGCGGCATTGACGCCCAGCTGCCGGATGAGCCGCAGCGCGAGCCGTGCCCGCGCCAGGTTGTCGCCGGCGAAAAGCCAATCCTGTGGCTCGCTGCCGAGGGGCTCCAGCACACCTTGGGAAACCAATTCCACGACCGCATCGGAACCCACGTCGCAGGCTCGGCACAGCTGCACCAGCGTGAGCTGGATTTCTTCCTCGACGATCTCGCAGCGCATGGCTTCGGGACTCCTTCACGACCCCATCGAACGGCGCGGGTCGAATGCCATCGTCTTGGCCATGCGCCGGTACAGCTCACGGGCGGCCTCGCTGTCGGCGGGCGGAAGCGCGATGGCCAGCACCGCATATAGGTCGCCCGGCGGGTTGCCCGGAATGCCCTTGCCCTTGAGGCGCAACCGCCGTCCTGCCGATGAGCCGGGCGGGACGGTGAGTTCCACTGCGCCATCAGGCGTGGGCACGGTGACTTGCGCGCCGAGCGCGGCCTCCCACGGCACGACGGGGAGTTCGAGGCTCACGTCGCGCCCGCTCACGCGGTACAGCGAATGCGGGCGGAACGCGATCTCCAGGTACAGGTCGCCGGGCGGCGCCCCGCCCAAGCCCGGCGAGCCCTGCCCGGCCAGCCGCAAATGCTGACCGTCGCGCACGCCGCGCGGAATGGTCACGTCGAGCCGGCGCTCGGCCAGCGTCACGCGCCCTTCGGCATCGAGCACCGGCATGCGCAGGCTGATGGTGCGGGTGGCGCCGCGGTAGGCGTCTTCCAGGTCGATCAGCACCTTGGCGTGGTGGTCCTCGCCATGCGAGCGCGGCATGCCGCCGGCACGGCGGCCGTGCTGCGAGCGGCGGCCGAACAGCGATTCGAAGAAGTCGCCCAGGTCGCCCGCATCGGCGCCACTGAACTCGAAGCCCGCGTCCCAGCCGGGGGGCGGCCTGAACTCCTCTCCGCGCGGGGCACCGGCCTCGCGCCAGCGTTCTCCGAGGACGTCGTAGGCGGCGCGCTTCTCGGTGTCGCTGAGCACTTCGTAGGCTTCGCCGAGCTCCTTGAAACGATCCTCGGCGTCGGACAGCTTGCTGACGTCGGGGTGGTACTTGCGCGCCAGCTTGCGGTAGGCCCGCTTGATGTCTTCGGCGCTCGCGTCGCGCTTGACGCCGAGGATCTCGTAGTAGTCCTTGAACTTCATCGCGGCGCGCGCGGCTGGGGCGCTAACCCGGGACGAGTCCGCCTTCGGGGCCACCACCCGGCGCTGCGCCGCGAGGGTGACTGGGGCCCATGGCTGTGTCCACCATGCGGCGCATGTCGTCGAAGGCGTCGCGCATTGCCGCGTAGGCGTCTTCGCTCCTCACGCGGTTGACCGAGAGCCCGCGGTTCGGAAACCTCAGGCCGATCGCCACTGCAAACTGGCGCCCGAGATGCGGATGCCCGTCCAGCAGCTCGATGGTGATGCGGCAGGAGATGAGTTCCCGGCACACGCGATCGAGCTTTCCCGCCTTGAGCCGCGCCGCGGCGTCGAGCGCGGGCGACGGCGCGATGCCGCGGAACACGATCTGTAAAGGCTGCTTCATGTTTTGCTCTCCCTTGCCAGCGTGGCGAAGATCATTCTTCGCGCCGTGACGATGTGTATGGACTATGCGGCGGGTCGTGCGGACGCGGCTCGCGCCAGCGCAAGCCGCGTTCGGTTCCCACAGAGTCACGCTGCGGCCGGCCGCAGATGGACAAGGAACCAGTCGCGCGCCAGCTCGGCCACCGTTTCCAGCGTACCGGCCTCCTGGAACAGATGGGTGGCGCGCGGCACCACGTCGATGCGCTTTTCGCACGTGAGCAGCTTGTAGACCTCACGGTTGAGCTGCAGCACCTCGGTGTCCGCGCCGCCCACGATGAACAGCGTAGGTGCACGCACCCGCGCCAACGCCTCGCGCGTCGCCAGATCGGGCCGGCCGCCGCGCGAAACGACGGCCTGCACGTC
>CBFHAS010000071.1:0-22705 GCA_965653625.1 uncultured Burkholderiaceae bacterium | reverse complement strand
TCGCCTTTCGAAAGGTGCCTGCCGAGGTAAACATAATTTATGGATAAGTTCTTAGTTCTTCGCCTCCACCACCATCTTGATCATCGGCGGCCTGCTGGCGGTGCTGGGCACCACTGACAAGGCGAGCGAGCTGGTGCGCGAGATCCCCTTCGCCGCCCGCACCACCGCACTGGTGTTCGACCTGAAGCTCGGTCTGATGGTGATCGTGTTCGTGTACGCTTTTTTCCGCTTCACATGGTCGATGCGTCAGTACACCTTTGGTGCACTGCTCATTGCATCGGCACCCGAAGCTCGCCAGTTCGATGCGCTCGGCGCCGAAGCCGAGTCGAGCCGCAAGGCCTTTTCCGAGAAGGCAGGGCGCGTGGTCGGGCTCGCGGCCGAGACGTTCAACGACGGGCTGCGCGCCTACTACTTCTCGTTCGCCGCGCTCGGGTGGTTCTTCTCGCCCGTGGTCTTCATGCTCGGCACCGCGGGCGTCATCTGGATCCTGTTCCAGCGTGAATTTCGGTCCGACGTGCTGGCCATCCTCAACGCTTGAGTTTCACGCGTTGCGCGCGAGCCTCACGCCGCTGAACTGCCACTGTGCATCGGGCGGGAAGAAATTGCGGTAGCTCGCTCGCACATGCCCGGCCGGCGTGGCGCAAGAGCCGCCGCGCAGCACGTACTGGTTGCACATGAACTTGCCGTTGTATTCGCCCACCGCGCCGGGCAGCGCCCGGTAGCCAGGGTAGGGGGCGTAGCTCGACTGCGTCCATTCCCACACGTCGCCGAACATCTGCACCGGCTCATCGGCGCCCGATCCGGCCGGCGGCAGCGGGTGGAAGCCGCCGTGGTCCGCGAAGTTGGCATGCGCCGGCAGCGGCCTGGCCAGTTGCCGCGCGGCGTACTCCCATTCGGCCTCGGTGGGCAACCTCATGCCCGCCCAGCGGGCGTAGGCATCGGCCTCGAAGTAGCTGAGGTGGCACGCGGGCGTGTGCGGGTCGATCTCGACCAAGCCCTGCAGCGTGTGCGTGTGCCAGCGTCCATCCTCGCGGCGCCAGTACAGCGGTGCATCGCGGGCACCTGCCTGCACCCAGTCCCAGCCCATCGACAGCCATAGCTCAGGTCGCGCGTAGCCGTCGTCGTCCATGAAGGCCAGGTATTCGCCATGGGTCACCGGCCGGGACGCCAACTCGAAGGGCGATGCGAAGGCAGTGTGGCGCGGCGTCTCGTTGTCGAAGCAGAACGCGCCCTCGCATGGGTCGTGGCCGAGCTGAAACAGGGCGGGGGTGTAGGCATGCCAGCGCAAACGCTGGGGCTTCACGGCGCCGATGGGCCAGCGTTGCACGTAAGCCGCGTGCAGCGGGTTGAACGACAGTGCGTGCTTGATGTCAGTCAGCAGCAGCTCCTGGTGCTGCTGCTCGTGGTGCAGGCCCAGCGTGACCAGCTTTTGCAGCGCTTCGCTTTCGCCCTGCGCGGCCAGTACGGCGGTCATGCGCTCATCAACGTTGACACGGTAGCGTTCAACTTGCGCCAGCGTCGGCCTCGTGATGAGGCCGCGCTGATGACGCGGGTGGCGTTCGCCGACGCCGTGGTAGTAGCTGTTGAAGAGCACCTTGAACGCCGCATCGAAAGGCCGGAAGCCGGGCTCGAAGTGCTCCAGGATGAATGTCTCGAAGAACCAGGTGACGTGCGCGAGGTGCCACTTGGTAGGGCTCGCGTCGGGCATGGACTGCACCTGACAGTCTTCGTCGCTGAGCGGCGCGGCCAGTGCCAACGACCTCTCGCGTACGCGACGGTATGGGTCGACGAGCGCCGCGGCGTTCGCCGGCAGGGAGGTGGCCGGGGTGCCGGCGGCCCGTTGGGGACGAATCCTCATCGGCCTGCTCCTTGGACGATCCTGGGTCAATGTAGCGAGCCCGCTTGGCCGTAGGGTATCGAAGTGAAACCCGTGGCCTCGCGCGGACGTGGGCTCAGGCGACAGCAGGTTCGTGGAGGCCGGGGTCCAGCGACTCCCGTGCGTCGAACACGAAGCAACGCCCTTCGAAGTGGCGTCCGCCGGCCAGTTCGAAGTGGCGCAGGATGCCGCCTTCGAGCTGCAGCACATGCTCGACGCCGGCCTCGGCCATGTACAGAGCGGCCTTCTCGCACCGGATGCCGCCGGTGCAGTAGGTCACCACCGTCTTGCCGCGAAGCGACTCGCGGTGCTGCTGCACCGCGTGCGGAAACTCGCTGAAGCGGCCGATGTTCCAGTGGATGGCGTCGCGAAAGCGACCGTGCTGCACCTCGAAGGCATTGCGCGTGTCCAGCATGACGACCGGCCGCCCGTGGTCATCGTGGCCGGCATCGAGCCAGCGCGCGAGCGTGGCGGGATCGACGGTCGGTGCGCGGCCCGCCATCGGACGGATGGCGGGGTGGTCCATGCGGATGATCTCGTGCTTGACCTTCACGAGCAGCTTGCCGAAGGGCACCTCCCGTGACCAGCTTTCCTTCGGGTCCAGCCCCGCGAAGCGAGGGTCGGCTGAGAGCCATTCGGTGAATCGGCGTACCGCGTGCGCGGTGCCCGCGAGGAACAGATTGATGCCTTCCTCGGCCAACAGCACCGTGCCCTTGAGCGACAGGGAAGCCGCGCGCGCATGGATGCTCTCGCGCAGGCCCGGAGTGTCGGTTAGCCGCGTGAACAGATAGGCCGAGATATTGAGCACCGTTTCCACGGCGTGCGATTCTACGGAAGCCGCCCTCCCTAAAATCGGCCGATGGCCTTCGTTCATCTGCGCACCCACACCGAGTTCTCCGTCGTCGATGGCACGCTGCGCATCGGTGAAGCCGTGGCCGCCGCGGCGGCCGACCGTCAGGGCGCCTTGGCCATCACCGACCTGTCCAATCTCTTCGGCGCCATCAAGCTGTACAGCGCGGCGCGCAAGAAGGGCGTCAAGCCCATCATTGGCGTCGACGTGTGGTTGGAGCCCGAAGGCGGTGAGAAAACGCCCAGCCGGCTGCTGTTGCTCGTGCAGAACCGCGAGGGCTATCTCAACCTCTGCGAACTACTCTCGCGCGCGTGGTTGGGCAACGTGCAGCGCAACCAGGCCTGGCTCAAGTGGGAATGGCTGGCCACGCTCAACGGCGGGCTTATCGCCTTGTCGGGTGCCGACCTGGGCGCCGTGGGGCTGGCTTTGCTGTCGCAGGATGCGGCGCGTGCACGCGAGCTCGCGCAGCGACTGGCCGCAATTTTCCCCAACCGCTTCTACATCGAAGTGCAGCGTGCCGGCCTGCCTGCCCACGAGCCGCACGTGCGCGCCGCGGTGCCGCTGGCCGCCTCGCTGCGGTTGCCCGTGGTGGCCACGCATCCGGTGCAGTTTCTCGCCCCCGACGAATTCGAGGCACACGAGGCGCGTGTGTGCGTCGCGGAAGGCGAGACCCTGACCAACCCCCGCCGTGTCAAGCGCTTCTCGCGCGAGCAGTACTTCAAGACGCAGGCGCAGATGGAGGCACTCTTTGCCGACGTCCCCAGCGCCATTGCCAACAGTGTGGAGATCGCCAAGCGCTGCAATCTCACGCTGGTGCTCGGCAAGCCCCGGCTGCCCGACTTCCCCACGCCGGTGGTGGATGGCGTGCCCCTGCCGATGGCTGATTACTTTCGCGTCGCCTCGCATGAGGGGTTGGAAAACCGGCTGTCGCAGCTGTACCCAGACGAGGCTCGCCGGGCTCGGGAGCGGCCGCGCTACGTGGAGCGGCTCGACTTCGAGATCCAGACCATCCTCAAGATGGGATTTCCCGGCTACTTCCTGATCGTGGCCGACTTCATCAACTGGGCCAAGAACAACGGCTGCCCGGTAGGCCCGGGCCGCGGCTCGGGTGCGGGCTCGCTGGTGGCCTACGCGCTCAACATCACGGGGTTGGATCCGCTGCAGTACAACCTGCTGTTCGAGCGCTTTCTCAATCCCGAGCGCGTGTCGATGCCCGACTTCGACATCGACTTCTGCCAAGGCAACCGCGATCGCGTCATCGACTACGTCAAGGAGAAGTACGGCCGCGACGCGGTGAGCCAGATCGCCACCTTCGGCACCATGGCGGCCAAGGCGGCACTGCGCGACGTGGGCCGCGTGCTGGGCATGGGCTACGGCCATGTGGACTCCATTGCCAAGCTGATTCCGGCGCCCCCAGGCAAGACGGTCACGCTCGCGCGCGTGCCGGAACAGCCGGACCCCGGCATCATTTACGCCCGCAAAGAGGCGCCCGAGCTGGAGCAGCGCGAGGCGGCCGAGGAAGAGGTGGCCGAGTTGCTGTTGCTCGCAGCGCGTGTGGAGGGCCTCACGCGCAACATCGGCATGCACGCGGGCGGCGTGCTCATCGCCCCGGGCAGGATCACCGACTTCTGCCCGCTGTACATGCAGCCCGGCAGCGACAGCGCGGTGAGCCAGTTCGACAAGGACGACGTAGAGGCCATCGGCCTGGTGAAGTTCGACTTCCTCGGGCTGGCCACGCTCACCATCCTGGAACTGGCCAAGGAGTTCATCGTCGCGCGCCGGCCCGAGCGTCGTGGCTTCGACTACGACCAGCTCCCGCTAGACGACCCCAAGGTCTACCGCCTCTTTTCAGAGGGTCGCACCGAGGCGGTGTTCCAGTTCGAAAGTGCCGGCATGCAGCGCATGCTGCGCGAGGCCAAGCCGAGCCGTATCGAGGACCTCATCGCGCTGAACGCGATGTTCCGACCTGGGCCACTGGAGAACATCCCGACCTTCTGCCTGCGCAAGCACGGCAAGGAGGAGGTGAGCTACCCGCACCCGCTGCTCGAAGCCGTGCTGGGCGAGACCTACGGCGTCATGGTCTACCAGGAGCAGGTGATGCAGGCCGCGCAGGTGCTGGGCGGCTACTCACTGGGCGGCGCCGACCTGCTTCGCCGCGCCATGGGCAAAAAGAAGCCCGAGGAGATGGCCCAGCACCGCGAGATCTTCCGCGAAGGCGCGGCAAAGAAGAACATCTCCCCGCAGGTCGCCGACGAGGTGTTCGACCTGATGGAGAAGTTTGCCGGCTACGGCTTCAACAAGTCGCACGCCGCCGCCTACTCGCTGCTGGCCTACCACACGGCCTACGTCAAGGTGCATTGCACGGCCGAGTTCTACGCGGCCAACATGACCATCGAACTGGACGACACCGACAAGCTGCGCGTGCTGATGAACGATGCCAAGGGCTTCGGCATCACGCTGCTGCCGCCCGACGTGAATCGCGGTGTCTACCGTTTCGAGCCGGTGTCGGACAAGGAAATCCAGTACGGTCTGGGCGCGATCAAGGGCACCGGCCAGGGTGCCATCGAGGCCATCGTCGCCGCCCGTCGGGAAGACGGCCCTTTCAAGAGCCTGTTCGACTTCTGTGCTCGCGTGGACCGGCAGCGGGTGAACAAGCGCGTGATCGAGGCGCTGGTGAAAGCCGGTGCCTTCGATGCCTTGCATTCCGATCGCGCGCGCACGCTGGCCAGCATCTCGCTCGCCATGGACTGGGCCGACACGCAGGCCGCGCACGCCGGGCAGGGCGGGCTGTTCGACTTTGGCGATTCGCACGCTGCGTCCACGCAGGAGCCCGAGATGGTGGTGGCCGACACGTGGAGCATCAAGGAGCGTCTGACATTCGAGAAAGCGGCACTGGGCTTCTACCTCTCCGGCCACCTGTTCGACCAGAGCGCTGACGAAGTGCGGCGCTTCTGCAAGCGCGCCAACTCCGACCTCACCGACAGCCGGGAGCCGCAACTGCTGGCCGGCATCGTCACCGACTTGCGCGTGATCAACGGCCAGCGCGGCCGCGTGGCGATCTTCAAACTTGACGACAAGACCGAGGCCATCGAGGCGGTGGCCAACGAGGATCTGATCAACGCGCACAAAGACCTGCTGAAGGATGACGAACTTATCGTCGTGCAGGGCAAGGTACAGCCGGACCGCTTCTCCGGCGGCCTGCGTTTGAACGTGCAGCAGGTGTGGGATCTGGGCGCCGCGCGATGCCGCTTCGGCAAGTACCTGCGGGTCGAGATCAACGGCAGCATCCCGCCCGTGGCCGAGGTGCTGCGCGACTTTCCCACGCGGCGCATCACGACGGAGCAGGGTGACCTGACGCAGGGCCTGGCGGTCCGGCTCGTGCTCGAGCGCGAATCCGCGAGCGGCGAACTCGACCTCGGTGAGGAGGGCCGCTTTTTCCCCAGCGACGCGGCGCTGGCGCGTTGGCGTGAAGGAAGTCACGGGCGCGCGAGCGTGGTGTACGAATAGTCACCTGTTGGCGCGATTGCCCGTCGACTCCTGCGCCTCGCCGGTCGTTGATCGAAGACAGAATCCTGACCGGAGGTGAACTTATGAAGCGACTTTTCATTGCCCTGACCCTCGCGGGTGCTGCGTCTGCAGGCTGGGCCACTGATGTGGGCGTGTCGGTGCATGTCAACCAGCCGGGCTTGTACGGGCGAATCGACATCGGCCAGGTGGCTTCGCCGCCCGCCGTGGTCTACGCGCAGCCGGTGGTCATTGCGCCGTCGCAGGTGGTGGTGCAGCAGCAGCCTGTCTACCTGCACGTCCCGCCCGGCCACGCCAGGAACTGGGGCAAGCACTGCGGCAGGTACAACGCCTGCGGCCAGCCGGTTTACTTCGTGCAGGAGAAGTGGTACCAGCAGCAGTACGTGCCCGCCGTCCATGGCAAGAGGCACAAGCATGATCATCCGGGCAAGGGCCACGGCAGGGGACACGGCAAGGGCGACTGATCGTCCGGCCGCTGCGTGCGAGCGGGCATGCCCCACACACCGACGACCGGCCTGATCCTCACCGGAGGCGGTGCGCGTGCCGCCTACCAGGTGGGTGTGCTGGACGCGATCGCAACGATCCGCCGCCACAGCGACGCCCCGCCCGGCAACCCCTTCCCGGTCATCGCCGGTACCTCGGCCGGCGCCATCAATTCCACCGCCCTGGCCTGCCGCGCCGACGACTTCGACACGGCTGTCGGCGGCTTGGTGCGGGTATGGCGCAGCTTCCGCGCAGAGCAGGTTTACCGCGCCGACTCGATCGGCGTGATGCGAAGCGGTGCAGGCTGGCTCACCATGATGTCCCTGGGCTGGATGATCGCGCGCTGGCGCCGCGCCCGGCCGCGCTCATTGCTGGACAACGCCCCGCTGGCCGAACTGCTCGGGCAGCTCATCGATACGACGCGCATCAGACAGATGCTGGCGGCAGGCCACGTGCAGGCGCTGGCGGTGACTGCGTCGAGCTACGGCTCTGGCTTGCACGTCACTTTCTATGACGCGGTCCAGGATTTCGTGCCGTGGACGCGCTCACAGCGCATCGCCGTCCGCTGCCAAGTGGACATGCCCCACCTGCTCGCCTCGTCGGCGATCCCGTTCGTGTTCCCCGCCGTCCCGCTTGTGCTGCGCGGGCACGTGGAGTATTTCGGCGACGGTTCGATGCGTCAGTCGGCGCCCATCTCCCCGGCTGTCCACCTCGGCGCCGAGCGCATTCTGGTGGTGGGCGCAGGGCGCATGCACGAGCCTGCACTCGAGCGGCCCAACAGCGGCGAGTACCCCACGGTGGCGCAGATCGCCGGGCATGCCCTTTCGAGCATTTTTCTTGATGCGCTGGCGGTCGATGTGGAGCGGCTGCAGCGCATCAACAACACGCTGGCGCTGCTGCCTCCCGAGGCGCGCGCACGCACAAGCCTGAGGCCCATTGACGTTCTCGTCATCGCGCCCAGCAAGCGGCTAGACGACATTGCGGCCAAGCACATTGGCAGCCTGCCCGCGCCGGTACGCGCGCTGCTTCGCGGCGTGGGCGTATCCGGCCGCGGCGACGAAGCGCGCGGCGCGGCGCTGGCCAGCTACCTGCTGTTCGAGGCGCCCTACACACGCGAGCTTCTCGCGCTGGGCCGTTCGGACACCTTCGCGCGGCGCGACGAAGTGATGGCCTTCTTCGGCTGGCAGCCCGCCGCACGGCCCGCGGGGCAAGCTGCGCCGCAGGGCCTGATGGCGGTGGGCTGATATCACCGACCGGCGCGGCGTCACGCGGCCGGCTTGGCGCCCTTCGCAGCCGGCTTGTCGGCCTGGCGTGCAGGATCGGCGACGAAGGTCTTGCCGTTGACCGTGAGCCCCGCCTGCGACAGCTTGCCGGCCTTGGCGTCCTTGATGCCGCTCACGCGAGCCATCAGGTCCTGCCAGTCCTTGAACGGGGCTTTCTTGCGCTCATCGAGCATCTTTCCGGCGACTGCGGGCCCGATGCCCTTGACAGCTTCCAGGTCGGCCTGGGTTGCCTGGTTGATGTCGGTGGCGGCAAGCACGGCGGCGGCGGCGAAGGCCAGCAGTGTGGCGATGAGTGTTTTGAACATGAGGTTCTCCCAAAGTTGAGTTCGTCGGATCGCGCGCTGCAATGGCATCGCGCTGGACGTCACTCTACGGGCGCGCTGCGGCGAGATCGACCCTCGGAAGGGGGCGCCACAAGAGGGCGCCGCAATGGGGGATCAGGGTGCCGTGCCGGCCAGCCACCGTACGTACTTCGCTACCCCCGTCGCTACATCGGCGAATGGGTGCGTGCAGCCGGCGGCGCGCAACTGCGTGAGATCCGCCTGCGTGAAGCACTGGTACTTCCCGATCAGTGCATCGGGAAATGGGATGTACTCCACGATGCGTCGGCGCGCCAGCTCTTCGAGTGGCAGTTCGTTCTCGCCGCGCAGCGCGCGCCATGTGTTCACGGTGGCCAGTGCCACGTCGTTGAAGGGCTGCGCGCGGCCGGTGCCCAGGTTGAACACGCCACTGGTCTGCGGGTTTTGCAAGAACCAGAGGTTCACCGCCACCACGTCGTCCACAAACACGAAGTCGCGCGACTGCGCGCCCGCGCCATAGCCCCCGTATTCGCCGAAGAGCTTGACCTGGCCGGTGTCGCGGAGTTGATTGAAGTGGTGGAAGGCCACCGAGGCCATGCGGCCCTTGTGCTGTTCGCGAGGACCGTAGACGTTGAAGTAGCGAAAGCCGGCCACTTGCGTGTGCGCGCGCGGCAGCGCACGGCGCACCACGTTGTCGAACAGGAGCTTCGAGTAGCCGTACACGTTGAGCGGCTGCTCGAACTCGGGCTCCTCGCGGAACGAGGCGCTGCCGCCATAGGTGGCCGCCGACGAGGCATACAGCAGCCGCGTACCTTGGGCCAGGCAGGCGTCCAGCAGATCCTTTGAGCAGCGGTAATTGGTGTCCATCATGTAGCGGCCGTTGTGCTCCATGGTGTCGGAACACGCGCCTTGGTGCAGCACGGCGTCGATGGGCCCCAACTCGCCAAGCGCAAAGCGCGTGTAGAACTCGCTGCGGTCGAAGTAGTCGCTGATGCGCGCGCCCAACAGGTTCCGGTACTTCGGGCCGTCGGTGAGGTCGTCGACCGCGATCACATCATCCACGCCGATGGCGTTGAGGCCGTGCACGAGGTTGCTGCCAATCATGCCGGCTGCGCCGGTCACCACCACTTTCATGGGCTGGTCCTCATTGGAAGAGTTCGTCGTAGCGCACGCCTGCCGTGCCGAACTTGCCGACCACGATGCCGCCCGCCCGGTTGGCGATGGGCATGGCCTCGCGTACCGGCGCGCCGCAGGCCATCATGGCCGCCAGCGTGGCGATCACGGTGTCGCCTGCGCCCGTCACGTCGAACACCTCGCGTGCCTGCGCGGGCACCCGCACGTGGCCGGCGTCGTCGAAGAGCGACATGCCTTCCTCCGAGCGCGTGAGCAGCAACGCCTGCAGCCCGAGCCTGCGTCGCAGCGCTTGTGAGCGCTCCTCCAGCTCGGACTCGCTGTCCCAGGGCCCGATCACCTGTGCGAGTTCGGCACGGTTGGGCGTGACCACGGTAGCGCCCGCGTAGCGGCCGTAGTCATGCCCCTTCGGGTCGATCAGCACCGGCTTGCCCGCCTGACGCGCCAACTCGATCATGCGCGGGATGTGCGTCAGGCCGCCCTTGCCGTAGTCGGAGAAGAGGACTGCGTCGGCCGCATTCAGCGCGTGCTCGAAATCGCTCAGCATGCTGGCCAGCACTTCGTGGTCCGGCTGGTTCTCGAAGTCCACCCGGATCAGTTGCTGCGAGCGGCCGATGACGCGCAGCTTGACGATGGTGTAGAGCTGCGGATCCTCGCCCAGCAGCGTGTCGACACCCTCGTGTTCGAGCAGCTGGCGCAGGCGGCGCGCCGGTTCGTCGTTGCCGACGACCGTGAGCAGCGTGGCCTGCGCACCGACCGTCTTGACGTTCAGCGCCACGTTGGCCGCGCCGCCCAGGCGTTCTTCCTCGCGGTTGACGCGCACCACCGGTACGGGAGCTTCCGGCGAGATGCGCTCGACCGCGCCGAACCAGTAGCGGTCGAGCATGGCATCACCCACCACAAGCACGCGCGCTTGGGCCAGGTGGTCGCGATCCACGGTGAATGCCATCAGAGATCCTCCAGCCGCTGCGTGGGGTAGCTGTCCCAGTTCAAGCAACCGGGGCACTGCCAGAAATAGTTGTGTGCCTCGAAGCCGCACGCCGCGCAGCGGTAGCGCTGTAGCGGGCGCGCCGCCTGCCCAATCGCCGACTCGATGCTGCTCAGTTCGTCGTCCGCGCCTTGGCCGCGTTGGCGCAGCAGTTCGCGCGCGGCGGACAGGCTGGGATGCTGGGCAAGGTGTGCGGCCACGCGGCGACGCTGCGCGGCCGGGTCGGCGTCGAGCAGGCCGATGGCAGCGAGCAGGTCCAGCGATGGTGCGCCTTTGTACAGCGCCTGCAGCTCGGCCATTGCCTGCGCCGACTTGCCGGCTGCAGCGCCGCTCTTCGCGTAATCGCGTGCCACCAGTGCAAAAGCGCCCGGCTGCGACGCGCGCAACTGCCGCCAGCAATCAAGCGCCTGTGCATGATGTCCGGCGGCATGCGCTCGCTGGCCTAGCAGCACCAGCGGCCGAGCTGCCTGTGGGGCGGCCTCGCGCGCCTTGCGCAGCGAATCCTCGGCCTCCGTGGTGTGTCCGCGGGCATCGGCCTCCAACGCGAGCTCGCACCAGTAGTGAGCGATGCGTGACGCATAGGAGCCCGTGCCGCTGTTTCGCTCCAGCTTCATCGCGTCGTCGATGGCGGCGTGCCAGTCGCGGGCCCGCTCGTGCAGTGTCAGCAGAGCCAGACGCGCTTCGGTGTCGAAGGCCGTACCTTCGAGTGCCTTCCACGCCTCCTCGGCGCGGTCAAACAAGCCGGCTTTCATGTAATCCTGCGCCAGCCCGTGCTGAGCTCGGTCGCGGTCGGAGGCAGGCAGATCGGCGCGGTTCAGCAGATGCTGGTGCACTCGGACGGCCCGCTCCACTTCGCCTCGACGGCGGAACAGATTGCCCAGCGCGAAGTGCAGATCCGAAGTGTCGGGATCCTGTTGTACGGCCTCGATGAAGGCATCTATGGCCTTGTCCTGTTGCTCGTTGAGCAGCAGGCTCAGTCCTTTGAAGTAGGCGCGCGGTGACTCATGCTGCTCGCGCTTCCACTGCCTTAGGTCCAGCCGGGAAGCCATCCACCCGAGCGCAAATGCGACCGGCAGTCCGAGCAGCAGCCACTGGAGGTCAAACTCCATCGCGCGGCGGGTGTTCGAGGGCGGGCTCCAGCACCACGGCCGGCGTGGCGGGGGCGGGCCGCTCGGGCTGCGGTTCAGCGGGCTGAAAACGGCGCGCAATGCGCCGGTGCTTCCACCAGCTGGGCACCATGGCAAACACGCCCAACGCGCAGCCTGCGCCAAAGGCGGCAAGCACGATGAACACCATGGGGGCGCGCCATTCGTGGCCGAAGAACCACTTCACGCTCGCATCGTGCTGGTTGTTCAGCGCGAATGCGAACAAGGCAAAAAAAATGAAGGCTCGAAAGAGCCAGACAAGAACCCGCATCGCATCTCCCTGGCCGATTTTAGGGGCCGCTTCAATGGATGCCGCTTGCGGCATAGCGAAATCAGGTGCCTGTCTTTGGCTGTTCGGTCGGCGTGTCCTCGACCGGAATGTGGGCGTCAACGGCCTCGCGCAATGCCTTGCCCGGCTTGAAGTGCGGCACGAGCTTCTCGGGGATCACGACCTGCTCGCCGGAGCGGGGATTGCGTCCTACACGGGGTGGGCGGCGATTGATCGAGAAACTGCCGAAGCCGCGGATCTCGATGCGATGCCCGCGCGCCAGCGCGTCGGACATCGCATCGAGGATGGTCTTGACCGCGAACTCGGTGTCGCGATGGGTCAGCTGGCCGAATCGCTCGGCCAGCTGCGCCACGAGGTCGGAACGGGTCATGCGCGCATCACACGCGCCGGCGTGCCGCCCACCGCCCTGCCCCGCTGGGGGAGGGCCGGGGTGAAGGTTCGCCGGGCGTTCTCCACGTCTCTTCTTTTCAACAGCGAGAGGGGCTGATGTTCAGCCTTGGTCCTTTTGCGTGTCCAGCTTGGCACGCAACAATGCGCCCAGGCTGGTGGTGCCGGCGGTCTCGCGCTCGTTGGCCTGCGACAGACGCTGCATGGCCTCCTGCTGGTCGGCGTTGTCCTTGGCTTTGATCGACAACTGGATCGACCGCGTCTTGCGATCGATGTTGATGATCAGCGCCTGGACCTCGTCGCCTTCCTTCAGCACGTTGCGCGCGTCTTCCACGCGGTCTCGGCTGATCTCGGAGGCGCGCAGGTAGCCCGTCACGTCGGCGTTGAGCTGAATCTCGGCGCCGCGCGGGTCGACGGTCTTGACCTTGCCCGTCACGATGTTGCCGCGGTCATTGACCGAGGTGTAGCTGGTGAACGGATCCGAGTCGAGCTGCTTGATGCCCAGCGAAATCCGCTCGCGCTCCACGTCGACGGCCAGCACGACGGCTTCGACTTCCTGGCCCTTCTTGTAGTTGCGCACGGCCGCTTCCCCCGGCTCGTTCCAGGACAGGTCGGACAGGTGCACCAGGCCATCGATGCCGGCAGCCAGGCCCACGAACACGCCGAAGTCGGTGATCGACTTGATGGGGCCCTTGACGCGGTCGCCACGCTGCACCGTGGACGCAAACTCTTCCCACGGGTTGGCCTTGCACTGCTTCATGCCCAGGCTGATGCGGCGCTTGTCCTCGTCGATCTCGAGGACCATGACCTCGACCTCATCGCCCAGCGAGACAACCTTGCTCGGCGCGACGTTCTTGTTGGTCCAGTCCATCTCGGACACGTGCACCAGGCCTTCAATGCCCGGCTCGATCTCGACGAACGCGCCGTAGTCGGCGATGTTCGTGACCTTGCCGAACAGGCGCGTGCCGGTGGGGTAGCGGCGCGACACGCCGTGCCACGGGTCGTCGCCCAGCTGCTTGAGGCCCAGCGAAACGCGGTTCTTCTCGGCGTCGAACTTGAGCACCTTGGCGGAGAGCTCCTGGCCTACCTGCACCACCTCGCTGGGGTGGCGCACGCGACGCCAAGCCATGTCGGTGATATGCAGCAGGCCGTCGATGCCGCCGAGGTCGACGAACGCACCGTATTCGGTGATGTTCTTCACCACGCCATGCACGATGGCGCCTTCGGTCAATGTCTCCAGCAGCTTCGCGCGCTCCTCGCCCATGGACGCCTCGACCACTGCGCGGCGCGACAACACGACGTTGTTGCGTTTGCGGTCGAGTTTGATGACCTTGAACTCCATGGTCTTGCCCTCGAACGGGCTCATGTCCTTGACCGGGCGCGTGTCGAGCAGCGAGCCGGGCAGGAACGCGCGGATGCCGTTGACCAGCACCGTGAGGCCGCCCTTGACCTTGCCGGATACGGTGCCGGTGACGAAGTCGCCGGATTCCAGCGCCTTCTCCAGGGCCAGCCAGGAGGCCAGGCGCTTGGCCTTGTCGCGCGACAGGATGGTGTCGCCGTAGCCGTTTTCGATCGCGTCGATGGCCACCGACACGAAATCGCCGACCTGGACTTCGAGCTCGCCCTGATCGTTCTTGAACTCATCGATTGGGACGTAGGCTTCGGACTTGAGGCCTGCGTTGACCACCACGAAGTTGTAGTCGACACGCACCACTTCGGCGGTGATGACCTCGCCACTGCGCATCTCCGAGCGCTTCAGCGATTCTTCGAACAGGGCGGCAAAGGATTCGCCGCCGTGACTGGTGGCAGTTTGGGTTTGAGCCATTGGGACTTTCATTTGCGGCTTGCGGCCGCAGTTGGTTGCTGATCCGTCGCTTCGGCGGGCCTGGCGGCCATAGAGGGAAAGCGGCGGGCGGGGCGCCTTCGGGCCGGGGCCTTGGGGCGGTTTTCCTTTCGGGCGTATCTAGACTCGGAACGGCATGCGTCGTTCCCAGAACGTCAGGACGGTATCGACGGTTTCGTCGATACCGAGATCCGAGTTGTCCAGGAACTGCGCATCCGTAGCGGGCTTGAGCGGTGCAACGGCGCGGGTGGCGTCCCGCGCATCGCGCGCCTCCAGCTCGGCGCGAAGGGCGTCGATGCTAGATGAAATTCCCTTGGAAATCAATTGCTTATGCCGTCTTTCGGCCCGCTTGGCGGCGCTCGCGGTGAGGAACACCTTGAGGGCAGCGCCGGGGAAAATGACCGTGCCCATGTCGCGGCCATCGGCGACCAATCCCGGGATGCGCCGGAAAGACAGTTGAAGCTGGCGCAGCGCATCGCGCACCGAGGACAGGGCGGAGATCCTCGAGGCCATGGAGCCGACCGCCTCGCTGCGCAGGGCGTCGGCCACTTCCTCGCCGCCCAAGCGGATGCTGCGGCCCTCGAAGGCCAAGTCCAGCGACGCCGCGATCGCCGCGATGCGCGGCTCGTCGGTGGGCGGCACGCCGGCGCGCATGGCCGCCAGCGCGGTGGCCCGGTAGACGGCGCCTGAATCGAGGAAATGGTAGCCCAGCTGCTCGGCGACCGCACTGGCCACGGTGCCCTTGCCCGACGAGCTGGGTCCGTCGACTGCGATGACGGGAACGAGGCCGGTATCGGTATCGGCCACCGAGAACAGCGTTTCGAAGTAGTGCGGGAAGGTTTTGCCGACGCACTTCGGGTCTAGGATGCGCACAGGCACCGCCGGTCTGGCGCCGGCCAGCTCATTGAAGGCTGCCAACGAGAAGCACATGGCCACACGATGGTCGTCGTAAGTGTGGATGGCTGCGGCCTGCCAGCGTCCCGGCGGCGACACCTCGATGAAGTCCGGCCCTTCGGTCACGCCGGCGCCCAATTTGCGCAGTTCCTGCGCCATGGCGGCGATGCGGTCGGTCTCCTTCACTCGCCAGCTGGCGATGTTCGAAAGGCGCGTCGTCCCGTCGGCGTACAGGGCCATGACGGCCAGCGTCATGGCGGCGTCGGGAATATGGTTGCAGTCCATGTCGATGGACTGCAACGGCCAACGTCCGCGTCGGACTTCGAGCCAGCCGGGGCCGCTGCGCACGTCGGCGCCCATTGCCCGGGCTGCATCGGCGAAGCGGATGTCGCCCTGGATCGAGTCCAGCCCCACACCTTCGACGCGCAGCGGTTCATCGACGGCCGCGATGGCGCCTAGGGCCACGAAGTACGAGGCTGACGAAGCATCGCCCTCGACATGGATATCGCCGGGCGAGCGGTACGTGCTGCCCTTGGGAAGGGTGAAACACTGCCAGCCCTCTCGCTGCACGGCGATGCCGAAACGCTGCAGCAGGTTCAGGGTGATCTCGACGTAGGGCTTGGAGATGAGTTCGCCTTCAACCTCGACCGTCACGGGGCCGGTGGAGGTAACCAGCGGAAGCGCCAGCAGCAGGGCACTGAGAAACTGGCTGGATACGTCGCCTCGCACGCGAATCGGTGCCTCGGTGCGCACGGTGCCCGAGCCGGCCGTCAGCAGCAGCGGTGGATAGCCTTCCTGGCCGAGGCAATCGATGCGGCAGCCGAGCTGGCGCAGTGCGTCCACCAGGTCGCCGATCGGCCGCTCGTGCATGCGCGGCACGCCGGAGAGCTCAAAGCGCCCGCCTTGCGTAGCGGTGAGGACGGCCAGCGCGGCGGTGAGCGGCCGCATGGCGGTGCCGGCATTGCCGAGGAACAGCCGCGCGTCGCGGTTCTTCAGCCGCCCGCCCAGCCCGGTGATGCGCATGGCCGCACCGCGGCTGTCGATTTCGCAACCGAGCTCGCGCAGCGCGGCCACCATGACGCGTGTGTCGTCCGAGTCGAGCACAGCGTGCACGACTGTCGTGCCCTCGCTCAGCCCTGCCAGCAGAAGCACGCGGTTGGAGATGCTCTTGGAGCCCGGCAAACGAACTGTGCCGGCCGCGCGCAACAGCGGGGGCAGGTCGAGGAAGGGCGTGGTGTACATGGGGTTGCGCTTGGAGCGAGTCTTCAGCGGCTGCCGGTCGGCTTGCTGGCGGTCATTTGCCAGCCCGAGCGCGCATCCGAAGCGCCACGGATCAGGTCTTCCAGCGCCTCGGCGTTGCCCGTCTTGATGACGTGTTCCATGGCATCCAGCGCATGGCGGAAACGCAGTGTCTGCTTGAGCAACTCTTCCCGGTTGGACAGCAAAATGTCTCGCCACACCGCCGGATCGCTGGCCGCGATGCGGGTGAAGTCACGGAAGCCCGGCCCTGCGAGCGAGAGAAAGTCTCGTCCGGCCGGCTGGCGAGCCACCGAGTTGAAGTAGGCAAAGGCCAGCATGTGAGGCAAATGGCTCACCGCGGCAAAGGCGCAGTCGTGGTTCTCCGGAGTCATGCGCAGCACCTGCGAGCCGATGGCGGCCCATACGTCGGTGGCTTTTTGAACCAGGTCCGGGTCGGTCTGCGCAATTGGCGTGAGGATGACCTGCCGGTTGGCGTACAGCGCCGCATCGGAATGGCCTACACCCGATACCTCCTTGCCTGCGATGGGATGGGCGGGCACGAAACTGCTCACGCGTTCCTTCAGAACGCGGCGCGCTGCGTCGATCACGTCACGCTTGGTGGAGCCCACGTCCATGAAAAGGACACCCGGCTCCACCAAATGGCGGATCGCCTTGAACGTGGACTCGGTGGCGGCCACCGGCACGGCGATGAGCACGATGTCGGAGCCCGACACCGCCAGCAGCGCAGACTCGGCGCCCATGTCGATCACGCCCAGCTTCTTCGCCTTCTCGGTCGTGGATGGCGATTTGCTATATCCGACGACGCGCTTGACCAACCCGGCGCGCTTCAGCGCGAGTGCGAAGGAACCTCCCATGAGGCCGCAGCCGATGAGACCCAGCTGGCTGAACATCATGTGCCCCGTGCGGCAGCCGCACAAAGCGCGTGCACGTGCGCGAAATGCCGGGGGGACGCGTCGTGGCAAGCCATGCCGCGCATCAGTGAACGTCGAGCGGGTACGTGCCCAAGACCTTGAAGAAGGCGCAGGCATCGCGCAGCTCCTTCAGTGCCTTGCTCACTTCGGGCTGGTCGGGGTGGCCTTGCACGTCGATATAGAAGTAGTACTCCCACTGGCCCGAGCGTGCGGGGCGTGACTCGAACCGTGTCATCGACACGCCGTGCTGCTTGAGCGGCACCAGCATGTCATGCACCGCGCCCGGCCGGTTGGTAACGGAGACCACCAAGCTGGTGCAGTCATGGCCCGAGGTGTGCGGACGCGGGTGGCGGTCCGGGTGGGTGATGATCGCGAATCTCGTGCGGTTGTGCGGGTCGTCCTGGATGGCCGGTGCCACGACGTGCAGGCCGAACTCGCTGGCCGCGCGTTCGCTGGCGATGGCGGCCAGGGACGCGTCGAGACCGGCCATGCGGGCGCCTTCGGCATTGCTCGACACCGGACGGCGCTCGACGTTGGGCAGGTGGTTGCTAAGCCACACGTGGCATTGGGCCAGGGCCTGCGGATGAGCAACCACTGCCTGGATGCCGGACAGCGTGTTCTCTCGTCGTAGCAGGTTCTGCCGCACGAACAGGCTTGTCTCGCCGATGATGAACAGCGGCTCGGTGAGGAAAAGATCCAGGGAGCGCGCGACCACGCCTTCGGTGGAGTTCTCCACGGGCACCACGCCAAAGTCGGCGGCCCCGGCGGTGGTACTGCGAAACACCTCGTCGATGCTCACGCAGGGCACCTTCACGATCGATGCACCGAAGAAGCCCAGTGCCGCGAGCTCGCTGAAGGTGCCCGCGGGCCCGAGGTAGGCCACCCGGGTGGGCGTTTCGAGCGCCCGGCACGCGGACATGATCTCGCGCCAGATGGGCGCGACGCTGTCGGTCTTGAGCGGCCCGCTGTTGGTGGACTTGAGGCCGTCTATCACCTGTGCCTCGCGCTCGGGCCGGAACACCACCGAACCCTCTTGCTTTTTCAGCTCGCCCACTTCCTGCGCAAGCGCGGCGCGCCGGTTCAGCAGCGCGAGAAGTTCGCGGTCGACCGCATCGATCTGTTGGCGAAGGGCGGCCAGCGCGGGAGGGATGGCGGAAGGCGTCTTCTCAGGCATGGCGTGCGGTGGATTTTGGCACGCGACTGCTGGGCCGATGCCCGCGGCGGCGGGGCCGGTGTGCATTGCGCATGGGCCGCTTCAGCGGCTCGCCGGCCGCGCGGCGGGCCGCGCCGTGGCCGCTGACGCGGCGCGGCCAGACGCCGGTACCGCCGGCAGGCCGAATGCCGTGCGCATCTTCTGCTGCAGGGCCTGCAGCTTGGGATCCACGATGGGCGCCGCCTCGGCCACCAGTTTCTTGAGCATGTTGTCCTGGATCTCGGGGACGAGCTGCTGATACTTCTTGTTCACTGGCGACTCCAGCCAGGCGATGAGCTGCTTCAGCTCTTCCTCGCTGAAGCGCTCTTCGAGCAGCGGACCGACGGTTGTGGGCGCGAGCCGGATGGCGCGCTCGCGGATCACCGGCGTAGCTTCCTCGACGAACTTCTTCACGTCGGCCTCAATGCTGCGCGCGATGCCTTCACGTTTGTCCGAAGCCACCTGCGTCTGCAGCACCGCGCTCGCCTGCTGTATGAGTTGGCGCGCCGGTCGCTCCGCGATCTCGCGTGCCATGGCCTCAATGCCCGGCTGCTGCAACTGCAGCACCTTAGCGATCAAGTCTTTCTTGCCCGGCGCCTGAGCCTGGGCAAACGTGGAGGTGACCATCAAGGCGACGGCGATCCAGTGGGCGTGCTTCATCAAACGTTGTCCTCGGTGGGCAGCGTTTCGCCGGACGCATCGGGCCCGTTGGAATCGTTGCCGTTGGCATCGTTCTCCACGATGCGCTGCAGGCCGCTGAGCTTCGAGCCATCGTCCAAGGCGATGAGTGTCACCCCCTGTGTGGCGCGGCCCAGTTCGCGGATCTCCGAGACGCGCGTGCGCACGAGCACGCCGCGGTCGGTGATCAGCATGATCTCGTCATGCGGGCGCACCAGCGTGGCCGCCACCACCTTGCCGTTGCGCTCACTTTGCTGGATGGCGATCATGCCCTTGGTGCCGCGACCGTGCCGGGTGTATTCCACGATGGAGGTTCGCTTGCCGAAGCCGTTTTCGGTGGCCGTGAGCACGCTTTGCGTCTCATCCTCGGCAACCAGCATGGCGATCACGCTTTGGCCTTCGTCCATCGCCATGCCGCGCACGCCTCGCGCGTTGCGGCCCATGGGGCGCACGTCCTCTTCGTGGAAGCGCACCGCCTTGCCACCGTCGGAAAACAGCATTACGTCGTGCCGGCCATCGGTGAGCGCGGCGCCGATGAGGTAATCGCCCTGGTCCAGGTCGACGGCAATGATGCCGGCCTTGCGTGGGTTGCTGAACTCCTCCAGCGGCGTCTTCTTCACCGTGCCCTGCGCAGTGGCCATGAAGACGTAGTGGTCGGGCGGGAAGCTGCGGAAGCCGTCGGTGAGCGGCAGCACCACGTTGACCTTCTCGCCCGGCTGCAGCGGGAACATGTTCACGATGGGCTTGCCGCGCGAATTGCGCGAACCCTGCGGCACCTCCCACACCTTGAGCCAGTAGACCCGGCCCCGGTTCGTGAAGCACAGGATGTAGTCATGCGTGTTGGCGATGAACAGCTGGTCGATCCAGTCGTCCTCACGCGTTTGCGTCGCCTGCTTGCCTCGGCCACCTCGCCGCTGCGCGCCGTACTCGGACACCGCCTGGCTCTTGATGTAGCCCGTGTGCGAGAGCGTCACGACCATGTCGGTGGGCGTGATCAAATCCTCGGTACCGAGATCCTGTGCGTTGTGCTCGATCAGGCTGCGGCGCGCACCAAGCTTGGTCTGGCCGAACTCCTGCTTGATTGCGGCCAGTTCCTCCGAAATGATCGTCGTCACGCGCGCCGGCGTAGCCAGGATGTTGAGCAGATCGGCGATCTCGGCCATGACCTGCTTGTACTCTCCGATGATCTTGTCCTGCTCCAGGCCGGTGAGGCGCTGCAGCCGCATCTGCAGGATCTCGTTGGCCTGGGTTTCCGACAGGCGGTACAGACCATCGGCTTGCAGGCCGTATTCGCGCTCCAGGCCCTCAGGCCGATAGGCATCGCGCCCGC
This sequence comes from uncultured Burkholderiaceae bacterium, assembly GCA_965653625.1. GTDB lineage: Bacteria > Pseudomonadota > Gammaproteobacteria > Burkholderiales > Burkholderiaceae_C > Albitalea. The sequence continues at coordinate 2,341 of CBFHAS010000071.1, read as the reverse complement.
CCGGCGTGCCATCTCCGGCGCGCGAGAGCATCTCGCGCACCAGCGATGAGTCCCAGCTCTTGCTCATCAGCGCCGACTTGGCGACCGGCGGCGTCGGCGAGGTCTTGATGGTCTCGATGAACTCGTCGATGTTGGCCAGGGCTACCGCGAGGCCTTCCAGAACATGGCCGCGCTCGCGTGCCTTGCGCAGCTCGTAGATCGTCCGGCGGGTGACCACCTCGCGGCGGTGTTCCAGGAAGATCTCGATCAGATCCTTCAGGTTGCACAGCTTCGGCTGGTTGTCGATCAGCGCGACCATGTTGATGCCGAAGGTGTCCTGTAGCTGGGTTTGCTTGTACAGGTTGTTCAGCACCACCTCGGGCACCTCGCCGCGCTTGAGCTCGATGACCACGCGCATGCCCGACTTGTCGGATTCGTCCTGGATGTGGCTGATGCCCTCCAGCTTCTTTTCGTGGACCAGCTCGGCCATGCGCTCGAGCAGGTTCTTCTTGTTCACCTGGTAGGGGATCTCGTCGACGATGATCGCCTGGCGCTGGCCACGGTCGATGTCTTCGAAGTGGCACTTGGCACGCATCACCACCTTGCCGCGACCCGTGCGGTAGCCTTCGCGCACGCCGGACAAGCCGTAGATGATTCCCGCGGTGGGGAAGTCAGGCGCGGGGATGATCTCCATCAGCTCATCAATGCTGGCGCCCGGGTTCTTCAGCAGGTGCTGGCAGGCATCGACCACTTCATTCAAGTTGTGCGGCGGGATGTTCGTGGCCATGCCCACCGCGATGCCGGCCGAGCCGTTGACCAGCAGGTTGGGCAGCCGCGTCGGCAGGACCAGCGGTTCCTTCTCGCTGCCGTCGTAGTTGGGACCGAAATCGACCGTCTCCTTGTCGATGTCGGCCAGCATTTCGTGCGCGATCTTGGCCAACCGGATCTCGGTGTACCGCATGGCCGCGGCGTTGTCGCCGTCGACCGAACCGAAGTTGCCCTGCCCGTCGACCAGCATGTGGCGCAGCGAGAAGTCTTGCGCCATTCGCACGATGGTGTCGTACACCGCACTGTCGCCATGCGGGTGGTACTTGCCGATCACGTCGCCCACGATGCGCGCGGACTTTTTGTAGGGTCGGTTCCAGTCGTTGTTGAGCTCGTGCATCGCGAACAGCACGCGCCGGTGCACGGGCTTGAGCCCATCGCGCGCATCGGGCAATGCACGTCCCACGATCACGCTCATCGCGTAGTCGAGGTAGGAGCGCCGCATCTCCTCTTCGAGGCTGATCGGCAGAGTTTCCTTGGCGAATTGGGTCATGGAGGCGAGGTCAACAACAAGCCCGCCACAGGGGGTAGGCGAAGCTTGGGATTCTAAGTGCCGCATGCTGTAGCAGCAGAGCAACAATGCCCGGCGATGCTCGGCTCCAGGGGCTTAAATCAAAAGCGTGCTGGCACAATCGTTTGGGTGGTACACCATTCGTGAAAGCGAAGGTTGCCAGCGCATCCGATTCCTGTTCGGACGTTCTGCAGAATCAACTGCACCTTCCCCTCAAGAGGAGAAATATGAAGAAACTGAACAAGGTGGCGTCGCTCTTCGCATCCGCCACGCTTGCCGTTTCGGCGTCGAGCGCACTTGCCCAAGCCACTGCCCAGAAGTCGGTTGACAACTGGGTCAACGCGAGCGGTCAGCCCTGGAAGAACGGCACCAACGAACTGTGCTGGCGTGATGCCACGTGGACGCCGGCTACCGCGAATCCCGACTGCGATGGGGCGCTGAAGCCGCCTCCCCCACCGCCACCGCCGCCGCCTCCTCCGCCACCGCCGCCGCCACCCCCGCCTGCCGCTGCCCCGGTGACACCGCCGCCCGCGGCGCTGCCTGCTCCAATGAGCGAGAAGGTCACGTTCGCGGCGGATGCCTTCTTCGATTTCAACCGCGACACGCTCAAGCCTGAAGGCCGCGCCAAGCTCGACGACCTGACGAGCAAGATGCAGGGCGTCAATCTCGAGGTCATCATCGCCGTCGGCCACACCGACGCGATCGGTGGCGACGCCTACAACCAGAAGCTTTCGGTGCGCCGCGCAGACGCCGTGAAGGAATATATGGTTAGCAAGGGCATCGAGCGCAACCGTGTGTACACGGAAGGCAAGGGCGAGAAGCAGCCCGTGGCCGACAACAAGAGTGCTGACGGTCGCGCGAAGAATCGTCGCGTCGAGATCGAAGTCGTCGGCACGCGGACACGCCAACCACAGAAGTAGAGTCGTTCGCTGTAGCGGCTCATCGAAACCCCGCCTCGGCGGGGTTTCTTTTTTGGTGCGCCCAGCATGGGCGCACTCTTGCGGGTGCAAGTCCCGCCGTAAGTTG
>CBFHAS010000070.1:0-22935 GCA_965653625.1 uncultured Burkholderiaceae bacterium | reverse complement strand
CCTTCGCCCAGGCCCAGGCCGAGATCGACCAGGCCGTACGCATAGCGCACGAGCATGCACTGCGGGTTTTGCAGACCCACGCCCTTGCTTTCGACCGGGTGGCAGAGGACCTCCAGGGCCTGTCCGACGTTGAGGTTCTTCAGAAGGAACATGCCCTGCGCGAGCGCATGCGGCAGATCGTCGACCGCATCCCCGCACTGGACTCGCTCACCGTGTGGGGCGCCGACGGAAAACTGCTCGTAAGCACCGACAAGCGTGCCGGCGCCGGCAGCCTCTTTGCAGACCGGGAGCCTTTCTTCCGCCTCGCCGCGCAAGCCGGCGGGTATCGATTCAGCGTGCAGCCTGACGCCGACATCCGGCAGGGACAGCGGCTCATGGTCAGCCACCGACGGCTCGATGCGCGGGGGCGGTTCGCCGGTGTCGTCGCCGCCGCCCTGCGGCCGTCGTACTTCATGGACTTCTACACCGAGCTTGCCCGCACGCGGCCCGGCATGTCGGCTTCGCTGTTCCTGGCCGACGGCGCCATCATCGTGCGCGTGCCGCTGCCTGCCGCGCCTGTCGCCTTCGTGCCCTTGACGAGCGCGATGATGAAGCGCGTGGCTGCAGGCGAACGCCAGGGCATGCTCGAAACCGTGTCGTCCGTGGACCGGGTCCGGCGGCTGATGGCATTCCACCGCATCGGCGACACGCCGCTGTACGCTGCGGCCGGCATGGCCCACGACGCGGTGCTCCGGCAGTGGCGAAACACGCTGGTGCTGCTGGCGCTCTTCACCTTTCCGATGGCGCTCGCGCTGCTGGCGATCTCGCGCATTGCGTGGCTGCGAACGCGCCGCGAATACGCCGCGCTGCGCGAGCTCAACTCCGAGGCCGACAAGCGGCTCAAGGCCGAGGCTGCGCTGCGCCAGGCACAGAAGCTCGAGGCCATGGGCCACCTCACCGGCGGTGTGGCCCACGACGTGAACAACCTCCTCATGGTGGTGAACAACAACGCCCACCTGCTGCAGCGCATGCCCCCGGGTGCGGACGTGTCGGCGCCCATCGCATCGATCAAGCGGGCGGTGGAGGCCGGCTCCCGGCTCACGCGCCAGCTGCTCGCCTTCTCGCGCCGGCAGGCGTGGCGTGCCGAGGTGATCGACCTGCGGCGCTGGTTGCCGCAGGTGCTGGAGCTCCTGCGGCACACGCTCACGCGCGACATCGAGTTGCGCTCGGATATCTCGCCGTCCGTGCGGGCGGTCGAAGTCGACGCGGCGGAGCTGGAGCTTGCGCTGATCAATCTCGCCATCAATGCACGCGACGCCATGCCGCAAGGCGGCGTGCTGCGCATCGCAGTGTCCAACGCGCCCGAGCACGAGCGCCGCGCTGGAGGCCCCTACGTCCAGATCGCCGTCTCGGACACGGGCATCGGCATCCCGGCCGAGGTGCTGGATCGCGTCTTCGAGCCCTTCTTCACCACCAAGGAAGTGGGCAAAGGCACGGGGCTGGGGCTCAGCCAGGTCTACGGCTTTTGCACGCAGGCCAGCGGCACTGCCACCGTGAGCAGCCGCCTCGGCCATGGAACGACCGTCTCCATGCTGCTGCGCGCGACGCAAGCGAGCGCCGTGCCGGCCGAAACCCGCGGCAGCATTCCCGATGCCAGCGGGGCCGTGCTGCTGGTGGAAGACAACGACGACGTGGCTCAGGCCACCAGTGCGCTGCTTCAGTCCATCGGCTATGCGATCACGCGTGCGGCCTCAGCCGCGCAGGCGCTGCAGCTGCTGGCGGCCGATCCGGCCCGCTTCGACGCGGTGCTGAGCGACATCGTCATGGCCGGCGGCAGCGACGGTCTCGAACTGGCCCTTACGCTGCGCCGTACCTACCCACGGCTGCCGGTGCTGCTGATGACCGGCTACACCTCGCGGCTGGATGCAGCGGTCGCCACTGGATTTGCGGTGATCGCCAAGCCCTGCCCACCGGACCAGCTGGCCGCGGCACTGCGCCGCGCGATGCACGCCCGGTTCAGTGCCGCGCCGGCCACGTGAGGCGCCACCACCCGTTCGGTGTTCGGTTCACGACATCAGGCGATCGAGCAGCCGCATCGGCCGGGTAAGCGACTGTCGAAGCGATCCCATGCCGGCCCAGGCATCCTCGCCAGGCCGAAGCCGTTCGTGCAGGTTGGTCACCGTCCAGTGCGCGCCGCCTTCGAGTTCCTGCAGCTCCTCCCACTCCACGGGGACTGAAACGCCCAGCCCCGGGCGGGCGCGCGCGGAGTACGCGGCCACCGTGGTGGCCCCGCGCCCATTGCGCAGGTAATCCGGGAAGATCCGGCCCACGCGGTTCTTCGGGCCGCTTCGGGCGGCGAAACGGTCGGGCGCCAAATGGGCCAGGTGGCGTGTCACGGCCTGCGAGAAGCGCCTGGCCATCTCCCATTCGTGGCGCGGTGCGATCGGCACCACCACGTGCAGGCCCTTGCCGCCACTGGTCTTGAGCAGGCTTCGCAAGCCGATCTCCTCAAGCAGCGCTCGCAGCAGCGACGCAGCGTCGCGCATGGCCTGCCATGCCACGCCCTCCCCAGGGTCGAGGTCAAAGGTCAAGCGATCAGGATGTTCGATGCGATGCGAGCACGCGTTCCATGTGTGGAACTCCACGACGTTCATCTGCGCGGCGCCCACAAGCGCCGTGGTCGAGTCGATCTGCAGCAGCGGCGGATGGCCAGGATCGAGCAAGGGATCCAGGCGCTTCAGTTCAGGGATGCGGAGCGCCCCCGCGTGCTTTTGGAAGAACAGGTTTCCGTGCAGGCCCGAGGGGGCCCGCAGCAGTGCAATGGGCCGCCCCTTCACATGCGGCAGCATGTAGGGCGCCACGCGCTGGTAGTGCTCGACAAGATCGCGCTTGGTCAGCCCGGTACTGTGGTCGACGACCCGGCCCGGATGGGTGAGCTTCAACTCCGAGGGCGTGGCTTGCATGGTCATGAATGTCGCGCAGCAAGCCGGGTTCCCACCCGCGCAGCGTGTAGGAACTGCCCCCAAGGTATGTAGCTCTGCGCGTCCACACGTCGCGGCGCACGCGGCTCAAATCTGCCCGGGTGCCGGGAACGTGTGTTGCTTCCCTGCCTTGTCCGCTTTTTCCCAAACCAGGAGGATGTGTCATGGCAAGGATCAGCGAAGTAATGACCCGCGGCGTGCAGGTTGTCGGCCCCGACGAAACGCTGCAGCGCGCAGCGCAGCTGATGGATGAGCTGAACGTTGGTGCGCTGCCGGTATGCGAGGGCCAGGAGCTGGTCGGCATGATCACCGACCGCGACATCACCGTGCGCGCCACTGCCGCCGGGCTGCAACCGACCGACCATTGCGTGTCCGAGGTGATGACAGACCAGGCCCGCTGGTGCACCGAGGACCAGAGCACCGAGGAAGCAATGAAGCAGATGGGCGACGTACAAATCCGCCGCCTGCCGGTACTGGATGCGCAAAAGCGCGTCGTCGGCATCGTGTCGCTCGGAGACCTCGCCACTCGTCAGAGCGAGCACACCGATGAACTGCTGCGCGACGTGTCCTGGCCTTCCGAGCCAGACCGCCCCGAGCCGGGCTCGCCTTCGCACCATTGATGCAGGCCGGCACTCCGGACGTTGACGTGCTGGTGGTGGGGGGCGGCCCGGCCGGCCTTGCATCGGCGATCTACCTCGCCCGCTTCTGCCGCAGTGTGCTCGTGCTAGATGCCGGAGAGAGCCGCGCCTCGCGTATCCCCTCCTCTAGAAACTACCCGGGCTTCCCCGGAGGCGTGCCGGGCAGTGACCTGCTGGCGCGCATGCGCGAGCAGGCCACACGGTACGGATCACGGGTCGTCGCTGGCGAGGTGAAGGCGATTTCGCAGCTTGCCGACCGCTTCGCCGCACACTGGCTCGGCGGCGGCGCCACCGCACGCCGCGTGGTGCTCGCCACCGGCGTGAGGGACATTCCACCCCGCATGCCTTATCTCGCCGAGGCGCTGCAGCAAGGTGCCTTGCGCTACTGCCCGGTGTGCGACGGCTACGAGACGCGTGGACGCGCCGTCGGCATCGTGGCCGACCATGGCAGCGACACCCTGGAAGCGTTGTACGTGCGTCACTTCACCGACCGACTCACCGTGTTCCGCGTCGACAACGGCGTGCAGTTCACCGATGCGCAGCGGCGACGCCTGGCAGATGCAGGCATCGAGCTTGTGAGCGAGGCGGTACGCGGCATTCGGCTGTGGAACGGGCGCGTGGTGGTGCGACACGGTGAGGCAGAGACCACACTCGACTCGCTATACGGCGCGCTCGGCACGGAAGTCCATTCCGGGCTTGCCGTCGCTCTGGGGGCGGAGCACGACGATCAAGGCTATCTGTTGTGCGATTCCCATCACCAGACCACCGTGCCGGGCCTGTACGCCGTGGGTGACGTCACGAAAGGGCTGAACCAAATCGCGGTGGCTACCGGCGCGGCGGCGATCGCGGCGTCGCATATCCACATGGAACTGCTGCACATCTGAGCGCCCCAGGCCCGGGAACGCAGATTGCCGCCGAGCAGTGACCAAGCCGCCGGGGCCGCGCGACCCGCGCTCACGCAAACGGGCGGGCTCACATTGGACGATGTGCGCTCGGCGCGAGCGGACGTTTGCCGCAGCATGCGTCGATGCACCCGCCCCTCCGGCTTGGCCTTCGCGCACAACATCGGGCGCATGCAAAACCTCGCAACGAGCACCGTCACACCACCATCCTGCTGAAGCGCGTGTCGCCACCGCTCTCCATCAAGGCGGTGGGCGTGCCGTACGCGCGAAGTCCTTGAAATCCGGCCCTTGCGTGTGGAACTTCACACTCCACAGGCTCGGTTGAAATGTGCAGAAAGCACATTTACACTGGATCTCAATCAAGGGGCCCGAGGGACGCCAGCACGTGGATTTCGCACCGGACACTACAGCCACCGCAGGTCGGGCCGACAAGGCCGACGATGCGCTGCTGCTGCGCGCATGCCGTCCTGTCATGGCACCGCTGGCCCGGCTGGCCATCTCGCGTGGCGTGCAGTACGCGCAATTCGACGAACTCATGCGCGCCGCGTTCGTGCAGGCCGCACGTGAAGCGCACCCGGATGTGCCCGCGCATCGTGCCGTGAGCCGCGTGAGCGCAGCCACGGGCCTGAACCGGCGCGAAGTCACGCGACTCATCAAGTCTGAAGTTCCCGAGCCACCCAAGCGCTCGCCGGCCACCGAAATCTTTGCTCGCTGGATCAGCGACCCCATGCTGCGCGACGAGGGCTCGCCGCGCAAGGCGCTACCTCGGCAAGGCGCTGCGCCCAGTTTCGAAAGCCTTGCGCAGTCGGTCACCAAGGACGTCCATCCCCGCAGCTTGCTGGAAGAACTGTGCCGCCTGGGCCTGTCCAAGGTCGACGAGGACAACGACACCGTGGTGCTGCTGCGCGAGACATTCGTGCCCAGCGACGATGACGAGCGGCTGTTCGGCTTTCTCGGGGCCAACGTCGGCGACCACCTGTCGGCCGCCGTGGCCAACGTGCAGGGCCACACGCCGCGCCATCTCGAACAGGCCATGTTCGCCGACGGGCTGTCGAGTGAATCCCTGGAGCGCCTTCGGCCAATCGTGAGCGAACAATGGCAGGCACTGGTGCGCTCACTGGTTCCGATGGTGCGTCAGTTCATCGAAGAAGACGAGTCCGCCGCGCGGCCGCATGACCAGCGTCTTCGCATCGGCATGTATGCCTATGCCGAGGGCATGGCCGGCACTGGAGATTCACAGACCGTGGCATCGTCGGCTTCGACCGAACCCTCTGCCACCGGCCGCCCTCCCGCGCCGGCGCGGCGCGGACGCAGGAGCACGAAATGAGCTGGACACGTCGTCAATTCCTGCGCTGGCCGCGGCTGCTGACCAGCTCCTGGGTCGCCGCCGCGCTCATCGCTGCCTGCGGCGGGGGCGGCGTGGACACCGGCGGCACCGGCGCACCGGTGACCGCGTATTCGAGTGGCCGCATCTCTGGCTTCGGCTCGATCGTCGTCAATGAAGTCCACTACGACGAGTCGAACGCCACGATCGTCGACGACGCAGGCCAGTCCCGATCGCCAGACGATCTCAAGCTCGGCATGACGGTCGAGATCGAGGCCGGCGACATCACGGCCGACAGCACCGGCCGGTCGGGCAGTGTGGCCAGCCGCGTGCAGTTCGGCAGCCACATCAGCGGGCCGGTGGAATCGGTCGACGCCACGGCCGGCATGCTGCGCGTGCTCGGACAGTGGGTCGACGTCGACGTGAACACGGTGATCGAAGGCGTGAGCAACGGTCTCGCAGACATCACCACTTCGGATTTCGTCGAGGTCTACGCGTTCTTCGATCCAAACACCAGCCGGTACGCCGCCACGCGCGTGGAAGTCGCCGGTTCGCTCAGCACCTACAAGCTGCGCGGCCCCATCAGCGACCTGACGGCCCAGACTTTCTCCATCGCAGGCGCGGTCATCAACTACGCCGAGATCGACGTCGGCAGCCTGCCGCAACTGGCCAACGGTGCGATGGCCCGCGTCGAACTGCACACCACGCAGGAAAACGATGCCTGGATCGCCACGCGCGTCCACACCTCGCTTCCGGGCCTCATGGACCGTGTGAAGGCTGAACTGGAGGGCTACATCGCCGACTTCGTGAGCCTGGCGGATCTCACGGTGAATGGCGTGCGCGTGGATGCCAGCGGCGCCGAGTTCCGCAAGGGCAGCGTCTCTCAGATGGTCAACGGCGCCCGGATCGAGGTGACGGGGCACGTCCAGGATGGTGTCCTTCTCGCCGAGACGGTCTCGGTCAAGAAGCTCAAGCCCGGCAGCCCGGGGGCCGGTAACGAAGCCCCCGAGGTGTTCGTGGTGGAGGGTGCGGTCGGCGGCCCCAAGCCGTCCGACGGCAGCTTCACGGTGCGAGGCGTACGCGTGATCTTCGATTCGGCCACCGAATTCGAGGGCGGCACGGCAGCCGGCCTCGACGAGCGCCCTGCCGTCGTCGTGACCGGCGTGCTTGAGGATGGCAAGCGCCTGCGGGCCAGGCATATCAAGATCAATGGATGACCTGCATGACACCCATGCTGCACACCGACGCACGCGCTTCTGACTTCCAAGCGCTCTCGCGGCCGACCGACTCGGCATTCGCCGCCTGCGAGTCCGTGCCTGACACCTTGCGCGAGGCAATGCACGTGCTCGTGGTCGAGGACAAGCCGGTACAGGGCCTGCTCGCCATGCTCTTCCTGGAGCGTTTCGGCATCCAGGGCACGTTGGTCACCGATGGCGCCCAGGCCATCGAGGCCGTGAAATCCGGCAAGTACACGCTGGTGCTCATGGATTGCCAGTTGCCGGTGAAAAGCGGCGCGCAAGCCACGCAGGAAATTCGCGCCTGGGAGCAAATCATGGGCCGCAGCGCGGTGCCCATCGTGGCGATGACGGCCAGTTGCATGCAGGAGCAGTGCGACAAGTACCTCGCGGCCGGCATGGACCGGGTTCTTCACAAGCCGTTCTCCGCGCTCGAGTTCGGCGCGCTGATGCGTGAGTACCTGCTGGCCAGGCAAGAAGTCATCGCCTGGAGTTGAAAGAAGGAGCATCGCGATGTCGCATGTGCTGGTGGTCGATGACGAACGTGACACTGCCGCGACGATGGCCATGCTCATCGCCGATGAAGGCTTCACGGTCGCCACGGCGGGGTCGCTTCATGACGCGCGACGGCAGATGGCGCTGCAGGCGCCGGACCTGGTGTTCATCGACCTCCAACTACCCGATGGCAGCGGCATGCGCCTGCTGGAGGAGGATTCGCTGCGCCAGCACAGCGAGGTGGTGCTCGTCACCGGGCACGGCGACGTGGAAAGCTCTGTACAGGCGTTGCGCCTGGGTGCAGTGGATTACCTGCTCAAGCCCGTGGCCCCTGAACGGTTGCATGAGGTGCTGCAGCGCTTGAATGGGCGCCCGGGCGACTCTTCGGGCGACAGCGGCAGTTTCGGGCGCCTGCTCGGCCGTTCTGACGCCATGCAGCGTGTGTGCCACCAGATTCAGCGCGTGGCGTCCACTGGCGTGACGGTCATGCTCACCGGCGAAAGCGGCAGCGGCAAGGAACTGGCGGCCAGTACGCTGCACGACCTGAGCCCACGGCGGTTGCGGCCCTTCCTGGCCGTCAACTGCGGGGCGATCTCGCCGAACCTCATGGAGAGCGAACTCTTCGGGCACGAGAAGGGCAGCTTCACGGGCGCCGACCGCGATCACGCCGGCTTCTTCGAGCGCGCGCACGGCGGCACGCTGTTCCTCGACGAGATCACCGAGATGCCGCTGGAACTGCAGGTCAAGCTGCTTCGCGTGCTGGAAAGCGGCAGCTTCATGCGCGTGGGTTCCTCGACTGCGCGGCAGTGCGACGTGAGGGTGGTGGCGGCCACCAACCGTGATCCGCAACGCGCGGTCGATGAAGGCAAGCTGCGCGAGGACCTGCTGTACCGGCTGAACGTGTTTCCGATCCACCTGCCGCCGCTGCGCGCCCGCAAGGACGACATCGGCCTGCTCGCCCAGCACTTCCTGCATAGCATCGCGCTTCAGGAAGGCCCCTCCAAACACATCACGCCCGCGGTGCTGTCGCAATGGAGCCACTACGCTTGGCCAGGCAACGTACGCGAGTTGCGCAACATCGTGCATCGCGCCTACGTCATGGCGCCGGGCGCAGAAATCTCAGACCCATGCCTGCCCCAGCCAGCGCCGCCAGTGCGCGCGCAAGAGCTTCCTCGTGAGCCGCGAACGCTGCTGCTGCAGGTCGGCACACGCTGGGACGAGGTCCAGCGCCAGGTCACGCTGGCAACGCTGGAACACTTCGACGGGCACCATCAGCGCACTTGCAACGCGCTCGGGATCAGCGTGAAGACGCTCTACAACTGGATGCGCGATTGGGCGCCGGTCAGCGCCCGACCGAGGCGGCGTGCGCGCCAGGCGGATAGCGATACGGCAGCCACACCTTGAAGGTGGTGCCGCGACCCACGCGGCTGTGCACCGCGACCGTGCCGCCGTGCAACTGCACCAACTGCTTGACCAACGCCAGCCCCAACCCGCTGCCCTCGTGCTTGCGCGATGGCCCGCTGTTGAGCTGAGAGAACGGCTGGAACAGCCGGCCCATGTCCTCTTGCGCGATGCCGATGCCGGTGTCGACGACGGCGATTTCCAGCCAGCCCCTGGCGCAGGTCGGCACGTCGGCGGCCTTCAGCAAGTGTTCGGCCTGCGGCTCGCTCACCCGCTGCGCGTACAGCGTGACCGTCCCCCCGTCGGGAGTGAACTTCACCGCGTTGGACAACAGGTTGTAGACGATCTGCCGCGCCTTGCGCCGATCGAGCAGCAGCGGCTCCACGTCGCGCACGTCCATGTGTAGGTCGATGCGATGTGCGGTGGCGCGCGCCCTCAGCATGGTGATGCTGTTGGCGAGGAGCCCGCCGACGTCGACGGTTTCGAGGTCCAGCTCCATCCGGCCGGCCTCGATGCGCGACAGGTCGAGGGTGTCGTTGATGAGCGAGAGCAGATGCATGCCCGCGTCGAAGATTGCGCCGGCCGCCGAGCGCTGGCGCTCCACGAGCTCGCCCATCAGCCCGTCCTTGAGCATCTCCGAGTAGCCCATGATGGCGTTCAGCGGCGTGCGCAACTCATGCGACATGTTGGCCACGAACTCCGACTTCATGCCGCTGGCGCGCTGCAGCTCCGAGTTCTTGCGCGCGATCTCGACGTTGATCTGCTCCAGCTCCGCCGCGCGCCGCTCCAGCTTGGCGTTGAGCTCGCTGATCTGCATCTCGCGCGCCTGAAGCTCTTCATTGACGGACACGGCCTGCTCGTAGGTCGAGATCAGCAGGTCGAGGATCTGCTGTCGTTCCGCGTTGATGAAGTGCTTTTGCCCCCCGAGGTAGACCATGATGCCCAGCTCCATGCGCTGCGCATCGGCGCGGCGCAGCTTCTGGTTGATGAGCACGTGCTCGATGCGCTTGAGCAGGTACCCGTCGGCATAGGGCTTGCGAACGAAGTTGTCGGCGCCGCATTCCAGGCCGCTCACGATGTCCTTGGGGTCGGTGAGCGAGGTGATCAGGATCACCGGCGTATCGCGCAGCGACGGCTCCGACTTGATCGCGCGGCACAACTCGTAGCCGTTCATCTCGGGCATGACCACGTCCGACAGCACCAGCGCGGGCTTGCGCTCGGCGAGCGCCTGCAGCGCCTGCCGGCCATTGCCCGCCACCCGTGTGCGATAGCCATGAACCTCCATCAGCCGGTGCAGCCGCGCCGCCTGAGTGGGGCTGTCTTCCACGAGCAGGATCTCGATGGCCGGCTCGGGCCGCTCGTTGGGCAAAGACATCAGCTTGCCTCCCGCTCCAGCAGGTGTCTGAGGGCCGCGGCGATGCGCACCGGGGGCAACACATGAATCGCGGCGCCAAGCCGCACGGCTTCGCCGGGCATGCCGGCCACCGCGCAGCTGGCTGCATCCTGCGCGAGCGTGAGCCCGCCGGCATCGCGAAGCTGCTTCAGCTCCCGGGCACCGTCGTGGCCCATGCCGGTGAGCAGCACGCCCGCAGCGCGGCGACCGAACTGCTCGGCCACCGAGCGAAAGAGGATGCCCACCGAGGGACGAAACCCATACCGAGGCGGCTCGTCGGCCAGCTTCACCGTGCCGTCGGCGCGCACTGTGGTTTGCGCGCCGTCCGGTGCCACGTACGCGAGTCCCGGCTGCAGTCGCTCGCCTTGTGCGGCCACACGCACGGCGTAGCGGCTGCTTGCGGCCAGCCACTGCGCAAAGCCTTCGGCGAAGCCGGGCGAGATGTGCTGCACGATGACGATCGGCACCGGCACCCGCGGCGCCAGACCCGACAGGATTTCCTGCAGCGCCAAAGGCCCGCCGGTGGACGCGCCCATCGCCACCAGCGCGATCTCGCGCGAGCCCGATGCAGCAACTGTCGGTGCGTGATCGGCACGGGCCCGCACGGCTGACGGCCGGCGACGCACGACCCGCACTTCGGCCATCAGCACGACGGTGCGCAGCAGTTCCTCTCGCGCGGCGGCGAAGCCCGGGTGCCCGGGGCCCGGCGGCTTGCCGAGCACGGCGAGCGCGCCGGCCTCCAGCGCATGAAAGCTCGCTGCCACGTCGCCCGGGGCCGCGGTGGAGGTCACGATCACGATGCGCGTCGGGAAGCTCTCCATGATGGTGCGCGTGGCGGCATAGCCGTCGAGCCGCGGCAGCTGCACATCCATGGTGATCACGTCGGGCCGCAAGCGCTCTGCCGCGACGATAGCCGCCTCGCCGTCCGCCGCGATGCCCGCCACTTCGAGCCGCGGGTCGGATGCAAGCAGACTCACCAGCAGCGCGCGGCAAGAGGGGGAGTCCTCCACCACCAGCACGCGGATCGGCGGCTTCATACGAGCGCCCGGATGGCTTCGAGCAAGCGGCGTTGCTCAAAGCTGCTCTTCGTGATGTAGGCATTGGCCCCCGCCTCGACCCCGCGCTGGTGGTCTTGTGGCGACTCCAGCCCGGTGACCAGCACCACCGGCATTTGCGCCAGCCGCGGGTCGCTGCGCACGCGGGCGGTGAGTCCGAAGCCATCGAGACGCGGCATCTCCACGTCGGACACGAGCAAATCGAAGCGGCCCGACTGCAGGCGGGCGAACGCATCCAGCCCATCGGAAGCGGTGCTCACCCGGTAGCCCTCCCCTTCCAGCACATGCTGCAGGCGCTGGCGCACCGTGACCGAGTCGTCCGCGAGCAGCACCGACGCGCGCGGGGCCGATACCGCCGGCGTGACGCCGTGGAGTTGCGGTCCCTGGCCAAGCATGGCAGAGGCCATGAGATCCGCCACGTGCAGCAGCGGCACCACCTCGCCGGCACCCAGCACCGTGGCACCGGCGACGTGCCTCACGCGCCGCAATGGCGGCGCGAAGGGCTTGAGCAGCAGCTCTTCGTCGCCCTCCACCTCGTCGACACGGAACGCGACACGCTCCTCGCCGCCGAACACCACGACGAGCTGCAGGTGCTCGTGCCCAGCGCCCGCCGCTTCGTGCGCAGGCTCGCCGAGCTGCAGCACGCGGGCCAGGCTCACCAGAGGCATCTCCACTCCCTGCAGCACCACGGAGCCGCCCTGGTCACCCGGCAGCACGGCATCTCGCCGGATGCGCGCGACGCGCTCGACGTGCCGCGAAGGCAACACGAAGCGCCGGCCTCCCGCACGCACGCGCAACCCCCGCATGGCTGTCAAGGTGGCGGGCAGCACGATGCGGAACGCCGCCCCTTGGCTGCCTGGGTCGGACCGGTGCACGGTGACCTGCCCACCCAAGGCCTGGACCTTCTCCCGCACGATGGCGAGCCCCAGGCCATGGCCCGAAAGCTCGGTGAGCGTGGCGCGGGTCGAGAGCCCCGATGCGAATACGAGGTCGGCCAGTGCCTCGCGGCTGGCATCGGCGGCTTTTGCGGAATCGAGCAGGCCCAGCCCCACAGCCCGCTCGCGCACGCGGGCGAGGTCGATGCCCGCGCCGTCATCGGACACACTCAGTTCGATGAGGTTGCCCTCGCGCGGGACGACGGTGATGCAAAGCCGCGCACACGCCGGCTTGCCGAGGGCCAGCCGTTCGCGCGGCGGCTCGATGCCATGGTCCACCGCGTTGCGCAACAGGTGGTTCAGCGGCGCCTTCATCTGCTCGAGGATGCGGCGGTCGACTTCGAACGTGGCGCCGCGGATCTCCAGCTCCACCTCCTTGCCGCTGGCTTGCGCCAGCTCGCGCACCAGCCGCGGCAGCGGCGCGAAGAGGGTGGCAAAGGGAAGCATCAGGAGCTGTCGCATGTCGGCACGCAGCCGTTCCAGCCGCGGGCAAAGCCCTCGATGGTGGCGCGCCGCATCGGCCGCGAGACGGGCCAGCCGCTCCAGCATGTCTTTTGCATGGCGCTCGTCGCGATCAGCGGCATCGGCCAGCTGCATGAGTGCCCGGCGCTGCCGGCTGCTGCCCTCCGCGGCTTCCATGCGCATGCGGCGCAGCGCCCGCGCGTCGCGCGCACTGGCCTCCACCTGTCGGCTCCATGACGCCATCGCGCTCTGAAGGCTTCGCACGCGTTCCGACAACTGGGCCGCGCCGAACCTATAAGCCTGCAGTTCCTCGGCCTGCGCCATCAAGTGGTCCAGGCGCGCCACGCCCACTCGAACGGTGTCGCCGGTCTCTGCCACGTTGTGCACGGCCGCCGACGGCTGCGCGCGCTCCTTCGGCCCGGCCACGTCGACAGCGGCCGGCGTGACTGGCAGGGTCGGCCGCTGCTGGCCCGGCGCCAGCAGCGCATCGAGCTCGCGCACCAGTGCCAGGTGCAGCTCGGCGTCCATGCCCCCGGCGCCCGTCATGTGGCCCATCAGCAACCGCCCCAGGCCATCGACCGCGCGCTGCAGTCCATCGGCGATGGGCGGCGATGGCGACAGCCCGCCATGCTTGACGGCCGACAGCAGGCGCTCCATGGCTTGGCACACCCGCTCCACGTCGGGCAGGTTCACTGCGCGGGCGGCGCCCCTGAGGCTGTGCGCCTCCCGGAACAAAGGCTCCACCGCCCGCGCGGCATCCCCAGCCGACCCGGCGCGCCGCAGCTCGCCCAGCAGCGATGACATCGCGGCCAGGTTCTCCTCCGCTTCCACGCGGAACGTGGCCATCAGCTGGCGCAGGAAGCGGGCTTCGTCGTCGTTCATGGCGCGTCCATCACAGCCGGTACCGGCCCACCGTGCCCATGAGTCGCTGGCCAAGCTCATGCAGCCGGTGCGCGGCCAGCTCCGCCTGGCGGGTGCTTTCCATGTTCTGCGAGGTGGCGGTGCGGATGTTGCCCATGGCCTCGGCCAGTTGATCCATGCCGACCAGCTGCTGCTGCGTCGACACCGCAATCTGGCTGGCAGCGGAGGCGCTCTCGGCGATGCTGTCGGCGAGCCGCTGGATGGCCTCGCCCGCATCCGTGGACTGCCGGGCGCCGGCGTCCACCGCGCGGGCGCCCTGCTCCGCCGCCACCACCGCGTGGCTGGTGGCCTTGAGGATGTCGCCAAGGATGGTGCGCACCTGCGCCGTGGCCTGCCGCGACTGGGCCGCCAGGCTCTTCACCTCCTGCGCCACCACCGCGAAACCCACGCCGTGCTCGCCCGCCTTGGCCGCCTCGATGGCCGCGTTGACCGCCAGCAGGTTGGACTGCTCGGACAGGTCGTTCACGCTGGCGATGATCTCGCCGATGGCCTGCGTGTGTTCGGCCAGCCGCGTAATCGTCTCGGCCACGAGCTCCATCTGCTCGCGGATCTGGTGCATGCCTTCCAGCGCTTCCTCCACCGAGCGGCGGCCGGTCTGCGACACCTGGGCGGCCTTGTGCGCGGTGTCGGAGACATGCCGAGCCTTCTGGCTGGACACCACCGCCGTCTGCTTCACCTCGTCGAGCGTCACGGCCGTCTGGCCGATGGCTGCCGCGGCCTGCGTGGTGCCAGCCACCACCTGCGTGGTGCCGGCGAGGATCGCGCTGGTGGAACTGCCCAACACGCTCACCCCATCGATCACCTGGCGGCTGAGCTCGCGCAGGTTCTCCACCATGGTGGCGAAGGCGCGGCCAAATTCATCGCGCTCGGATTGCGGCGCCACCTGCACCGTCAGGTCACCGGTGGCGATGCGCTGCGCGGTCTCGGCCTTGTCCTGGAGGTTGCGCACCATGGCAGCAAAGGCATTGCCAAGCACGTCGGCATCCGATTGCGGCTGCACATCGACCGCAAGATCGCCCGCCGCGATGCGCCGCGCCAGCTCGGCCTTGCTCTGCAGCGAAGCGCCCATTTGCGCGAAGGCTTCTTCGAGTTGCCCGATCTCATCGCCCCGCCGGCCGCTCGTGCGGCGCACCACAATCTCGCCGGCAGCCACGCGCCGCGCGGCTTCCGCCACCTCGCGCACCGGCACGGCGATCACCGCATGCAGGCGCGACGCGAGCGGCAGCGTGATAAGCAACGAGCCCACCATCACGGCCAGGAGGATGCCGCCGAAGCTCGCCACGCGAAGCAGCAGCGGCTGCGCCCCCATGCGCAGGTACACGCTGCCCACGTCGCGCGTGCCCTGGCGCACCGGCCATGTCACGAGCAGCTCATCGCCCTCCACGCGCTGCCCCGGCACCGGTGAGCGTGGCGGCAGTTGCATTCCGCTGGCACGCACATAGCTGGCGAACATGCTGCCGTCAGCCGCGTAGATGGCCGCCGCGATCACATCGCGGTTGGCGCGCAATGCCGACAGGTACTCGTTCGCTGCCTTGGGATCGTTGAATTCCAGCGAGGCCGTCACGCTGGCGGAAAGCAGCTCAGCCTGAACCGTCGCCTCTTGCGCCTTCTGTTCACGATAGGCATACACCTCCCACACCACAATGAGGCTGCCGGCCAACAGGAGGCCGAGCGCGCTGACCATCAGCGTGATCAGCAGCAGCTTGCGCCGGATCGGCAAGTCGGCCAGCCAACGCGTCATCTCGCCCCTCCCCGAGGCTTGACGGCGAGGGCCACGTTGAGCAGCTTGGAGCTGATGGCCAGTCCGCCCTCGGCGGCAGCCTCTTCGTCGACGGTGAAGCGCACGCGGTTGCTGCTCACCACGAAGTGGACGATGCCGCCATCGGACGGGCCATCGGTCACGACGAGGATGCCGCTGCCGCGCAGCACGTCGACCGCGGGACTCGGCACGCCGAAGTAAGCCAGATGGCAGTTGGAATCCGGGGTCACCACCCTGACGCGACGAATCTCCAGCGGGCGGCCCTCGATCTGCTGCCCGGCAGCCGCGTCGTCGAGCAGCTGGCCGAACGGATCGGGTACGACCACGCACAACACCACAGGCGATTGGGGCGTGGTGAAAGCCTGGCGCGGCCAGACCACGTACGAGGGGAACTTCACCAGGTACGCCGCCTTCACCGCGAACTCGATCGACTCAGCCGACCAGGCCGGCGGCAAGGCCGCGACCATCGCGAGGCAGGCCAGTGCGAACCTCACCGTGTCCATAAGGCCTTCAGCAACAGTCGCCGGCCGATTTCACTGCGGGCCGGGGCCGCGCCGAACTCGGGGTGCCGGGCATCGAGCAGATCGAATCCGGCGATCGAAATTTCCAAGTCGCGGCGCGGGCTCCATGCCAGCCGTGCGTCCAGGGCGGTGTAAGCGGGCACCACGGGGCTCGGCAGCTCGCCCACGCGGCGCAGCGCCACGTCGAAATGCATGTTGCGCGGCAGACTCCATGCGGAGCGAAGCGTCCACTGGTGGCGCGGATCGTTGCCCGCTGCGGCGACAGAGCCGGGATCCTGGCTGCCCTCGGCGAAACGCAAGCGCTGCCGCTGCAGCATCAGGCCCGCATGCAACCGCCAGGTCTCGCTCAGCTGGTAATCGCCCCAGGCTTCCACGCCCCGGCTGCGCCCGCGCATGCCGTTAGCCAGCACGAAGTCGCCCGTGCCGGTGGGTTCCACGCTGCGCAGCCGGCCGTACCGGTGAGCGAAGACGTTGACCGAGTAGCTCAGGCGTGCCGTAGGCCAGGAGCGCCAGCCCGTTTCCAAGGCCGTGAGCGACTCCGACACGAACTCAGGCCCACCGAGCAGGCGGCCGCCATAGGGCGGCGGCAGCGCGGCCACGAAGAAGTCGCGGTCGAGCCGCGACGGCGTTCGCACGGCTCGGGACACGGCCGCCCACAGCAGCGAGCGATCGTCAGGCTTCCACGCGAGGCGCACGCTGGGCTGCGACTCCATGCCTGTGTAGTCGTTGTGCTCGAGCTTCAGGCCCATGATGAGCTTCAGATCGCCGGTCAGCGCCATCGTGTCCTGCGCGAACACGCTGGCAAGCGCGAGTGTGCTGTCGGCAGGTTCGAAACGCAGCAGCGCGCCTCCGGTGGTCCTGTCGCTGTGGTGCCGAAGACCGGCGCCCCAAACCAGATCGTGGCGCTCGCCCCACCTGAAGTGGTGCTGCACGTCGACATCCACGGTGTCCAGCTGCTCGGTGAAGAAGCCCGGCTGCTCGCGACGGTAGGTGTCGAGCCAAGCTTGCACCCTCACCGTACCGCGTTCGCCCATGTCATGTCGCCAGCGTGCCAGCAGATTGCCGCCCTGCACCCGCCGCTCGGGCTGGCTGGGTACGTCGGCGCGACCGTCGAAAAGATCACCCTGGAAGGTCCAGCCCGCGTCGGGGCTGCCCGTGCCGAAACGAAAGCCCGCCTGAGCACGGCGCCACTCGTCAGAAGCCGTGCTTCCGTCAGCGCGCTCCGTGGGCTCGAATCGCGAAGCCTTCGCGTACAAGCGCAAGCCGGCATCCGCGCCCGTGCGCCAGCCTTGCCGCACAACGATGCCGCGCTCATCGGTGCCCAGTACAGGTGCGACCAACGAACCGATCGATTCCCTCGCCGGCCGCGTGATCACGTTGATGACGCCATTCACGGCATTGGCGCCCCACAGCGTGCCGCCCGGACCGCTCACCACTTCGATGCGCTCCACGTCGTGGAGAACGACGTCGTGCATGTCCCAGAACACACCGGCATGCAGCGGCGTGTAGATGCTGCGCCCGTCGACCATCACCAGCAGCTTGTTCGCCGTGGTGCTGTTGAAGCCACGTGCGCTGATCGCCCAGGTGCTCGAGTCAACGCGGGCGACGTGCAAGTTGGGCGCAAGCCGCAGCGCCTCGGCCAGCGTGGTGGCGCCCGAGCGCCGGATGAGATCGGGCGTGATCACGTAAACGGCTGCAGGCGCATCGGCCACCCTTTCGGTATGCCGCGATACCGACGAGATCTCCACCTGCGCCAACTCTTCGATAGAAAGACGCAGCAGCGCTGCCGCGGGCGTGGCGGCCGGCGGCAGTGCGGGCTGTCCCCAGGCGAGCGCGGGCACCACCGCCGCCGCCGCCACGATTTTCAGCATGCAGGCGAGATGCAGCGAGTGCGGTTCCAGGCCTGCGGCGGCCCGGTTTGATGCAGCCATGGGTCGTCCTCACCTGTTGTTGAGGTTCGCGGGCCGCCTTGGACGCGCAAAGCGTTCACGGCATGCGCTCCTCGCCCAATGCAAGAGCCGCGTGGGCCAGCAGCCTGGGCGCATCCAGCACGATCACTTGCTGCGGCGTGACACCGCGCACGCACCGGGCACGGGCCTTTGCCGAGGCCATGCCGTCGGGTGTGTCGACGAGTTGTTCAAGCGGCGTCCATCGCGTGCCGAGGATGCGATCCGCAAGAAGGCCAAGCTCCGCGTCTTCCTGCTGCGCGATGACCACCTTGTCGAGGTCGCCCAGCCCAGGCGCGGCCAGCCCAAGGAAATCGAGCAGGTCGATCACCGCAATGATGCGACCGTGCGAGTTGATGATGCCGGACAGGAAAGACGGCGTGCAAGGCACCCCTGTCAGCTCTGACAGGTGACGCACCTCGCGTACGCAGATCGCATCAATGGCAAAACGGCGCTCGGCCAGCGTGAACTCCACCACCTCGATGCCCGGGCCCCGATGCACACGGCCCGGGCGACCCAACGCTAGCGCCTGCGCGCGCGCCAGACGAGTGGCCCGCCGCTGCTGTGCGAGGCCGTCGAGTTCAGGGGCCAGCGCATTCTCGGTAGCCGACACGCGACGCCGGACTTCGGCCCAGTCAACCGGGACGCGAAAGTGCGTCACGCGGCACGCCTTCGTGCCGAACAGAGGGTCGACATGTCTTTTGTGCTCCCTTAGTCGCGGGGTGAAGCACCCCGATCAA
This sequence comes from uncultured Burkholderiaceae bacterium, assembly GCA_965653625.1. GTDB lineage: Bacteria > Pseudomonadota > Gammaproteobacteria > Burkholderiales > Burkholderiaceae_C > Albitalea. Next base: position 4,248 of record CBFHAS010000070.1, on the reverse strand, counting down.
CGTGGGGAATTCGATCACCCAGGTGACTGCACTGCAACACGACCGCAAAATGCCCGGTCGGCCTGTAGGGCCGCAACCGAGGCATGACATGGCGGTAGATGACCTGCAGCTCCGTGATCCCGATTTGCGGGGAACGGTGCTCTACATCGAGGACAACCCCATCAACATGGATCTGATCGAGAGTGCCCTGGCGATGTATCCGGGCATCACGCTCATCAAGGCCCATACCGGCATGGAAGGAATCCGTCTCGCTCGTTCGGAGCAGCCCGATTTCGTGCTGCTCGACATGCACCTGCCTGACATCGGCGGGCTGGAAGTAGTGCGTGCACTCAACGAGGAAATCGCGGCCGGCAAGCTGCGCATCACCCTGCTCACCGCGGACTCCCTGTCCATGGACATCGTGAAGGCCATGAGCCTGGGCGCCTACGACTACTGGGTCAAGCCGCTGAACCTCAGCAAGTTCGAAGCTGGCTTGAAGCGGGCTTTGTCGCGCAAGGACACGTCGGCACACTGAGTCCCCTGTGACCGATCCAGCGCATCCACGCTGGATCGGTCACAGCTGAGAGTCATGACGCCACCCGCGCCACCCCTCGTCTCAAGCCCCAGACTTCATTGAGGGCCAGCGTGCCCAGTACCAGCGCACCGCCCGCCAGCACGTGGGGTCCCGGCTGCTCGCCGGCTCCGATCCACGCCCAGGCGATGCCGAACACGATCTCCAGCAGGGCAAGCAGCGAGATCTCCGGCGCCGGCAGCCAGCGCGCCACCCGCACAGCCAGGGCACACGGAATGGCCAACTGAAACAGGCCCAGCACGGCGAGCCATGCGACATCGTGCACCGTTGCGCGGAGAGGCAACGCGAGCGGAAAGGTCACGGCGCACGAGACGACGGCGCCGATGAGAAGTGCCGGCACGAGATCAACCTTGGCCCCGCTCTTTTGCATCGTGTTCCAGTTGACCGCGCCTGCAATGGGCACGCCCAGCGCCACCATCGTGCCCAGCAGTTGCTTCGGGTCGGCGCTCACGCTGTGCCCGTACATCCAGGCAATGCCCGCCCCAGCCACGGTGATGGCCAACCAAGTGCGTGGATGCACCGGGTGGCCGAGCATGAAGCGCGCGAGCAGCGCCGTGAGCAGCGGCGACACGCTCATGGTGACCAGCACGTTGGCCACGGTCGTGAGCGTGATGGCCACCATGAAGCAGGTGAACATCACGCTCCACATCAAACCTGAGACCCACAGCGGCCGGCCACCGGCCGCGAGCAGCCGCGGCGTGTCAGACCCGTGCGCGAAGGCGTAGTAGGCGCCCAGCGAGAACGCGGTGAAGAGGCTGCGCCAGAACGTCACCTCGAAGCTTTGCGCCGAATCCAGATGGCGCGTCACCACGCCGGCGATGCTCCATAGGAGCGTCACCACCAACATTGCGGCGACGGCTCGAAGATGAGACACGACCGGCTCGCTGCACCAGCCCGGCCCGTCAGGCGGCTTCCCGCGAAGCCCTCTTGCGATCGTGTTCCTTGAGGTGACGCTTGCGGATGCGGATGGACTTCGGCGTGATCTCCACCAACTCGTCGTCGTCAATGAACTCCACCGCGTACTCGAGCGTGAGCTGGATGGGCGGCGTGATCTTGATGGCGTCTTCCTTGCCCGAGACGCGGAAGTTGGTGAGCTGCTTGGCGCGCACCGGATTGACCACGAGATCGTTGTCGCGCGAATGGATGCCGATCACCATGCCTTCGTACAGCGGGTCGCCCGCCTTGACGAACATGCGGCCGCGGTCATCGAGCTTGCCCAGCGCGTAGGTCACCGCCTCGCCGTCGTCCTGACTGATGAGCACGCCGTTCTTGCGGCCCTCGATTTCGCCCTTGTAGGGCTCGTAGCCGTCGAAGATGTTGCTGATGAGCCCGGTGCCGCGCGTCAGGTTCAGAAACTCGTTCTGGAAGCCGATCAGCCCGCGCGCAGGGATGCGGTATTCCAGCCGCACGCGCCCCATGCCATCGGGTTCCATGTTCACCAGCTCGGCACGGCGCTCGCCCAGAGCCTGCATCACCGCGCCCTGGTGCTGATCCTCCACGTCGGCCGTAACCAGCTCGATCGGCTCGTGGCGCACGCCGTCCACGTCCCTCAGCACCACGCGCGGCTTGGACACCGCGAGCTCGTAACCTTCGCGCCGCATGTTCTCCAGGAGGATGGTCAGGTGCAGTTCGCCGCGCCCGGACACCTCGAACACGCCGTCCTCGTCGGTGTCGCGCACGCGCAGTGCCACGTTGGACTGCAGCTCGCGATCCAGCCGGTCCTTGATCTGGCGGCTGGTGACGAACTTGCCTTCCCGCCCGGCCAGGGGCGAGCCGTTGACGCAGAAGTTCATCGTCAAGGTGGGCTCATCGACCTGCAGCATGGGCAAAGGCGCCGGGCGCTCAATGTCCGTCAACGTCACGCCGATGGCGATGTTCTCAATCCCGTTGATGAGGACGATGTCGCCCGGACCCGCATCTGTAGCCTGCTGCCTCTCCAGGCCCTCGAACTTGAGCACTTGGTTGACACGCGCATTGAAGGCTTGCGACTCGGGCCCCGCGTACACCGCCACGTTCTGCCCGGGCCTCAGCGTTCCCTGGTTGATGCGGCCGATGCCGATGCGGCCCACGTACGTGGAGTAGTCGAGTGAGCAGACTTGCAACTGCAGCGGATCTTCCGCGCTGCCTTCGTGAGCCGGCACGTGGGTCAGGACGGCATTGAAAAGCGGCGCTAGGTCCTGGCCGACCTCGCCTTTCGCAAGGCTCGCCCAGCCGTTCAGGCCTGAGGCGAAAACGACCGGAAAGTCGAGCTGCTCCTCCGTGGCGCCGAGCTTGTCGAACAGGTCGAAGGTCGCGTTGATCACGTAGTCGGCGCGGGCGCCCGGACGGTCCACCTTGTTGACGACAACGATGGGCTTGAGCCCCAGCGCCAGCGCCTTCTTGGTCACGAAGCGGGTCTGCGGCATTGGGCCTTCCACCGCATCGACCAGCAGCAGTACGCCGTCCACCATGGACAGTACGCGCTCAACCTCGCCGCCGAAGTCGGCGTGCCCAGGCGTGTCGACGATGTTGATGTGCGTGCCATTCCATTCCACCGCGCAGTTCTTGGCGAGGATGGTGATGCCGCGCTCACGCTCCAGGTCGTTGCTGTCCATGACCCGCTCGGCCACCTTCTCGTTCGAGCGGAAGGTGCCGCTTTGCCGCAGCAGCTGGTCCACCAGCGTGGTCTTGCCGTGGTCCACGTGGGCGATGATGGCGATGTTTCGGATCTGTCGGGTCATGGTGTTGCTTTCGCGAGGAGGCCTTCCACCTCCGCCGGGCTCAGGAGCCTTGTGGAAATCAGTTCCCCGGCACGCACGTGGCCGCTGCCGAGGAAGGCCCGCGGATGCGGGCCATAAACGCGCACCCTCGGCGCATCCGCCAGGGACAGGCGCCGGCGCACGCCGGCCAGAAAGCGCCCCGCATCGTCGCCGCTCAAATGCACCGCGGGCCAGTCGGCCAGCAGTGTGTCGGCGTCGAGCAAGGCGGTGTCCCGCTCCCCATCACTCATGGCGGACAGTTCATCCAGCGTGCGCGCAGCGGCCAGCGTGAGCGGGCCGCTGCCGATGCGTCGCAGCGCCGAGAGATGGGCGCCGCAGCCGAGCGCCTCGCCCAGGTCCTGGGCCAGGGTGCGGATGTAGGTGCCCTTGCTGCAGCGCACCTCGATCGTCCATTCGTCGCCTGCGCCGCCCATAAGACGTATTTCGTGCAGCATCACGCATCGGCTGGCCCGCTCCACCTCGATGCCTTCACGGGCGTACTCGTACAGTGCGCGCCCGGCGTGCTTGAGCGCCGAATGCATGGGAGGCGTCTGCTCGATCTCGCCAACGAACCGCGCGCAAACGGCTTGCAGTTCATTCGTCGAGACGGCAACCGAACGTCGCTGCAGCACCTCGCCTTCGGCATCGCCCGTGCTCGTCGTGATGCCCAGCTTCAGCGTGGCCACATACCGCTTGTCCGCGTCCAGGCTGACCTGCGAGAACTTTGTCGCTGCGCCAAAGCACAGAGGCAGTAGCCCCGTGGCCAGGGGATCCAGCGTGCCTGTGTGGCCCGCCTTCTCGGCACGGTACAGGCGCCTGACCTTCTGCAATGCGTCGTTGCGCGGCACGCCGCCCGGCGGGGCGAGCCACACCACGCCCGGGGTGGGGCGGCGAGGCGGGGGGGGTCGAGGCGCTGCCGTGGGTGCACGTGGAGCCGGT
>CBFHAS010000069.1:0-22976 GCA_965653625.1 uncultured Burkholderiaceae bacterium | reverse complement strand
ATGCGATCTGGAGTATTTCTGTCCGGCGCGCGTCGAGCATGGCCTGCGGCAGCGAGTCGACCCACGCGCGCACAAGCCGAGGGCGCTGCATGGGTGCCAGCCGCTGCAGGCCCATTGCCGCGCGGGCAGGCGACGTGGCCCGCAAGCCGCGGATGGTCACGCCACAAGCCACCAGGCTTGCATCGAGCCAGGCGGCGGCGGTCGCGGTGGGAAGCTCCATGGCGCTGCCGAGCAGCATGGTCGCTGCAGCCACTTCATCCCCCAGGGTTTCAAGGCCCGCACCGCGGACCCGGAGTGGCCACGCAGCGCCGTGGCGCAACCAGGTGCCGAGAAGCAGCCGGCGTAGCCGACCGTCCGCGCCGCGTGCCATCTGGCGTGCCGCGTGGCGCAGGCTCGCAAGCTGTGCGGGCGTGGTGTCTCTCAGCCGCCGGGCGAGCATTGCCATCGTGTCGAGCCGCGCCAGCGGCGACAAGGCGGCTAACTCGCTGCGCGCGGCTTGTACCAGCCGAGCGGGCACGTCGGCCGTCGGCACGTCGCGCCCACCCGCCAGCCACAGCAGCAGCGCGGCCTGGCACTGACCCGCGCCGCACCACAGCGCGATGCGCGCAAGTGCCTGGTGCTCGCGCGCGGCGTCGCCATGCCATGCCGGGTCGTGCACCGGATCGCGTACGGGGCTCGCCGCGCTTCCGACGGGCGGCGCACCAGCCGGCGCAGCGACACCATGACGCGGCGCCAGCCTGACCAGGGGCTCATCGCCCGCCGGTGCAGGAAGCGGCTCGGCTGGCAACGGTTCCATTTCGTGCCCATACAGCCGCCGCAAGCGCTCCGCGAGCGGAGGGTGCGTGGACCAAAGTTGCCATGTGCCCGGGGCGCTGAGGAACAGGTGCGCCAAGCTCGGCGCTTGGGGTGCGTGCAGCCTGCCAGTGTGGTACCGCGCCTGGTGCGCGATCTTGCGCAGCGCTCCGCCCAGCCCTTGCACCAGGCGTGTGTACTGCACTGCCGACGCATCGGCCAGGAACTCACGCTGGCGCGACACCGCCGCCTGCAGAAGCCGCCCGGCCGCCCAGCCCATCCAGCCGGTCACGATCAGCGCCCAACCGAACAGCGTGGTCACCGGCCGGCGACCAATCTCGTCGGGCTGCGAGAGCGATCGGCCCAGCAGGAACACCATCTGCAGGCCCCACACCAGCCCGACCAGTCGCATGTTGAGCCGTGTGTCGCCATGAACGACATGGCTGAACTCGTGCGCCACCACTCCCTGCAGCTCCTCGCGCGTGAGCCGTTCCAGCGCGCCGCGCGTCACGGCGATCACTGCATCGTCGTGCGACCAGCCGGCCGCGAAGGCATTGATGGCGTCCTCGCGCGGCAGCACCCATGCCGCGGGCGGCGCGATGCGCGAGGCCAGCGCCATCTCCTGCACGATGTTGTGCAGCCGGCGCTCCAGCCGCTCGCCAGCCGTGTGCCCCGAGACCTGCGCCGGCCGTCCGCCTGCCATGCGCGCCACGTGCGCGCCACCTTCGCGCAGCCGTAAGCTTTCCAGCCAGCAGCCACCCAGTACGAACAGCAGCACGATCGCTGTGTTCGTCTCAAAGAAAAGCTCGGGGTAGCCGTCGACGAAGGGAACGCTGAAGCGGTATACCCCTGCCAGGGCCGCGTTCACCGCGAGCACCAGCGCGGCCAATACCAGCAGGAACAGCGCGATCAGGCGCCGCGTCGACGCCTGCGCCGCTTCCTGGTGCCGGCGAAAACGCATGCCGGGCGCGGCGTCAGAACTTCACGCGCACCGGCTCGCGTTCGGCCTCGCTAGCGGCCAGCGGCGCGGCGCTGCGAAAGCCGAGCAGGGAAGCGATGAAATTCGCCGGCGCCTGCTGCGCGGTGTTGTTGTAGTCGAGCACGGAATCGTTGAAAGCCTGGCGGGCGAACGCCACACGGTTCTCGGTGTGGGTGAGTTCCTCGCTCAGCTCGCGCAGCGTGGCGTCGGCCTTCAGCTCGGGATAGCTCTCCACGACGGCCATGAGCCGCCCCAGCGCCCCGCCCAGCACCTGCTCTGCGCCGGCCAGCGCTGCGATGTGGCCCGCATCGTCGGGCCGCTGGCGTGCTGCGTCGACGGCGGTGCGTGCGGTGTTGCGAGCGGCGATCACCGCCTCTAGCGTGTCGCGCTCGTGCTGCACGTACTTTCGCGCCGTCTCCACCAGGTTGGGGATCAACTCGTGGCGGCGCTTGAGCTGCACGTCGATCTGGGCGAACGCATTGCCGATCTCGTTGCGCCGGCGCACGAGCCGGTTGTAGGAGGCCAGCGCCCAAAGCGCGATGACGATGGGAACGCTCAAGCTGATGACCTGTGCAGTGTTCATTCTTGACCCTCCACCGCTCGTATGTGGCGGCGACTGTACGGCAAGGCCGCAGCGCGTGGTCCGTACAATCGCACGGAACCGAGCCCTCTTTGCGGCCCTCGTGCGAGAGCGAAGAACCCCTTCCAGACCATGGCCGACCCCACTGCCGATCAGGTGCGTGACTTCATCGCCGCGGGACTCGCCTGTGAGCACCTCGAGGTCGAAGGTGATGGCCGGCATTTCTTCGCCACGATCGTTTCGAAAGAGTTCGAAGGGGCCAGCCGGGTGGCACGTCATCAAAAGGTGTACGGGGCCCTGGGCGATAGAATGCGCGAGCAGATCCACGCCTTGTCGATGAAGACGCTCACCCCGGCCGAGTGGGCTGCCACGCCGGCCGCTCCCCACCACCACTGACACCGCCGCAGCGTTCGCTGCGGCTGGCGGGCCTGCGCCAGCGGGCTCCGTGGGCCGCGGATGAATGGGCAAGACCGACGCTCATGGACAAACTCCTCATCCGCGGTGGCCGCCTCCTCGAAGGCGAGGTCATCATCTCGGGCGCGAAGAACGCCGCCCTGCCTGAGCTGTGCGCCGCATTGCTCACGCCTGAGCCCGTGACGCTGGTCAACGTGCCGCGCCTGCAGGACGTGAGCACCACGCTCAAGCTGCTGCGCAACATGGGTGTTGCCGCCGAGCGTGACGAGTCGCAGCCCGACGTGGTCACCCTCGACGCCGGCCGCGTGACCACCCCCGAGGCGCCGTACGACCTGGTGAAGACGATGCGCGCGTCCATACTCGTGCTGGGGCCGCTGCTTGCGCGTTTCGGCGAGGCCACCGTGTCGCTGCCCGGCGGCTGCGCCATCGGTTCCCGGCCGGTGGACCAGCACATCAAGGGTCTGCGCGCCATGGGTGCCGACATCACAGTCGAGCATGGCTACATCATCGCCAAGGCGAAGCGGCTCAAAGGCGCGAGCATCACCACCGACATGATCACCGTGACGGGAACCGAGAACTTGCTCATGGCCGCCACGCTGGCCGAGGGCGAGACGGTGCTGGAGAACGCCGCGCAGGAACCTGAAGTTCCCGACCTGGCCGAGATGCTCATCCACATGGGCGCGAAGATCGAAGGGCAGGGCACCAACCGCATCCGCATCCAAGGGGTGGAGAAGTTGCACGGCCTGGGGCCGAACCAGCCGCATCGAATCGTCCCCGACCGCATCGAGGCCGGCACCTTCCTGTGCGCGGTGGCGGCGGCCGGAGGCAGCGTGGTGCTGCGCCGCGCGCAGGCCGCTCACCTGGCCGCAGTCATCGACAAGTTGCGCGAAGCCGGCGTCACCATCGAGGCGGGCGACGACTGGATCCGCGTCAGTAGCCACGCCCGGCCCAGGGCGGTGAGCTTTCGCACCAGCGAGTACCCCGCATTTCCCACGGACATGCAGGCCCAGTTCATGGCGCTGAACTGCATCGCCGAGGGCAGCGCGCGCATCACCGAGACCATCTTCGAGAACCGCTTCATGCACGTGAACGAGCTGATGCGTCTGGGCGCTTCGATCGAGGTGGATGGGCACTCCGCCATGGTCCATGGCGTGGACAAGCTCTCCGGCGCTACCGTGATGGCCACCGACCTGCGTGCGTCGGCAAGCCTCGTGGTCGCGGGCCTCGTGGCCGACGGCGAGACGCTGATCGACCGCATCTACCACCTCGATCGCGGCTACGAACAGATGGAAGCCAAGCTGCGCATTCTCGGTGCCGACATAGAGCGAGTGAAGTGATGATCACCCTCGCGCTGTCCAAGGGACGCATCTTCGACGAGACGCTGCCGCTGCTGCGGGCTGCCGGCATCGAGGTGGCCGAAGACCCCGAGAAGTCGCGCAAGCTCATCATCGGCACCAATCGACCCGATGTGCGCGTGGTCCTCGTGCGGGCCACCGACGTGCCGACCTATGTGCAGTACGGCGGCGCGGATCTCGGCGTCACGGGCAAAGACACGCTGCTCGAGCACGGCGGCGAGGGCCTGTACCAGCCGCTGGACCTGGAGATCGCACAGTGCCGCATGAGCGTCGCCGTGCGCGCCGATTTCGACTACGCCACCGCGGTGAAGCAGGGCTCGCGCATCCGCGTGGCGACCAAGTACACCCGCTGCGCTGCCGAGCACTTCGCCAACAAGGGCGTGCACGTCGACCTCATCAAGCTCTACGGCTCGATGGAGCTGGCTCCGCTCACCGGCTTGGCCGATGCCATCGTCGACCTGGTGTCCACGGGAAGCACCCTCAAGGCCAACCATCTCATCGAGGTTGAGGAGATCATGAAGATCTCGTCGCGCCTCGTCGTGAACCAGGCTGCGCTCAAGCTCAAGCGCGAGCCTCTCCGGCACATCATCGACGCCTTCGCCTGCGCCATCGCACCATGACCGTGAATTTGCGCCGCCTCCGCACCACCGCACCGGATTTCGATGCCGAGTTCCAGCGCGTGCTGCACTGGTCGGCGGAGCAGGATCATGCGATCGAGGACGCTGTCAGTTGCATCCTCGCCGACGTGCAGCAGCGGGGCGACGAAGCAGTGCTCGAATACACGCGTCGATTCGATGGTCTGAACGCCGCCATGCCGTCGGAACTGGCGATCAGTGGCGAAGCCCTCCAGGCATCGCTGTCGGCCATCACGCCCGCGCAGCGCGACGCCCTGCAGGCCGCCGCGCATCGCATCCGCAGCTACCACGAGCGCCAGCTGGAGGCAAGCGGGCGCAGCTGGAGCTACCGCGATGGCGATGGCACGCTGCTCGGCCAGAAGGTCACCCCGTTGGATAGGGCCGGCGTGTATGTGCCCGGCGGCAAGGCGGCCTACCCGTCCAGCGTGCTCATGAACCTGGTGCCGGCCAAGGTGGCCGGGGTGCGCGAACTCATCATGGTGGTGCCCACGCCGCAAGGCATCCGCAACCACCTGGTGCTGGCGGCCGCGGCCATCGCAGGCGTGGATCGTGTCTTCACGGTGGGCGGTGCGCAGGCCGTCGCTGCCCTCGCCTACGGCACGGCTACCATTCCCGCGGTCGACAAGATCACCGGCCCCGGCAACGCGTACGTGGCCAGCGCCAAGCGCCGCGTGTTCGGCAGGGTGGGTATCGACATGATCGCCGGACCCAGCGAGATTCTCGTCATCGCCGACGGCACGACGCCGCCGGACTGGGTGGCGATGGATCTTTTCAGCCAGGCCGAACACGACGAGCTGGCACAAAGCATCCTGCTCTGCCCCGACGAGGCCTACATCACCCAGGTGAAGCAGGCCATCGACCGCCTGCTGCCCGGCATGCCGCGCCAAGCGATCATCCGCGCCTCACTTGAAGGCCGCGGGGCGCTGATTCACACGCGCAGCATGGAAGAGGCTTGCGAGATCAGCAACCGCATCGCGCCGGAGCACCTCGAGGTCAGCTCCGGCGATCCCCATCGCTGGGAGCCGCTGCTGCGCCACGCCGGCGCTATCTTCCTGGGTGCGTTTACCAGCGAGAGCCTGGGCGACTACTGCGCGGGGCCGAACCACGTGCTGCCCACCTCCGGCACGGCGCGTTTCTCCTCGCCGCTGGGGGTGTACGACTTCCAGAAGCGCACCAGCCTTATCGAGGTGAGCGAGGCCGGGGCCCGGTCACTCGGTCCCATCGCTTCGGAACTGGCCCATGGCGAAGGGCTTCAGGCGCATGCCCGCTCAGCGGAAATGCGGCTGGAGCGTTGACCTACCCACGGCAGCTCGACACGGTGACCCTCCTCAACCCTTTCAATCGTCGGCCCCGAAGGGCTTGACCGCTGCGCATGAGCACCCTTGCAGAACGCATCAGGCTTGCGATTCGTCCAGACGTGCAGTCCATGCGTGCTTACCACGTACAGGACAGCACCGGTCTCGTCAAACTCGACGCGATGGAGAACCCCTTCAGTCTCCCGGAACACCTGCAGCGTGCGCTCGGCGAGCGGCTCGGCCGGGTGGCGATGAACCGCTATCCGGGAGGCTGCATGCACCGGGTGATCGAGGCGTTGTCGGCGCACATCGCGCTGCCGCCGGGCTGCGCCATGATGCTGGGTAACGGCTCCGACGAGCTTGTCTCCCTGCTTGCAATGGCCTGTGACGTTCCGGACGCCGCCATTCTGGCGCCGGTGCCCGGCTTCGTGATGTACGCCATGTCCGCGCAGCTGCAGGGCCTGCGCTTCGTCGGCGTGCCGCTCACACCCGACTTCGAGCTCGATGAGGCGGCCATGCTGGATGCGATCGAGGCCGAGCGGCCCTCCATCGTCTACATCGCCTACCCCAACAACCCAACGGCAAACCTATGGGACGAGGGCACGATCGAACAGATCGTGGATGCGGTCGGACGCCAGGGCAGGGGGCTGGTGGTTTTCGATGAGGCCTACCAGCCTTTCGCGTCGCGCACATGGATGGATCGAGTCAGCCGCCACGAGCACGTGCTGGTCATGCGCACGATGAGCAAGCTCGGCTTGGCCGGGGTGCGCCTCGGCTATCTGGTCGGCGCGGCAGCACTGGTGGCCGAGGTCGGCAAAGTCCGGCCGCCCTACAACGTGAGCGTGCTCAACGCCGAAGCCGCCCTCTTCGCGCTGGAGCATGCCGACGAGTACGCACGGCAGGCCGCGGTGATCCGCGCCGAGCGGGAGAGGCTGCAGGCAGCATTGAAGGCGATGCCAAACCTGCGGCCCTATCCCAGCGAGGCCAACATGATCCTCGTGCGGGTTCCCGATGCGAAGCGAGCTTTCGACGGCATGAAGCAGCGCGGCGTGCTCGTGAAGAATGTGTCCGGCGCGCACCCGCTGCTGGCGAACTGCGTGCGGCTCACGGTGGGCACGCCGCAGGAAAATGAGCTGATGTTGGATGCCCTGAAGGCCAGCCTGTGATGACCTCCCTTGCACGCCAGGCGGAAGTCACCCGCCACACCGCCGAGACGCAGATTCGCGTTGCGCTCAACCTCGATGGCACCGGCACTGCTCAACTGTCGACGGGCATCGGTTTCTTCGATCACATGCTTGACCAGATCGCCCGCCACGGTCTCATCGACCTGGAGATCGATGCCAAGGGCGACCTGCACATCGATGGCCACCACACCGTCGAGGATGTCGGCATCACCCTCGGCCAGGCGATGGCGAAGGCCATCGGCGACAAGAAGGGGCTGCGCCGCTACGGGCATGCTTACGTGCCACTGGACGAGGCGCTCTCGCGGGTGGTGGTCGATTTTTCCGGCCGGCCGGGCCTGCACATGCGAGTGGACTTCAAGAGCGGCATGGTCGGCACGCTTGACACGCAGCTGGTCTACGAGTTCTTCCAGGGCTTCGTGAACCACGCCGGCGTCACCTTGCACATCGATAACCTGCACGGCCACAACGCGCACCACCAGTGCGAAACGATCTTCAAGGCATTCGCGCGCGCGCTTCGCATGGCGCTGGAGATCGATCCGCGAGCGGCCGGCGTCATCCCGTCGACCAAGGGCACCCTTTGATAGAGGAGAGCGCCCGATGAAGCCGACCATCGCCGTCGTCGACTACGGGATGGGCAACCTGCGTTCGGTGTCCCAGGCCGTCATGCATGCAGCGCAAGCATCGAACGTTGACGTGATTGTCACTTCACGTCCGGAAGAGGTCTTTGCCGCTGAGCGCATCGTGCTGCCCGGGCAGGGCGCCATGCCCGACTGCATGCGAGAGCTGCGCGAATCCGGCCTTCTGGATGCCGTGCTGCACGCGGCGGCGCACAAGCCGCTGATGGGTGTGTGCGTCGGCATGCAGATGTTGCTCACGCGCAGCGAAGAGGGCCCCACCGATGGGCTCGATCTCATTCCCGGGGAGGTGGTGCGCTTCAAGCTTGAAGGGCGCTCACAGCCCGATGGCAGCCGCTACAAAGTGCCTCAGATGGGATGGAACCGCGTGCTCCAGGTGCATGCCCACCCGATGTGGACCGGGATTCCAGACGAGGCCTGGTTCTATTTCGTGCACAGTTATTGTGCTCGGCCGCGCGATGTTCGCCATAGCGTAGGAGAAACCGACTACGGCGGGCGCTTTACCTGCGCGGTGGCGCGGGATAACATTTTCGCCACTCAATTCCACCCCGAGAAGAGCGCCGCCCACGGCTTGGCGCTGTACCAGAACTTCCTGCACTGGAAACCCTGAACGTCCACCGTTTCTCGGGCGCCGCTTTCCCACCACACCCCCTCCCATCGGGCCATGCTGCTGATCCCCGCGATTGATCTGAAAGACGGCAAGTGCGTCCGCCTGAAACAAGGCGACATGAATGACTCCACCACGTTCGGTGAGGATCCTGCGGCCGTGGCCCGCCGCTGGCTCGATGCCGGGGCACGGCGGCTGCACCTGGTGGATCTGAACGGCGCCTTCGCCGGTCGGCCAATCAACGAGGCGGCAATCAAGTCCATCCTGGCGGAAGTCGGGGACGAGATTCCGGTGCAGCTGGGCGGTGGCATCCGCGAGCTCGATACCATCGAGCGCTACCTCGACGACGGGCTGAGCTTCATCATCATCGGCACGGCGGCGGTCAAGAGCCCGGGCTTCCTGAAGGACGCGTGCAGTGCATTCGGCGGCCACATCATCGTTGGCCTGGACGCCAAGGGCGGCAAGGTCGCCACCGACGGCTGGAGCAAGCTCACCGGCCACGAGGTCGTCGACTTGGCGCGCAAGTTCGAAGACTACGGCGTCGAAGGCGTGATCTACACAGATATCGGCCGAGACGGCATGCTCACGGGCATCAACATCGAGGCCACGGTTAAGCTCGCGCAGTCACTCACCATCCCCGTCATCGCATCGGGCGGTCTGAGTGGTCTGGGTGACATCGACAAGCTGTGCGCCGTGGAAAGGGAAGGCATTGAAGGCGTGATCTGTGGCCGCGCCATCTACACCGGCGCCCTCGATTTCGCAAAGGCCCAGGAACGCGCCGACGAACTGGCCGCTTCCTGAGCGCGTCAGTCAGCCCGGTCTGCGCCGACGCGACGCCCACCCCACCAACGCCAACCCGGTCGCCATGAGCGCCCACGTTTGCGGCTCAGGAATGGGCTGCAAGAAGCCGCGGATCTCACCTCCCGGGAAGGCCGAACTATGGATGTTCAGGTACGCGGTGCCTGCCTCGAACCCGGAAACCAGCGCGGAGAAGGCGTCCTCGACGCCGCCCTGGGAGGTGACGAAATCGGGGTTGTAGCTCGAGGCGAGGGTCATGTCGAACGTGCCGTCGTAGGCCCCGGATTGCACCCCGGCGGGGAAGCCCTCGAAGGTCGGGATCTGGGTTGCCACCGATGCCACCCCGGTGAAAGGCTCTGCGGTGCAGCAGTGGATGTGTGAGACTGTCGTGGGGCCGATCAATTCGGCGAAGCTTGCTTCTACGCGCATGGTGATGTCGTCGAAGTCAACGGTCACTTGGGTCGAGCCGGTGCCCGGCGAGGCCCCCAGTACCTCGCTGGCAAGCGGGGCGGTAAAGATAACCTCAACTCCATCGGCCGGTGCCGATAAAACGGCGGCGAGCATGGATGCGGCCGCCAAGGTACTGCGGTTCATGAGTGCTCCTGTCTGGCTGACCTCCCGACTCCGCGTATACGGCGGCTGCCTGCCCTCTCATCCGCACCCCTCTGAATAGATATAGTTCATCGGCTTCGATCTGACCACCTCATGCTTGCCAAACGCATCATTCCCTGCCTCGACGTCACCGGCGGCCGCGTTGTCAAAGGGGTCAACTTTGTAGAACTCCGCGACGCCGGCGATCCGGTGGAGATTGCCGCCCGCTACAACGAGCAGGGCGCCGACGAACTGACCTTTCTCGACATCACGGCCACGAGCGAGGGACGCGATCTGATCATCCCCATCATCGAGGCCGTCGCAGCGCAGGTTTTCATCCCCCTTACCGTGGGCGGTGGCGTGCGCAGCGTGGAAGACGTGCGGCGCCTGCTGAATGCGGGCGCCGACAAAGTTAGTTTCAATTCCGCAGCGGTGGCGAATCCTCAGCTCATCCGCGATGCGTCTCGCAAGTACGGCGCCCAGTGCATCGTGGTGGCCATTGATGCCAAGCGCCGCCATGGCGAAGACCTGCAAGCGCGCGGCGAGGGCTGGGATGTCTATACCCACGGCGGTAGACGAAACACTGGGCTGGACGTGGTGCAGTGGGCGATGCGCATGGCGGAGCACGGTGCCGGCGAGATCCTGCTCACCAGCATGGATCGCGACGGCACCCGCATTGGCTTCGATCTGGCGCTGACCCGTGCGGTGAGCGACGCGGTGGGCGTGCCTGTCATTGCGTCGGGAGGTGTCGGCACCCTCGAGCACTTGGCCGACGGCATCCAGAACGGTGGTGCCGACGCGGTGCTGGCGGCCAGCATCTTCCACTATGGGCAGCACACCGTGGCCGAAGCCAAGGCTCTGATGGCGGCCCGCGGCATCCCGGTGCGCCAGTGAGTGCCGCCCGGCGGCCCGGTCCCCCGAACGAAGTTCGCATCATCGGCGGCCAGTGGAAGCGCAGCAAGCTGCCGGTGGCTGACGTGCCGGGGCTCAGGCCTACCCCTGATCGCGTGCGCGAGACGCTTTTCAACTGGCTGGGCCAGGATCTCACCGGTTGGCGTTGCCTGGATGCCTACGCGGGCAGCGGCGCGCTGGGCTTTGAGGCGGCCTCGCGCGGTGCCGGTGCGGTCCTCCTGCTGGAGCGCGATCCCCAGTTGGTGCGCAGCTTGCGTGCGAGCCGGGAACGGCTCGGTGCGTCGCAGGTGGTCGTAGAGCAAGCCGACGCGATGGCATACATGCGCCGGGCCGCTGCCGGCCACTTTGATCTGGTCTTCCTCGATCCGCCATTTGGGCAGGGGTTATCCGAGCCCACCCTTACAGCCGCGGCCTCGCTAGTAGGAGCCGGGGGGTTCATCTACCTGGAGGCCGACCAGCCTCTCGATGAGCCCTTGCCTGTCGGCTTGGGCCTCGAGCTGCGGCGTCGCGGCCGGGCGGGAACCGTCCATTTCCACCTGCTTCAGCATAGCCACGCCGCCGAGGGCGGCTGAAGCCCCGGTCTACACTGGACAGAGCCTGTTCCGAGGAGACGCGTGTTGACATCCGCCACCCGCCTCACTGCCGTCTACCCCGGCACTTTCGACCCGATGACGCTGGGCCACGAAGACCTCATGCGCCGTGCCAGCCGGCTGTTCGAGCGGCTGATCCTCGCGGTCGCCGCAGGCCACCACAAGCGGACGATGTTCACCATCGCCGAGCGGCTGGAGATTGCACAGGAGCTTGCCGAGCGGTATGACAACGTCGAGGTGATGGCGTTTCGAGGCTTGCTGCGCGACTTCGTCGTGTCACATGGCGGCAAGGTCGTGGTGCGGGGCCTGCGCGCGGTGAGCGACTTCGAGTACGAATTCCAGATGGCCGGAATGAACCGACAGCTCATGCCTGAGGTCGAAACGCTGTTTCTCACCCCCAGCGACCAGTACCAGTTCGTCTCAGGTACTTTCGTGCGGGAGATTGCTACCCTGGGCGGCGACGTATCGAAGTTCGTGTCGCCATCGGTGCTCCAGCGGCTACAGCGCCGCGTGACGCACACTGAGTCCTAGCAGCCCGAGTCTCCGAACCCTTCAGTCCCTGGTGTCCTATGGCCTTGATCATCACCGACGAATGCATCAACTGTGATGTGTGCGAGCCGGAGTGTCCGAACCAAGCCATCTCCATGGGCGCAGAGTTTTACCAAATCGATCCGGCGCGGTGCACCGAATGCGTGGGGCACTTCGATGAGCCGCAGTGCGTGCAGGTGTGCCCGGTGAACTGCATCCCCATTCACCCCCAGCACATCGAAAGCAAAGAGACGCTGTGGGAGAAGTATCGGCGCCTGCAAGAAGCGGTCGGCCGACCTTCGCCGAAAGTGGCGTGATGGCTGCGCTACGGCCGCTTTCGCGGCTCAACCGCCACGAATTCCTTGCTGCCTTGCGCTGAATCGGTATCGTCCTTGGTGCCTTTGCGACGCGAAGATTTGCGCTTTGGCGCCTTCGCTTCGGTCACATCGGCTGCATCCGATGCTCGCGAGTCGAATCCAGTCGCCGAGGCTGGCTTTTCGGCCGCCTCACGCTCCCGACGCTCGCGCTCCAGCCGTTCCGCGTTGATGCGCTCACGTTCGGCCATCCGCTGCGCTTCGGCCCGCTGGGCACCGCTGCGCGGATCGGTGGAGTCGAGGACCCGTCCGCCGACGCAAGGCGTCTGCGAGTATGTGTTGCCGCAGCGGAAGATCGGGGCGGCGGTGACCGTCGATGCCGCCATGCCCAGGAGGAGCAAGAGTATCCGGCGCTTCACGACACCACCTCGTCGGCGGCCTCGGGCCGTGGTGGCTTCGGCCGTGGCGGCTTGGCATGGATCTTCATCATCGCGCGCTCCATCTCTCCCTCCAGCAGAAAGTCCAGCGCGTTCATCGATTGCTCGATTGCCTTCTCGATGGCGTCCCGGTGCTCGGGCGAAGGCTTGCGCAGGACGTAGTTGACGACTTCGGCCTTCACGCCCGGGTGCCCGATGCCCAGGCGCAGGCGCCAGTAGTCCGAGCTGCCGAGCTGTGCGTGGATGTCCTTGAGCCCGTTGTGGCCCGCGTGGCTGCCGCCGAGCTTCAGTTTCATCTGCCCGGGCGCCAAGTCGAGATCGTCATGTACCACGATGATCTCCTCGGGGGCGATCTTGTAGAAGCGCGCCAGTGGCGCCACCGCCTTGCCAGATAAATTCATGAACGTCATCGGCTCCAGCAGCCACACGGGTCCATGCGGCCGGTTCACCCGGGCCACCATGCCGTGGTAGGCCCGCTCGGGTACCAGCGATACCTTGAGCCGGCGCGCCATTTCTTCCAGCCACCAAAAGCCGGCGTTGTGCCGTGTTCCTTCGTATTCCGGCCCCGGATTGCCTAGGCCGACGAGCAGACGAATCATGCGCAGATTATCAACGGGGTATGGGTGTACATGAAAAAGGGCTGCCGAAGCAGCCCTTTGCATGCACAGTACGTGCAGGGACTCACATGTCCATGCCCATGCCGCCCATGCCACCCATGCCGCCGGGGCCTGCCGCGGGAGTTTCCTCCTTCGGCGCTTCGGCCACCATGGCTTCAGTGGTCAGCATCAGCGATGCCACCGACGCCGCGTTCTGCAGCGCGGTGCGCGTCACCTTGGTCGGGTCCAGGATGCCCATTTCAATCATGTCGCCGTACTTGGCGTTGGCAGCGTTGTAGCCGTAGTTACCCTTGCCTGCCATCACGGCGTTGACGACCACGCTCGGCTCGTCGCCGGCGTTCTGGACGATCATGCGCAGAGGCTCTTCGAGGGCGCGCAGGATCAGCTTGACACCGGCGTCCTGATCGGGGTTGTCACCCTTGATCTCCCCGGCTGCCTGGCGGGCACGCAGCAGGGCCACGCCACCGCCGGCCACCACGCCTTCTTCCACCGCCGCACGCGTCGCGTGCAGGGCGTCTTCGACGCGGGCCTTCTTCTCCTTCATCTCGACTTCGGTGGCGGCGCCGACCTTGATAACGGCCACGCCACCCGCCAGCTTGGCCACGCGCTCTTGCAGCTTCTCGCGGTCGTAGTCGCTCGTGGCTTCCTCGATCTGCACGCGAATTTGCTTGACACGGGCCTCGATGTCGGCCCCGGCGCCCGCTCCGTCGATGATGGTCGTGTTTTCCTTGCCCACTTCGACGCGCTTGGCCTGGCCCAGATCAGTCAGCGCCACCTTCTCGAGCGTGAGGCCGACCTCTTCCGAGATCACCTTGCCGCCGGTCAGGATGGCGATGTCTTCCAGCATCGCCTTGCGGCGGTCGCCGAAGCCCGGCGCCTTGACGGCCACGACCTTCAGGATGCCGCGGATGGTGTTGACCACCAGGGTCGCCAGTGCCTCGCCTTCGACTTCCTCGGCCACGATCAGCAGCGGCCGGCCAGCCTTGGCGACTTGCTCCAGCGTGGGCAGCAGGTCGCGGATGTTGCTAACCTTCT
Source organism: uncultured Burkholderiaceae bacterium (assembly GCA_965653625.1). Taxonomy (GTDB): domain Bacteria; phylum Pseudomonadota; class Gammaproteobacteria; order Burkholderiales; family Burkholderiaceae_C; genus Albitalea. The sequence continues at coordinate 8,678 of CBFHAS010000069.1, read as the reverse complement.
TGTCGTACAGCAGCACGAACGGGTTCTCAAGGAGCGCCGCCTGCTTGTCCGGGTTGTTGATGAAGTAGGGCGACAGGTAGCCGCGGTCGAACTGCATGCCTTCGACCACTTCGAGCTCGTTGTTCAGGCTCTTGCCGTCCTCGACGGTGATGACGCCTTCCTTGCCCACCTTATCCATCGCGTCGGCGATGATCTGGCCAATCGACTCGTCGCTGTTGGCCGAGATGGCGCCCACCTGGGCGATTTCCTTGCTCGTGGTGGTCGCCTTGGATTGCTTCTTCAGCTGCTCGACCAGCGTTTGGACGGCACGGTCGATGCCGCGCTTGAGGTCCATGGGGTTCATTCCCGCCGCCACGTACTTCATGCCTTCGCGGACGATGGCCTGGGCTAGTACGGTGGCCGTGGTGGTGCCGTCACCGGCGTTGTCGCTGGTCTTGGAAGCCACTTCCTTGACCATCTGCGCGCCCATGTTCTGGAGTCTGTCCTTGAGCTCGATCTCCTTGGCGACAGAGACGCCATCCTTAGTCACGGTGGGGGCGCCGAACGAGCGCTCGAGCACCACGTTTCGGCCCTTGGGGCCCAGGGTGACCTTGACCGCATTGGCCAGGATGTTCACGCCTTCGACCATGCGCGCGCGTGCGTCGCCGCCGAACACTACTTCTTTTGCTGCCATATCGTTCTCCGAATTTCAGTGGTTCTGGTTGCGTCGCCGCGGCTTACTTTTCGACTACGGCGAACAGATCTTCCTCGCGCATGACGAGCAGTTCGTCGCCATCGACCTTGACGGTCTGGCCGCTGTACTTGCCGAATAGAACGCGGTCGCCCACTTTGATGTTGAGGGCCACGAAGTCGCCCTTGTCGTTGCGCTTGCCTGGGCCGACTGCCAAGACTTCGCCTTGATCAGGTTTTTCGGCGGCGTTTTCGGGAATCACGATTCCCGAAGCGGTCTTGGTCTCGTTTTCCAGGCGCTTGACGATCACGCGATCGTGCAACGGACGAAGTTTCATAGCATCTCCTTTGATGTCTGCCACATGGACGTCGAGGTTCGTGAGCGGAGCTTGTACTCCTTCACGGTACCGGCGCGGTGCGCCGTTAGCACTCGCGGGAACTGAGTGCTAGCAGGCGAATTATAGGGACGGGTTCTCCCGTTTCAAGGCCCGCCCGGGACTCGGGCATGTCGCCGGACCCCTGCTCAGTGTGTTGTCGGCGGCTCGTCGGAGGGCATGTCCGCAGAACTGGGTGGCGCCGCTACCCGGTAGCTCTCGCTGGTCCAAGCGCCGAAGTCCATGTTTTTGCATCGCTCGCTGCAAAAGGGCCGAAAGGGATTCTCCGGCCCGTATACGCTGGGGCCGCCGCAGCAGGGGCAACGGACGATTCGCTTGGCCGGCGTAGACATGCCGTCTTCCTTCAAGCGCACAACGTCAGCTCGAAGGCGGTGTCGGCGGTGCTTGGTCTAAGCCGCCCCTCCGCGTCCTGCTGCATCAGCCTGACTGAGGCCATCAGTCGGTGGCCACTGATCTCGGGCACCAGGACGTTAGTGCCGCTGAGTCGCACCCGCATGAGCTGGTACGGTTTGCCCGCCGGCAGGCTTTGCTGGTACTGGCCGCTATGCGCGATCACCTTCTGTGGCACACCCGAGTCGCGCAGCAGCCCTAGAAGCACGTTCAGCGCCTCCGCCAGCGGCATCAGCGATTCGATCCACTGGACGAGATCGGCGCGGCGCCGCTTGGCATCAAGCTTCTGCCAAGCGTGGTAGGCCGGCAGATCGAACTCGCAGGTCCCACCCGGAATGCTGACGCGGCTGCGGATGCTCATGAGCCATTCGTTGGCTGTCAGCGCATGTCCGGCTTTGCCGGGCAGGTGGTTCAGCACGTTGAACGCGTGATCGATCTTCGTGATCACCTCGTCCAGCGTAGCCTCTGAGATCGAGGGATTACCACGATAGGCGTTCAGCTGCGCCTTGTGGCGCTCCAAATCCTTGAGCAGGTCGGCCTTCAGGTCCGCGCGCGAAGCCACGTCCATGATCTCGAAGATCGTGACCAGCGCGAAATGATGATCGACCGCGGTGTCGCGAGGGATGAGCTGCCCGAGCTGGTCGAACAGGTGTTCCAGCCGCAGCATGGTGCGGATGCCCTCGTTGAAGGGGTATTCGTAGAGAACCAAGTGGAACTTCCTCGGTCTGGGCGGGCGGCTCCCGGGGGTGGAGCGGTAAGCATGCCTGCCGTCAAAACGTGATTGTTTCACACGGCTTCGGCGTCGGCTCCTCTCAGGGGCGGCGCCACTGCCACCAGAGTGTGTCCACGTGCATCGCGAGTTGCCCGAACGTGATGCCGTCGTTGTATATCACCGCATCGGCGGCGGCCAGGCGAGCAGCGCGCTCAGCTTGGTGAGCAATGACCGCGCGCACCATGTCGGCGGACCAGCGCGCACGCTCCACTACTCGTTTCACCTGGGTGTCCTCGCTGCAGTCGACCACCAGCACCCGGCCTACCTGGGAACGCCAGCGTCCCGACTCCACCAGAAGTGGCACGTCGAAGATCTTCACCACCGCGACAGACGCCAGGGCCTCGCGCTCGGTCTCCAGGCCAATCAGTGGATGGAGAACCGCTTCCAGCCGCCGCCGGGCCTGTGGGTCGGCGAAAGCCAAGGCGCGCATGCGCTCGCGGTCCAACGCGCCGGTGGCGTCGATGAAGGTTTCGCCAAACTCCGCTTTGATGGCGGGGATCGCCCGGCCGCCTGGTAACGTGAGGCGACGTGCGATGGCGTCGGTATCGATCACCGCGGCGCCCTTGGCAGCCAACATCGCTGCCACCGTGCTTTTGCCGCTGCCGATGCCGCCCGTCAGCCCGATGCGCAGCGGTGGCATCCCGCTTCCCGCTATGCCCAGCCCAGCCAGTGCAGCACGCGCTCGGGACCGGCCAGCATGACGCCGATGCCGGCGCCTACCAGGAAGGGCCCGAATGGCACGTAGCGTCCCTCACGCAGTGATCCGGTCAGCTTCATGCCGATACCAACGACGGCGCCGAGCACTGAGGCGGCCAGGACGATAGGCAGGATCATTTGCACTCCCAGCCAGGCGCCCAGCGCTGCCAGCAACTTGAAGTCGCCGTAGCCCATACCTTCCTTGCCGGTGGCCATTTTAAAGAACCAGTAGACGGCCCACAGCGAAAGATACCCGGCCACCGCGCCCCACACGGAGCTCGCGAGGGACAAGGTCCAGCCCAGTGCGGCAGCTACCAGCCCGGCCCACAGCAAGGGCAACGTGATGTCGTCCGGCAGCAGCGTTGTGTCCCAGTCGATGCCCGCCAGCGCCACCAGCGTGCCCACGAAGCCGCACCATAGCAGCGTGGCAGGCTGCGCGCCGAATCGCCATGCGGTGGCAGCAAACAACACGCCGGTGAGGATCTCCACGAAGGGGTAGCGTGCCGGGATGCGCGCCTTGCACGCGGAGCACCGTCCGCCCAGACGAAGGTAGCTCAGCACCGGCATGTTCTCGTGCCAAGCGATTTGGTGCCCACACGCTGGACATCGCGAGCGCGGCCGCGCCAACGTGAGTTCCGCGGGTGGGTTGATTGTGATGCCCAGCATCTCCGCGCTATCAATCTTCCAGCCGCGCTCCAGCATCTGCGGGAGGCGATGGATCACCACGTTGAGGAAGCTGCCGATGCAAAGCCCCATCAGGGCGAGCACCCATGGCGAAAGCAGAAGCTGGGCGACCTCGGGCGTCACACCACGGCGCCAAGCTTGAAGATGGGCAGGTACATCGATACGACTATCCCGCCGATCAGCGTGCCCAGAATGACGATGATGAACGGCTCCATCAGGCTCGACAGGCCCTTGACTGCCTCGTCCACCTCATCCTCGTAGAACTCGGCCGCCTTGCCCAGCATCTGGTCCAGCGAGCCCGATTCTTCACCGATCGCGCACATCTGAAGCACCATCACCGGAAACACGCCGGTAGTCTGCATCGCGGTGGTGAGGGCGCTGCCGGTCGACACGTCTTTCTGGATTTGCTCGGTTGCCTCGGCAAACACCGCATTGCCGGAGGCGCCGCCGACGGAATCGAGCGCCTCGACGAGCGGTACGCCGGCGGCGAACATCGTCGATAACGTGCGCGTCCAACGGGCCACTGCCGACTTATTCACCAACTGACCAAACACAGGCACCCGCAGCAGCAGCCGATCCATGGTCTTTTGCATCTTCTCCGATCGCTTCCAGGACTGGAAGAAAAAGTACGTGCCACCGATGATGAAGCCGAAGATGGCCCACCAGTACTTGACAAAGATCTCGGAAATGCCCATCACGAACAGCGTGGGCGCCGGCAAGTCTGCGCCGAAGGAGGTGAACACGTCCTTGAACGCAGGGATCACGAAAATCATGATCACGGCCAATACCACGAAGGCGACCACCATCACGGCGACGGGATAGATCATGGCCGACTTGATCTTGTTCTTGATGGCCATTGTCTTTTCCTGATAGATCGCCAGGCGATCCAGCAGCGTCTCCAGGATGCCGCCCGCTTCGCCGGCCTCCACCAGATTGCAGTACAGCGCGTCGAAGTACAGCGGGTGCTTGCGGAACGCGGCGGACAGGCTCGTGCCCGTTTCCACGTCGCTGCGGATATCGGTCAGCAGCCGCGTCACCTTGGGGTTGGTGCTCCCGCGCGCGACGATGTCGAAGGACTGGATCAAAGGTACGCCGGCCCGCATCATGGTGGCGAGCTGGCGAGTGAAGATGGCGATGTCCTTCTGCTTGATCGAACGGCCGCCGCTCATGCGGCGCTTCTTCACCTTGGTAATGAGGATGCCTTGGCGACGCAGGCTCGCGTTCACCACTGCTTCGCCGCCGGCGCGCATCTCGCCGCGCACCACACGGCCGTTCTTGTCCTTGCCTTCCCACTCGAAGACAAGTTCCTTGACGTTCTGCTTTGCGGCTACTGCTGTCGCCATATGTTTTCCGAGGAACCCGCTCCTCGCCCCAACATTGTGTTGCGTGACCTCGTCACTCATTGGTGACCGAGATCACCTCCTCTAGTGTCGTCACCCCGGCACGCACCTTCACCAAGCCGGACTGCCGTAAGTCGCGTACCCCTTCTCGCTGTGCCTGGCTGGCGATGTCCATCGCGGTGCCCTCGGAGAGGATGATGCGCTGGATTTCCTCGGTGATTGGCATCACTTGGTAGATGCCCACGCGCCCCCGGTATCCGTTGTTACAAGACGAGCAGCCTACCGCGCGGTAAGGCGTCCAGTTTCCATCAAGATCGCTCTCGGTGAAGCCGGCGCGCAGCATCGCTTCACGCGGATATTCGGCCGGTTGTTTGCAGCCCTCGCACAGCTTTCGCGCCAGACGCTGCGCCGTGATGAGCAGCACGCTGGCGGCAATGTTGAAGGGCGCCACGCCCATGTTCATGAGACGTGTCAGCGTGGTGGGTGCGTCGTTGGTGTGCAACGTAGACATCACCATGTGACCCGTTTGTGCAGCCTTGATGGCGATGTCTGCCGTTTCGAGATCGCGGATCTCGCCGACCATGATGACGTCCGGATCCTGGCGCAAGAACGACTTGAGCGCCACTGCGAACGTGAGGCCCGCCTTGTCGTTGACGTTGACCTGATTGATGCCCGGCAAGTTAATTTCCGCCGGGTCCTCCACTGTCGAGATGTTGACGCCGGGCTGGTTCAGGATGTTCAGGCAGGTGTACAGCGACACCGTCTTTCCCGAGCCGGTGGGGCCGGTGACAAGGATCATCCCGTAGGGTCGATGGATGACGGCCAGCAGTCGTTCCTTTTCCTGCTTTTCGTAGCCGAGCGCCTCAATGCCGAGCTTCGCGCTGGAAGGATCCAGGATGCGGATGACGATCTTTTCGCCGAACAGCGTGGGCAGCGTGCTGACGCGAAAGTCGATCGCTTTGCTTCCGAACTTGAGCTTCATGCGGCCGTCTTGCGGCACGCGCTTTTCGGCAATGTCCAGCCGCGAGATGACCTTAATGCGCGAGGCGAGCTTGTCCTTGATCGCAATCGGTGGCTGCGTAATCTCCCGCAACTCGCCGTCGATGCGAAAACGCACGCGGTAGTGGTACTCGTACGGCTCGAAGTGAAGGTCAGAGGCCCGCGCGTTGATTGCGTCAATCAACATCTTCTGAAGGAAGCGCACGACCGGTGCGTCTTCGACTTCTGTCGAGGCGGTCTCGGGCGCCTCCTGCGCGGACACTTCGTCCGTGACGTCGAACTCGAAGTCGCCCGATGCCATCGACTCCAGCGTCTCGGCGGCACTGGCGCCGGTACTCTCGAGGATCTTGGTGAGCTTGTCGTGCTCGACGATCACCCATTCTGGCGTGAGCTGGGTCGCGAACTTGATCCGCTCGACAGCCTCCTGGTCGGTGGGGTCGGAGCCGCCGATGAAAAGGCGATTGCCCCGCTTGCCGAGCACCAGTATCTGGTACTGCGCAGCCAACTTGCCATCGATGATGTTACGCGGCAGCTTCTGCGCATCGACTGCGTTCAGGTCCAGTAGCGGCAATGCCAGCGAACTGGACAGCGTGTGCGCCAAGTCTGCTGAATTGATGGCGCCAGCACCGAGTACGGCCGACACGAAGCTCAGCTTCTTGTCCTTCGCATTCTTGGCGAGGTCTTCTGCGGTCTTGGCGTTCAACCGTCCGGCGTGGACAAGGACGCGAGCCACGCCGGAGAGGGTCGACTGCGGGATGTCGGCCAGAGTTTCCACGGCTCAGTGCCTCGGGTCGCGTGCACGCGGGCGGCATGCGACCCGAGGAGGGCGACATGCAACAGCAGGGACTTGCTGGCCTCGGGAAGAGCCAGTCGCGACAAGCGCAGACACTGAGTGTTCACTCCACGACGGTAATCCGACCATGATCGCCGAATCGCACGGAGGTGTAAATCGCGGGGGAACGACAGCCGCGAACAATTCACGCGGCTGCATTGCGCTGCCTTCGCGCACAAGCGCATCCGCTAGTCCACTGAAGCATTGAAACCGCCCGTGCCGTAGTTGTCCATGACCAGATGAACATCGAGTTCGCTGGGCACGTTGGCGTCGATGGTGCGCAGGAACTGCAGGAACTCGGCGCTGCGATGGCGCCGGTGCAGCTAACCGATCACCTCGCCGGTGGCGATGTCCAGCGCGGCAAACAGCGTGGTCGTGCCGTGACGCATGTGCATGTAGTCGTGCGTGCGCCGCTCAGGAATGCCTGGGGCCAGCGGCAGGATCGGTTGTGTGCGGTCCAGCGCCTGGATCTGGGTCTTCTCATCCACGCACAGCACGATGGCCTTCAGGGGCGGATCCAGGTACAGCCCGACGATGTCGCGCACCTTGTCCACAAACATCGGATCGCTGGACAGCTTGAAGGTCTCCTGCCGGTGCGGCGTTCGAGATGCCCCTCGGCACCGAGAAAAAATGCCGACTGCGGTGGCCGGATTACGCCGGCTGCTGACAAGCTCGTCGAGAGCTGGCGTTGGCCGTAGAGAGGTCGAGCATCTTCGGCACGCCGATCCCACGCGGTAGCCGCTCTTCGGGCACGGCGGTTCGATCACCGCGATCAAGACTCGGCCGCGGCACGATGCGTGCCTTTAGGACGACTTGAGGGATGTAGCCGTGGCCCTCAATGGTGCGAAGGTGCTCTGCGCCCCGGTACCCGGCATCGGCGCACAGATGCTTGCTTCGCCGACGCGGCGGGTCTTTGCGCTTGATGACGATAGCCGTGAGCACGTCGTCAAGTCGCTTGCAATCATGGACGTTGGCTCCGGTCACGACGAGCGACAACGGGACGCCACGGCCGTCCACCAGCAGGTGGCGCTTGCTTCCATTTTTCCCCGATCCGTCGGGTTGGGGCCGACGGGTTCCTGTGCCAGTGGTGCCTTCATCATCGCGCCGTCAGCACCCAGCGGGTGAGCACCTGCACCGAACTCTCGACGCTGGCCTTGTCGCGCGGCGTTCGTGGCCGTGGCCGGCAGCACGCTGGTGCCGTAGTAGCGGGCGAAGTCCTGCACCGTGTCGTTAGGCCGTGGCTCGTACCTGTCCGGCGAGGCGATCACCGCGCGCGGGTTGTCCGGAACGATCAGCTGCGGCACGCCGCCGTAGAACTGCAGCGCGCGCACCATGCAGGCGATCCAGTCCTCCAGGCGCTGCGCGAGCGTGGCGCAGGCGAACACGAAGCTGGAAGCGGCCATTGCCGCGACGAAGATCTGCGCCCTGCTGCCATCGGTCAACGCTACCGTCGGGCCAGCGAAGTCGATGAACAGCTTCTCCCCGGCGCGCCGGTGTTGGCGCATCGAACGCTTGAGCCGATTGGCGAACGCCTTGTAGTGCTCGCAGAACTGCGTGTAGCGCCAGGTGCGGCCCTCAGGGTTTGCGGCCACGTATTCCTGCCCACAGCGCGACTACCACGTCGAACTCGAAGGGCACCGCTACAGCGTGCCGCACGCGCTGGTGGGCCAGACGCTGGAGGCCCGGATGACCCGCCACGGCGTGGAGCTGCTGCTGCGCGGCCAGCGCGTGGCAGCCCACGCCCGCAACGACCGGCGCGGCGGCTACATGACGGTGGATCCGTACATGCCGGCGGCGCATCGGGCGCATCTGGAGTGGACCCCTGCAGGCGCCTGATCGACTGGGTCAGCGCATCGGCTTGGCCTGCGGCGAGTTGGTCGCGCGGCTGCTGCAGACCTACA
>CBFHAS010000068.1:0-23293 GCA_965653625.1 uncultured Burkholderiaceae bacterium | reverse complement strand
GTGAGCTGAGCGCCCTCAAGCGCGACATGTTCGACCGCTTCATCGGCGTCATGCTCTTCGTCATGGCCGCAGCGGTCATCTGCGGCGTGCTCGGCGTGCTGATCACGCTGTTCGCGTGAGCGAGGGACTGTCATGGAACCGTCTCAACTCATCGGCCGCGTGATGACGTCGTTCGGAGAAGCCCATGTCTACGTGGGCCGCTACCCGGCCGGTGGCGCGATCGCCGTGCAGCTCGTCGCTGTGGGCACCGGCGAACCACTGGGCGTCTTCTCGACCAACCTGGTGCCGCACGGCGCGCGCGTCGGCGACACCGAGTTCTGCGCCAAGGTGTGGTCGGAGAACGAACCGCTGGTGGAGCCGATGCTCGCATCGGGCCTGTTCGAGGATACCGGCCGCGTCGAGCCCTCAGGCTACGTGCTCGCGCCCGTGTGGCGCATCAAGAACCTGGAGCATGTGCCGCCGCTGACGAAGCGTCGCGCGACTCGGGTAGGAGCGCCGTCATGGTCGAAGTGAAGTTCATCGACGGCACGCCCGTGCCAGACGACTACCTCACGTCCGTGTCGCAGCTCGTGCGCGACGCGGCGCTGGCGGTCGATATGTTCGGCGAGGACGAGCTGGAAGCCGCAGCTCGCGAGCAGGCGTCAGGCGACAAGCCGAACGCCAACCCGGCGCCCAAACGCTGCTGCGTTTGTGGCGAAGAGATCTTTGACAAAGACGAGAGCGCGTTCGGCGCCTGCGCGGACTGCGTGGACAACGTTCAGCGCGATCCCGAGGCGTTCATCGAGTCGGTGTTCTCGGGCAGCGAGTGCGTGCTACGCACGTATGCGGGCTTCGGCAACGGCGATGTCGATGTCGTCTATCCAACGCTGCAAGCTGCGATCGAGGCGTTCGCCACAGCGCCCATCGATTCGATCCCGCGCGTCATTCGCGACGGCAAGACCCTGGTCGAGCGCGATCCGGAAGGCGGTCTGGTGCCGATCTTCTGGGACGGGGACGCGGAGCGCGTCTATCGGCGGGTCGTCAGCCGAAAGGCGGCGCTGGGCCCGAATCCGTAGCTTCTTCGGCGCACCCTTCGGGGCCCAGGTCACCTCTTCGGGGGACCTGGGCCTCTCTTCTTGTGATCTCCACTCTGGGGGCCTGGTCGCCGCTTGATACGATCTCACACGCAGGGCGGAGGGCTACCAAGAGAAGTTGATTGCGATGAAAGCAAAGTGGGTCGTCCGCCTGGGGCAGGCGGAGTGGACACGGCACACGAACGCCCCGAGCGTCAGCGAGTCGCTGCGGCTCATCGGCAGCGTGCAGCACGGTGCGCGATTGGGCGCGCTGGCCGTGGACGGCAACGGCGACTACTTCCAGGTCAACGGCGAATACGTCGCGCCGCTGAACAAGCGCCATGTCAGCAAGGCGCTGTCGGCTGCACAGGCTCGCGCGCCGTCGCAGCCCATGCCCCGCCGGCCGCAAACCCCTGCCCCGATGCCGGTCGTCACCGTACGGCGCAGGCGAATACTCGACCCGGGGTTGTAGCCGCGCGTCCCGCAGCCGGCCCCGGGTGAAGCGACGATCAGTGGGTCGCCGAAGTCGCGACCCTCAGGTCCGGCGCCGTGGCCCCAGGTTCATGGCGCTGGCGAAGCACGCTCGGAACCCAGCGCTTGCCGGCGAGCTGTGCCTCAGCCTGCGCGACCAGCTCGTCCTTCTTGAGCTTCGCCAGCAGCGCCGCCGTCTCGGCCGACACGGCTTCGCTCACCGTTTCGATGATCTGCGCTTTGCGCACCTGGCCCAGGTAGTTGGCCGCGGTCGGCGCCCACCAGTCCGCCATGTCCAGCGAGACGGCGGCAGCCAGTGCATCGGCCGCATGGGTGCCTGGCGTGGACGCGACAGCATTCACCGTCAGTGCGGCGCACAGCGCCAGCAGATCGCACAGCTCGCTCGCCGGCAAAGCGATGAGCCAGGGAAGGAGGCGCGCCGGGTCGCCCGGAATGCGCTCGCCCCACGAGTCGCGCAGTTGCATCAGTTCCTGCCACGCGCGGCTTTCCTCGATCGTGCCCTCGCTGAAGCGCGTCAGCTCGTCGGTGCACCCGCGCGCCTGCACGTCCAGCGCGGTGAGGGTGCGGTGCTGCCCGAGCACGCGCTGCACGAGGTTGTGCGCCAAGGCGGCGAGCGCGACTTGGGTGTTGTCGGCCAGCATGCGCTGCAGGGCGATCGTGCGGTGCGCGGTGAGCTTGCGAGCAGCGCCTCGGACAAGGCGGGCCGCTGAGGCGCTGACTCCTCGTCGCTCGACGGCGACTCGTCGCGTCGCGAGGCGTGCGCGGCGGCGGCCTTGCCGAGCGCCTTGCGGTTCTGCGGCGGGCGCACGAGGCCGCGATGCACGGCGATCTCGCCGTTGCGCTCCGCCGTGACGATGGCGCCGGCCAGCGACAGGATGTCCGGCGTCCACGCGGCGTATTTTTCGTCGAGGCGGCGCAACTGCGCGCGAAGCGCGGTCAGCCGCTGCCGCATCTTCTGCACTTCGGCGGCGTCGGTCGGCGCGTCCTCGTTGTCGCAGTCACTGGCGGCGTCGAGGGCACGCTGAAGCTCGTCGGCCTCTGTCACAAGACGACGATCGGCTTCCGCCTGCTCAGCATCGGTCAGCTCACGCCGCACCTTCGGGGCGCGGGCGAACTCACTCAACTCGTGGTACTGCATCTCGATGCGCGCCTCGACCCAGCCCCAGCCCTCAGACCTGACTTTCGCGGCGCGGGCTTCCAGGCGCTCGACGGCGAGGCAGTGCAGCAGTAGCACATCGACGATGTAGCCCGCGTCCTGGTCGCTGAATAGGTCGCGGCGCACCTGCCCGCCCGCATCTTCGTAGGCTTTGAGACCGACGAGGCGCGCGAGCGGTGAGTCGAGCTCGATTTCGCCGGCCGTCATCGCTTGCCGCAGCCGGTCGGGCGAACGATCCCACTCCCGGCCCTTCGTGGCCTCCCACACCTTGAGCTGGGCCTCATGGTCGTCGCTGATGCACAGCGCCATCAGTTGGTCCAGCGTCATGCCGTCCTGCCGATACAGCCGCAGCAGCTTCGGCGACGCGTTGGCGAGCTTCAGGCGCCGCTTCACGACCACCGGCGCCACGCCGTACATCGCCGCAACCTCCTCGATGCTGCCGCAGTCGTCGACCATCTTCTGGAACGCGAGGAACTGGTCGGCGGGGTGCATGTCCTCGCGCTCGATGTTCTCGGTGGTGCTGGCGGCGGTGGCTTCGTCGCGTGCACGCACGAGGATCGGCACGGGGAAGTCGTCGGTGTAGCCCTTCGCGTCCTCGATCCACCCGTCACGCAGGGCGCACAGGGCGAGGCGGCGGGTTTCGCCGGCCACGACTTCGAGCCGTCCGGTTTGCTTGCCATCGTGCTCTTCGGGCACGACGACGAGGTTCTGCAGCACGCCGCCGTGCATGTGGATCGACACCGCCATGCGGTGGATGCGCTCGCGCGTGCGCTTCTTCTTGCGCGCGTTGCCGTCCTTTGCGGGTATGAGAACGCCCAGTGGCGCGGTAGTGAGTTGGCCTACTTGGTACGAGTTCGCTTCGTTCATCGGTCGCCTCCTTGAAGTAGCAGGAGGACTTCGAAGGACTGTTCGCCTCAATCAAGGCGAGGCCCGGTCACGGCTTACTCCCGTCTGTCCGGGAAGAAGCTGCCGGTCGTCGAGACCCGGACGCGGCCAGTTGCAGTCATTCCTGCCGGATCGAACAGCAGTCGCCCGTCAGTCCCGCTTGCCGCTGATGTAGTGCTCGAGCTGCTCGATGATGAACTTCTGCTCGGAGATGATGTCCTTCACCAGGTCTCCAATGGAGATGAGGCCGAGCAGCTTGCCGCCATCCATGACCGGCAAGTGCCGCAGCCGGTTTTCAGTCATCAGCGCCATGCATTCCTCGGCGGTGTGCTCGGGGCGCACGTACATCACCTCCGGCGTCATGATGTCGCGCACCAGCGCGTCCGTGGATGACCGTGACATGAGCGTGATCCTCCGGGCGTAGTCGCGCTCGCTGATGATGCCCACGACTTGCATGCGCTCCATGACGAGCAGTGCGCCGATGTTCTTGTCCGCCATCAACTGGACGGCTTCGAACACGGAGGCCGTGGGGGCGATCGTGAAGACCGTCTGGTAAAGCTTCGACTTGAGAAGGTCGGCGGCTGTCTTCATGGAAGGTCTCCTTGGTACGGCGGCAAGGTGGTGAGCCGGGGATCCTCCACCGCAACTCCGGTCGTAAAGTGGTAAAGCGACTGAAAGCTCGCGTCCTTGAACCCCATGACCTGGTGGACCGGGTCGTCGAAGAAGCATCCGATGCCGGTGGCGCGGACACCGGCGGCTTCGGCTTCCAGGTACAGCACCTGGCCGATCAACCCTGTTTCCCAGAAGAGCCTGCGATAGAACCAGGGCCCGTGATGGCGCAAGCTGCGTTCGAACTCCGCGATCATTGCCACCGAAAAGGCGCTCTCGCCGGCGATGTCCTGACCACAACTGAGCTGGACAGCCAGGGCCCGCGCGTCACCCTGTTGCAGAAGGAACAGGGGCAAGGCGTCCGGAGAATTCGCTGGCGAGGTCCAGGCGTATTGCGGATGGGTCGCATCCTTCAGCCGGGCCACTCCGGCGGGATCGCGTGGGAGCAAGTACAGCCCCGGTACAAACCCGTCCACTCGGTGAATAAACAGCGCGAGATGAATAACCGGATTCCATGGCAGAACGTCCCAGGGCATGGCACGCTGGCACAGGTCTCGCTCCACTCCCGGCACCACGCGGGTCAGCATGGTGATGAAGCTGTCGGCCGAAATGGAGCTCTCGCCATCGAAGGCGAGCGCGCTGCGTCGTTGCCGAATCACCTGTCCCGCGCTCGGCCGGCGCCCATGGGGCCAGTGACCGCCGAGGCTCGGGTTCTCACAAGGCTCGCCATGGAGTTCGACGCTCGTTTGCTCGGTATTCGGTTTCCACGATGCGAGCGCCACCTGATCGATGATTTCCCAGTGCACCGGTTCGTCGCGACTCAACCGGTTCGCCTTGCCGCGCCAGATGAGCCCCGTTGGATCGCGAACGGCATCTTCGGGGAGCGACAGCGGCACACGCGCCGTCGTGCCGAGCGCGTGAGCGACAGCTTGATCGGCAGGCCAGATGACTGCGATGCAATCAGGATGCTCGCGCTCCGCCCCTTCGAAGTCTTCGTCCCGATCGACGCCCAGCAGGGACGCGATCGTGTCGTCGGCCAATCCGTCCAACAACAGCATGCGCCAGCCCAGCGTCCGGGCCGCGATGCGCAAGCTGCCGATCGCGTGTCCGACGTCATGCTGGCAATAGCGAAAGGCGCGTTCACCGTACTTCCAGGTCTCGCGCCAGTTCACGGAGGACAAGCCGATGAGGAAGGCCGCGGGCGGGAATCGTTGCAGCAACCGCGTCGCGCTTGTCTGCGGCCACTGTGCTCGAAGCTCAAGCGCATGCTCCTTGGCCGCGTAGTGATACAGACTCGGTCCCGGCGCAAGGCCGGCGAGGGCATTGATGAGCAGGTAGGCCTCGGTCGGGTGCAGGTTGCCGCTGGACGGGTTGCTTCGAAGCGCCCAGCGGACTTCACCGGCCTGCTTCCATGCGGAGATGGCCAGCGAGTATTCGAACAAGCGCGAGAGGCTGCGGACGCTGAGCGGCGCGCTCCGGATGGCGCCGGCACGGTACAGGTCTTCATACAACGGCGAGACTGGTGCGTCTTCGGGTGTCAGCCTCGGCAATGCGAAGAGCGACGCTCCTTCGTAGCGTCGGAATGGGTCCGGTTGATTGGCCCAGTCCAGGTAGCCGAGCGAACGCGCGTAGCGCGAAAAGTGATGCTTCGTCTCATTGTGGTAGCGCATGACCGTGTCCAGCGGATCGCTCGCCCGCGCGGCACGTTCAGGGCCTTGCTTCGTTCCCTCGTTCACGGAGGACACTCCTCGGTGCACACTCGCCCTGAGCGTGCCCGCGGCCGAGTACATCCGTCGACGGGAAACCGAGAGACCCTTTCGGCGCCTCTCCGTGGCCCGTGCTGTGGACGCATCGGCATACACTGACCCTGTCATCCGCGACACGCAAGGCCAAAGGGTCTCACCATCTTGGTCCTCAGTGGCCCGTTCAGCGCCTTCTACGCCGCCGCCGGGATGGCCCCACAGCCCGCCCCAGGCGCAATGCCTCGGGCGGGTTGCTCGTTATGAGGGGCCGCCCGACGGCACGGCTCGAACGTCGATGCCGGCTTTCGAGTCGCGCCGCTGAGGGAGTGAAGGGCTGCTCAGGGTCGCTCCCATACTTTGACCGTCCGGTTGCAGCACGAATCCGCGGAACGCCATCGAAGACTCGCTAATGGCGGCGCTCGGCGCGACTTCAAGCCGGCGCCCGCTCTTCTTGCCGCGTGCCGAGGCGCCCGATCTCAATCGCGCAGTCCGCAAGAGACCAGAGCTCGGGGGCTTGGGAAATAAACAGCTCCTGCTCGTACCCGCCGAGTCGCAACACCTCGCGCTTCATCGCGACGAACATGCGCTTGCGTTCCGGGTCGAGCGGCCCGTCCGCCTCGTCGGAGAACAGCGTCTGATAGCGCCGCCCAGCCGACTGGGCGAGATAGACCGCGATCGCCCGAGTCAACGCCTCGTCGATCCACACCTCTCGCCGCCGCTCATCATCGCGACACTCTTCGACGCGCCGGTCTCGGCATCGAACACGATCACGTCGAAGCCTTCCTTCAAGTCCTTCCTGGCCGTCTCGACCTGGGTCGTGATGGACACCGTGAAGCGCGGCCCGTAGCACCTGAGCAGCAGCTCGTTCGTCAGACTCGCGAGCGTCGGCCCTGCATCGTCGATGCACAGCGCGATCACGCCGTCGTTGCCGAGCGCCTTGGTCAGCGCGATCCACATCGCGAGTTCCGTTTCCAGGTGCGCGACCGCGCTCACCGCCGTCTGGCCCTCGGCCAAATGGCTCGCCGATGACTGGAGCCGTCCGACCAGCTCCGCGTGCCGTGTCACCGCCGACGTGTGCGCGGCCTCAGCGTCGCCCAGGGCTTGTTTGGCGAGCGAGGCAGCCAGCTCGGCCGCCGCACGCCGGCTGTCGTCGAAGGGCGGTAGTAGGCCGGCGAGCTGTTGCGTCAGGCGAGCCAGCCCCGAGTCAAGCTCGGTCACCTCGCCGGCATGCCGGTCGCCCGCTTCGCGCTCGGCGGCACCGCACCGCGCGCACTCCTCTCGGGCGCTGGTCTGCGCCGCCTGCTCGCGCTGCCCGATCTCCATCGCTTCCGCCGCGATCCCGTTCAGCCGCTCCTGCGCCTGGCGTACGGACTGCGCCAGTGCCGCGTCCGCGTTGGCAATGCGGCGCTGCTCGATCACCGCGTCGAGCGACGCGAGCGCCTGGGCGACCTCCGCCGCCGCGCCGCCGATGCCAGCCAGCTCGCGTTCGAGCGCGTCCCGCTCCGCGTCGAGTCGCGCCACCGCCTGCCGCACCTGCTCGATCTCGAGGTCGGCGCTTGGCTGGAGTGCCTTCGCCTCGCGCGCGTCGGCGAGCAGCTTGCAGATGCCCTGCAAATCCGTACCGTTGCACGGCACCTCCTGTGTGAGCTGGAAGCGCTCGCGCAACTGCTGCGCGCGCAGCGCCGCCGCGCCGGCTTCCCGCTCCAGACCCTGGCGGCTCGCGGCGATCACCTGCAGCCGCTGGCGGATTCGCGCGCAGCGCTCGCCGGTCTCCTCGGCGGTACGCAGGGTCGCTCGCGCCGCCTGTTCCTGCTCGGCCAGCACCGGCAGCCGCTCGACGGCGGCACGAATCGCGTCCTGCCGCGCCAGCAGCGCGTGCGTGGCAGCGAGGTCGCGCTGCAGCCTCGCCCGGGCTGCGGCAGCCGACTCCTCCGCGGCGCGCAGCGCATGGATTGCACGCTCGCGACGCGCTTTCAGGTCGCTTGCAAGGCGAGCTTGAGCGCCGATCAGGGCGGTCTTGCGCCGCGCCAGCTCTCCGATCTGCACATGCAGCGACTGCCGCAGCGTCTCAACGCCAGCGGCCGCGACACGCTCCGCCTCGCGCGCGGCGACTTGCTGCTGCGCCGCCTGCAGGCTCGCCTGCACTGCCGCCTGCACTGCCGCCTTGCGCTCGGCCGCCGAGCGGATGCGCTCCTGCGCGTCCTCGACCATCCCGCGCAGCTGCTGCACAGACTGTTCCATCGCCCGGTGCCGTGCAACCGCCGAACGCCGTTCCTCTAGCGCCTGCTGCAGCTGCGCGGCGACGCGTGCCGCATGCTGCCCTGTAGCGCGAATCTGCTCCAACCCGAGCAGCTCGACGAGCAGGCCCTTCACCTCGCTGGGCCGATACGCCGAGAGCTGGCGCCGGTTCTGCGCGTGGAAGGCCGACGTGAAGAAGGTCTCCGGCGAGCCGAGCAGCCCTACGACGCAGCGGTCGTAGGTGTCGGTCTTGCCGTCCGAGCGCGTGCCGTCGGGCATCACGATCGGCACCCATCGGCCGTCCTTCCATTCGTGCAGGAAGGCCTCCGTGCGGCGTGCGCCGTTTATCCGGAAGACGAGCTGTGAGCGGAAGCGCCGGCCCTCGTACATCCATTCCAGGTCCTTGCAGCACTCGGGTGCGCAAAGATGGTCGTAGTACGAGAAACCGCCGACGCTGGCGCTTGTCGCGCGCGAGGGCATCAGTCGGTACGGGTCGCGTTGTCGATGATCGTGGTCTTGCCGCTGCCATTCGGCCCGACCAGCGCGACGAGTTGCGCGCCCGCGGCGAGGGACTCGAAGTCCGACCGTCAGCTCATCGCACCCGAGCCCGTCGCGGATGCCGGTGAAGCCTTTGAGGGTGAGTCGAAGTGGTTTCATGCTTGAAGTCAGATGTCGGTTTGGGGGACAGCGACCGCGAGACCCAGCGGTCGCGTCCGTCGATCCCGAGTCGTTGTACGCGCAACGCAAGTGACATCAACCCCTGCACGGCGCTCGACGGAAGGTCTATTCGCCGAAGAGGTCGACCATCAGGGGCACGCGCTCAGGCGTCGGTTCGCAGGGGCGCGTCTCGGTGACGCCGCCGCCCAACGCCGCCAGGTCATCAAGGACCCCTCGCACGATCTCGTCCGGCGGCGTTGACTGCAACCAGCTCAACCGCTCCGCCAACGGTTCGCCATCGACACCCGCAAGCTCGGCCCAGCGTCGCAGTTTGTCGGCGAGCGTCGGCACCGCGCTGATGCCGGCCGAGCGCGCCCGCAGCAGCGGTACGACACGCCCTTCGAGCTTGAGCTCGGCGGCGCCAGCAAGCAGCCGCTCGATTTCGTCGCGATCCACGCAGGCGCGTTCTTCCTCGGCGATCTGCCAGCGCACGCGCACGAAGGCACCGGCCGCGTCGGCCGCCGCGGCGCGGATGGCCTCCATGTCAGGCCGACCACTGAACGTGAGATGCAGCATGCGGCGCGACGGCGTCCCGATGAACCGGAAGCTCGCGCCGTGCGGCGACACATCCCACAGCAGGCAACCTTTCGCATCCTCCTCGCCGTAGTGCAGTCGGCCGATGGAGCCGGGATAGGCGACCAGCCGCCCGCCCTGCTCCCACGCCTGATGCTTGTGGATGTGGCCCAGCATGAAGGCCGATGTTTGCGCGGCGAACAGGCTGCCGGTGGTGAACTCGTGGTCCAGTCCCGCCATCGGCACGCCGTGTTCGGTGATGCAGCCGCTGACCGTGCCGTGCGAGACGCCGACGGTCGGCACGCCGGCCGCCGCGGCCTGCCGGTTGATCTCGCCGAAGCCGGCCAGCAACGCGGCCAGTTGCTGCCCCACGGCCTCGGCCGCCGCACTGGCACCCACCGCCGCGGCCACCGTGGCCTTGTTGACGGTCGGCACGCACGAGAGCAGCAACTGCGCGCCGTTCGGGAGCGTATCGAACCGCCAGGCGTCGCTCGCAATCCACCCGCGCGGGCCGCACCATGCCACCTGATGGATTCGATCGGCCACGTGGACTGGGTAGCGCCCGCCGAGCAGCCGGAACACGTCCAGCGTGCCGGGCGGCTCGTGCGAGAACGTCCCTTGCAGCATCAGCACCGGGCATTGATCTGCGAGCCGGCGCACGAGGCGTGCGAGCGCGACGAACGATGGCGAGTGGACGTCGATCGCGTGGTCCGTCGAGTCGCCGCTGATAACCGCCAGCTCGGCGCCGGCGTCCACCACGGCGTCGATCGCGAACGCGGTGCAGCGCTCGACCTCGGGAAGCGTTTTCGGATCGCCGAAGTGAAGGTCGGACAGATGGGCAATGCGCATCGTGGGCTCCCTGTTCACCCGTCCAGCTCGGTCTCGATCAGTGCGGCCAGCGCGTCGGGCGCCTGCGCATGTTCCTCGGCCTCGCGGATCGCGCGTGCGACGGTGTCCGGCTGCAGCTGCCAGTGCTCACGCCGGAAGCGCCGGGCGGCGTATGCGGCGTGGCGATCGATCGGCACGTTCATGCCGTGCAGCAGCATGCGCAGGTGCACCAGCTGCGGCCCGACTTCCTTCAGCAGCGCGACCGCTTTGCCCAGCATCTCGGGCGAGCGTCCCCACTCCTCGGTGCGCCAGGTCTCGAGCGCAAACGGCTTGAACGCTTCAACCTCGATGCCGTACTGCTCCAGCGCGGCCGCCACTTCCCCGCGCAGCTGCTTGACGCTTGCGCGCACATCCGACGCCGCAGCGCAGGCCGGGCGCGGCTGCGCGTCGGGTGCGGGTGGCGCAGGCGTTGGCGGTTCGGCTTCCACGATCCCGCCTTCGAGCACGGCCGCCGCCGTCTGCGCGGCGGCATCGACCCGCGTCGGCTCATGCGCCAACAACAGGCTGCTGACGTCGATATGCGCCTGCAGCTCGATCAGCCATGCGCCGCCCTTGACCGCATCGCCGTTGTCGTCGATGCGCGTCACATCCTTGTAGACCTTGGTCACCCAGAACGTCTGCTGCCCAAGCAGGTAGCCCGACAGCCGGCCGCCCCGCATGCTGGCCACGTGCAGCAGCTGCTGGCGGATGCCATCCATGCTGTAGAAGCTGCGCGTGGGCAGCGCGATCAGATTCACCGTCGGCAGGCCGGGCACGATGAACAGCAGCCTCGCATCGAGGTTGCACTGGCGCTCCTGGTACTGAGGGCAGCGCTCCGGATCGCACAGGCCGCCGAACTCGGGCCGGTCCACCACCTTGCGCCCGCCGAACAGGCGGATCACGCGGCCGGCGGCGTCCTTGGGCACGGCGGCGTAGGTCTTGCAGCGGCGCACACCAGCGTCGTCGTACTCGGCCCAGTACTTGCGCTTGCCGGCGGCCCACACCTGGAGCGTGTGCGGCATCAGCAGCTCCCACGCATCGGCCGCGAAGATCACCGGGAATCGGTACAGGCGGCGCACGCCGTCCTCGCGCGTCTCGCCGTACTTGTCGAGCAGCAGGTCCGCCAGCTCTGGCATCGGGAAGTCCCCACGCCGGGCGACGAAGTACGGCACGTTGGCCGGGCGCAGCGGGCTCTTTAGGCTCGGCACGGCCTGCCTGATCTCATGCTCGATGGTGTCGAAGTCCTTGCCTTCGGCACAGCCGCGCTCGTAGATCGCGCGCGCTGCATCGTTCTGCTGCGCGGCCTGCGTGAGGATCTTGATGCCCGGACGGATCACGCCGCCGATGGGCACCTGCATGGTCGGACGCTGGCCGAGGATGGTGGTCGGAACGCCGGCCGCGGCCGGCAACGGTGCTGCAAGCTGGTTCATGGGCTTCCCTTCGTTCGGATCGTCTGCGCGACGGTGCCGCGTGGGCGATGAGCCCCCACGGTACGGGGGCTGCCCTCGCAATCAAGGCCCTCGCCGCCCGTGCCCCGTGCGCGCCCGAACAGGTCCTGCCGCATCGGCGGCAGCGATCGCAGCAACTCGCGCCCGTAGCCATGCGTCACGAGGCGGCGGTCGAGGATGGTCACCGTCCCGCGATCCGTGTGTGAACGGATCAGGCGGCCCACCGCCTGCGCCAGTCGGACGCAGGCCTCCGGCACCACGAGTTCCCGGAACGAGCTGCGGCCGCAGCGCTGCAGCCACTCGGCGCGCGCCTGTTCCCATGGATGCGCCGGCACGGCGAACGGCAGCTTCGCAATCACGACATGCGTGCAATAGGCACCCGGCAGGTCCACGCCCTCCTGGAAGGCAGCCAAGCCGAAGATGGTTGAGGCGCGCCCCTCGTCGACACGCTGGCGATGGCGCTGCAGGATCGAGCCCTTCGAGAGCTGGCCCTGCACCAGCGCCTGCGCCTTGATCGGTGCGGGCATGCCGTCGTAGACCTCGTGCATCTGCTGCGCCGAGGCGAAGAGCACAAGCGATGCGCCGTCGGCTACGAGCGCCGGCAACATTGCTGCGACTTCAGCGGTGTGGGCTGCGGCATCGCTCGGGCTCGAGCGCATGCGCGGTACGACGAGCCGGGCCTGCTCGCGGTAGTCGAACGGCGAGGCAAGGCGCTGCGTCCGCACGGCCGGCAGGCGGTCCAGCCCCGTCTGGCGCAGGAACAGCCGGAACGAGCCGCCCACGGTCAGCGTGGCCGACGTGACGATGGCCGCGCTGACGCGCCGCCACAGCGCACGCTCCAAGCGGTCGCCAGCGTCGATCGGCGCGGCAGCGATCACGGCATCGTCGCCGACGTGTTCAATCCAGCGCGCCGTCGGCGCTGCGCCGGGCCGGTCGTGGCGCAGCATGAGCGTCCATGTGTCGGCGACGCGCGCGCCGCGCACCATCTGGGCGCCGAGTTGGGCCAGCAGTTGCTGCACCAACTCCGGCGACTCCCCTGCGCACTTCAGCGCCTCGACCCGGGCCTCGCCGAGCAGGTCGAGCACGGCCTCCACGCCGGCCAGCAAAGCATCGCCGGCCTCGATGAGGTCGTCCGGCACGACCCCGTGCGCCAAGCGCAGCACGTCGTCGGACCATCCCTCGGCTTGTGCGATCCACTGCCACACCCGCCCCAGCGCGCGCATCACGTCCGCGCACGCCACCTGGACGCGCGGATGCATCGCCGCGTCCAGCCGCAGCGCGTGGACGACCGTCTGCATCACATCGGGCACCTCGCCGGCCCAGCCATAGGTGGCCCGCACGGGATGGCGCTCGGCGTAGTGCTGAACGATCTTGTGCGGCAGCGCGTGCGCCTCGTCGAACACGAAGAAGCACTCCGACGGGTCGGGCAGCACGCTGCCCGGGTTCATCTCCAAGGCTGACAGCACCAGGTCGTGGTTGGCCACGACGACATCCGCTTCGCGGACACGTTGTCGCGCCCGATAGAAGGCGCACTCGTGGAAGCTCGGGCAGCGATCGCCGGCGCAGCCATTGCGATCGGTCGTCACCCGGTCCCACACCGCGCCAGGCACGGCATCGTCGAGCTGGTCGCGGTCGCCGTCCCAGCGGCCGGCATCGAGCGCTTCGGCGAGGTGGTGGAGCAGCTCGGCCTCGCCGGCACACGAATCGCCCTCGTCGTCGATCCGCACCTGCCCGGCGGCCTCCAGCGCCAAAGCAAGCCGCATCTTGCAGGCGTAGCGCCCCCGCCCCTTGGCCAGTGCGAATCGAAACCGCCATGGCGCGCAGGATTGCAGGAACGGCAGATCCTTGGCCGCGAGCTGCTCCTGCAGCGCGATCGTTGAACTGGAGATCACGAGCTTCTTGCCGACGGATCGGGCCAGCACCAGGCCGGGAATCGCGTAGGCGAAGGTCTTGCCGGTGCCTGTGCCGGACTCGCACACGAGCACGTTGCCGCCGTCCGTCTCAGCGGTCGCACTGCCATGCAAGCATCGATCAAACGTGTCGGCAACCGCCTCGATCATCTGCCGCTGCTGCTCGGACTCGCGGTAGCCGGGCAACGCTGTACGCACGGCTTCGACGAAGCGCTGCAGATCGGCAGTCTCGTGGTGTGTGAGCATGCGGCGACGGTAGATGTCGCCGCCGCGCAATCAAGCCCCGTCCCGTCAGCGGCCGGTGGGCGGGGTGGAAGCAACGCGAGGCAGCGGCGGCAGTGCCTGTTGGGTCTGCATGTCCCAGGTCCATCCCGTGGCGGCCCGCTTGGCGATGGCGCGCTGCTTCAGCGCGCGGTCCCGGTCGGGCATGAACGGCGTGACGATGTCCAGCGGCGTTTCGGCATCACCGGTGTCGAGCAGCACGGCGTTCGGAAACGCCGCGCCCTGCCTCGATTCGAAGCGCAGCGGTTTGAGAAAGCGCCGTTCCTGGCGCACCAGTGCGTCGACCAATAGGTGCTCGTAGGGCTGGTCGAGCGGGATCCAGGTCGAAGACAGCAGCACGAGCGTCGCGGTGTCGATGAAGTACACGCCCTCACGCTTGGCGTAGACCAGACCGCAGAAGAGGAACCGCAGCCGCCACGGATCCGCCTGCCCCGCCTGTTCGGCCGAACGCTGGTGCACCCATGCCTCGTACTCTTGCTCGAAGACCTTCTTGAAGCGCTCGCCGGCCTTGCGCTCCATGTACAGCGGGCAGTCGGGCATGTGGCGCAGCACGATGCGGTAGTCGATGTCGGTCGCCGAGAACTCCTTGAGCTCGGCCATCACCAGCATCAGCTTGAACTGCATGTCCTCACCGGGCGAGAGCAGGACCGCCAGCGTCCGCGCGCGCCGGTTTGCAATGCCAGCCGCATCCTCGATCGAGAACGGCTCCGGGATCAGCAGGATGTCGGTCAGGCGCACGCCCTTGGTCTCGATCTCATGGGCGGCGGCGAGCAGATGCTTGCGCACGACGTACCAAGTGCGCTTGCCCTGCATGCGTGGGGACCAGCGATTGAAGCCGGCGCGTTGCAGCAGCAGGTGGGCCAGTCCGCGCAGACCGAGGCGGCGACGGTGCGCTGTCACCTCGGTGCCGGCGCCGCCCGCTTCGCCGGGTGTCACCGGGCGCCCGATCCGGCGTGTCAGCGGAAACTCGAGCCGTACCTCCACCCGCTCGGGGGAGCGCTCAATGACGGCGTCGCCAAGTACCTCTCCGAGGCCCGACTGGTTCGGCGACGGTTCGTACGAGAAGCATGTCGGGTGGTGCTTGTGTCCCGTGTCCGGCAGGCGCTTGACCAGGAACTGGTGGTAGCGCGCGATGTACATCGGAACCCCGTCAGGACGGCAAAGGCACAGTGGCTTGGTGTCCTTCGCGTAGGCGCGCTCGAGAGCCTGCTGCCATGCGGCGTCGTCGGGTCGCAGCGGCACACCATCGACGAGGAATCGGGGGCCTTGATCCTCCATCGCCTCTCCTGGAGCTGGGTGCCTGGGTCGAAGGCCGATTGTTCAAGCCGGCGTCGGTGCGATCCATCCGGAGCGAGCCTTCCCCGGGCCGCGGTTCCGGGCAATCTGCTGCCTTCCCACAGCACCGGCCACGCGCGGGGGCACCTTGAGCACCCCGACAAACGAGACGACGTTGGTCCCTCTGCGATGGAGTGATTGCCCATGCCCCATGAAGGCCGTCGGGCTGGATCTTTCGTCGCGTCTGCATATACTGTACAAACATCCAGTGCATAGCAATGAACGCGCCGCTCCTTCCTGAAGTCCTTCAGCCGCGGGAACACTCGCCACAGGCCGCACTCCCGCTGGCCAGCGAGGGTGTGTTTCGCTACGTCTGGGAAAGCCGCTTCGGCTCGATGCTGATCGAGGTGGTCGGCGGCGTTGCTTATGTCAACGGCGCCAAGGTCAAACCAATCGAGCCGACGACACCGCCTGATGAGGGGCCGGTCAACTCACAACAAGGAACGCCATGACTCAACTGCTGCGCCAGACGTACCGTCCGCCGCGTCGTGCTCTTCCTCACTGGCTGCAAAAGGTGTGGGCATGGCTGTGATCTCCTGACGTGGGCAACAGCATCTCGTTCGCCCGGCGATTTCGGTCAGAGTGCTCCCGGTCGCAAGCAGGAGATCGCTGACTCATGGCGAGTTCTTGCTTGCTCCCGGTCGTGCATCGCGATTCGTGGCCCATGCCTGCCCTCCACCCCGACGCGGCGCGCAGCCGCTCAGGCGGGAAGTCCGACCTCACGCAGAAAGGCTTCGATTTCGGCGTTGACTGGCTCCGGGTGCGTGACTGGTGCCATATGCCCAAGGCCCGCGAACTCGACCACCCGCACACGCGGCAGGATGGGCAGCAGTACGCGCGCCACGGCGTGCGCCGATTCCGGCGACTCCGCGCCAAGCATGTACAGGACCGGGATGTCCAACGTGGCAAACGTGTGCGCGGGGGTCGATTCATTCAGCAGCGCATACGCCCACCTGCGCACGTTGACGATCGAATCAACGATGGCAGGTCGCCGTTGTGAAGGCATTGCACTCCAACTGCCAGCGCCCATCCAGAAATCGATGAAGTGCTGGGCCGCACCTTCCCTGTCGCCGCTGTCCAGTGCGGCGGCCGACGCCGCTGCTGTGTTCCGGATGCCGTCGGCGCCATTTGGAGGCGGCTGCTGAGCATCGACGAGCGCGAACAGCGTCGGCTCGTACAGCGCCAGCGCGCGGACGTGATTCGGATGCAGCACGGCAGCGACCAGCGCAACGGCGGCCCCGTAGGAATGGCCGACGATCGCACAAGGCGCGCCAGCCAGCTCCAAGACGGGCTCGAGGAACCGAACCTCGTCGCTCAGTCGAATCTCGCGATCGGAAGACCAGTCCGGGCTCTTGCCGCAACCGTAGCAGTCAGGTGCAAGAACCTTGTGGTTCGTCGCCAGTACGTCCATCAGGCTGCGCCATTGCGACGAACTGCTTGCGTTGGCGTGAATACACACAACACCGGGCCCTTCACCCGCCTGTCGAACAAACGGTGCATCACCAGGCATCGTCGCTCCCTTGCGGATTGCGTGAGCTCGTGATCGAGCTGGGCAGTGTCGGCGGCCATCGACCTTCGTGCAAGGCCTGTGTGCGTCGGGCACTTGCCCTTCGGTAGGAACCACGGGGCGTCATGCCTCAGGTGCCGCCTCCGGAGGCGGCGTCAGCGTCTGCTCAAGCCGACCCCCGGCGCTGAGGGCGACTTATGCAATTGTCAGCTCTACACGCCTGTGCCGCCCACCGGCAGCCGTCAGGGAGCACCCCTACGGAACCGCCCCAAGAATCGGTGCGGAACCGCGATTGACATCAGCCCCGGCACCTCGCAGTCTGGAGCCGGACGCGGCCGGTAACCGCGGTATGAGTTGATGCGCTCGTCTTCGACGAGTCGGAGCACTGACGAAACGACGCCCACGCATGGCAAACGCCGCCGGCGATGCATTGCGGCCTCCGCCTTGAGCACGCTGCCGCGCAGCGACTGTGCCGAGTCTCCTCAACACCCGTGCACCGGTTCACACCCGAGCCAGCCGCGATGCGCGTGATCGACTCGAGGATCGAGTGGAATGACCTCACCCGTATGTCTCGCGCTGCCCTTGCATCGAAAGGCAAGGCCATGAAGCGCGGCCTGACCTACCTGGAAGCCATCGTCTACGTCGGCGTCAAGCGGCGAACTTTCGATATGCAATGGCGACCCCATCTCGTTGCGATCGCACAAGGCACCAGCCTCATCTTCGACCGCGAGGATCTCGACAAGCTTTTCGACGAGTTCAAGCAGATCGCCGGTCGATCCGTTGCCGCATCGCCTGCCGGCGGACAGCAAACGTCCGCGCAAGATGCTCCCGCCTCAATGCTCACGGAACCGCGTTCTCCCGCGGCGGTATCCTCCCTGGCGGACAGGCGGCCCACGTCGGAGAAAGGAGTTGAAAAATGGGTCGTCAAAACGGCGTCTACCAAGACGCAAAGGGCAGGTGGCGGGTCGACAAGCTCCACCGCGGTGAACGCCTTCAAGGCCGTTTCGGATCGCATCAGGAAGCCGAAGCTTGGCTGATTGCCAAGTGTGCCGAGATCGATGCCTACGGACCGGTCAGCGCCAGGTCGATGACTTTGGCCGAGGCCGCCACCCGATACCTCCTGGAGGAGGAACGTGCCGGCAAGCCCTCGCTCTCGACAGAGAGCTACCTGCTGGAACCGGTGATCGAGTGCGTCGGCCATCTGCAGCTCGACCAGATCCACGACGGGACGCTGAGACCTTTCGTGGACAAGCGGCTGACGGAAGGCAGGTCGCACAAGACCGTCAACCTGAGCCTCGGAGTGGTCAGGCACATGCTCAACCGCGCCTGTCGGAAGTGGAGAGTGGATGTCGGAGGCGGCCGGACGGTGCCGGTATTGCTGCAGGTTCCCCTGCTGACAATGCTGCCCCTCAACGGTCACCAGCGAGACCCGCAGCCGATCTCGTGGGACGAGCAGCACAGGTTGCTTCCGCTGCTGCCGGCACACTTGGCCCGCATGTCGCTGTTCACCCTGAACACGGGCGCACGGGACAACGTGGTCGTCAATCTTCGCTGGGCCTGGGAAATCCCGGTCGAGCTGGGTGACATCCGGTGCTCCGTGTTCGAGGTGCCCAAGCAGTACGTCAAGGGCCGCAAGTCGGAGGGCTATGTGGTCTGCAACTCGGTGGCGCAGACCATCGTCGAGCAGGTCCGCGGGCAGCACGCCGAGTTCGTGTTCGTCTGGCGGCGCGAGCGGGTGAAGAACTTCGACAAGGAACCGGCGATGCAGCACCAGCCGATCGAGTCGATGAACAACACCGCGTGGCAGACGGCCCGCCGCAAGGCTGGCCTCGGTGATCTGCACGTCCACGACCTGCGACACACGGTCGGCATGCGATTGCGCGAAGCCGGCGTCAAAGAGGACACGCGGGCAGACATCCTGTGGCACGTGCGGCCCGGGATGACGGCGCACTACTCGGAGGCGCAGATTCGCGAGATCCGGGCTGCTCTCGAGCTCATCAAGGATGAAACCGGGCGCCAAAACCGGTCGTTGAGAAGCCTCGCAAAAGAAGCTCGCAGGAGGCTTGCGCGCGACGAGCGAGTCCCTTCAGGGTCCCTTCAGGAAAGAAAAACGGGCTAGCCCTTGTGAAGCTAACCCGTTGATCTGACTACTATTTATGGTGCGGCTGGCAGGATTCGAACCCACGACCCCTTGGTTCGTAGCCAAGTACTCTATCCAACTGAGCTACAGCCGCGTAAGCCGCGCACTGTAGCACAGTTTTGGGGGGCTAATCCATACGGGCGGCGGCTGCGTAGCTTCGCGCCGCCCTGTCGGCGTCGCCTTCCTCCTCGGCCATGCGGGCCAGCGTGAGCTGGGCGTGGCGACGTTGCTCGGTGGGCAGCGTGGAGTCGGAGATAGCCACTTCGAGAAGCTGCCGCGCCTTGCCCCATAGCCGGTACTCGGCGAGTGCGGTGCCCACAGCGTGGGCGACAGCTCCTTCGCGCGGGAACTGTTTTGCGGCGGCCTCGATGCGAGGGATCCAGTCGGGGCCGATGCCCTTTACGGAGGCGATCAAGCCCTTGGCAATTGCGGCGCGTTCATCGAGGCCCAGTTCGCCGATACGTTCCCAGAACGGGCGTAGCAAGGTGCGTGCATCTTCTGGGGCGCCAAGCTCAGACGCGCGCTGTGCTGCGTCGGCAGCGACGCACGGATCGCGACGGTCCGCGTTGTCGAATTGCAGCCACACGCGGCGCAGTTGGTCGGCGTCGCGTGCGGTGGCCATGGTCTCTGCCGCCAGCGAACGCAGGAGACCCTGCGCGGCCACCTTCGAGAACGCCTGGTGCTTGGCAAGCAGCCGCGCCGTCTTCAGCGCCTCCAGCGGCTGCCGGCCCAGCCGCGTGGCTTGCAGCTTCAGGCGAAGCGCATGCGTGCGGCGCGCCACACCAGGCGGCAACTCCGCCAGCAGTTCGAGCGCACGCGCTGCATCGCGGTCATCAAGGGCCCATTCCGCGGCCAGCAGGCGTGCGCCCTCCTCGGCTGGGCGGGCCGCGAAACTGGTGCGTGCCAGCTCAAGGGCGCGCCGCAGCGACTCGTCGCGCCGGGCACGGTCTTGCAGCCGGTGTGCACTGCCCGCGGCCAACAAGTGGCCGAGTACGGTGAACTCGTTGTCCTGAGCCAAATCGGGCGTGTCGCCCTGGATGGCGAGCGCGCGCTGCGCGGCACTTTGCGCGCGGCTGTAGCGGCCGCCGAAGTACTGTGCCAGCGCGTCGCGCAGCGCGGCTTGCGCAGTGCGATCGCGCCGAGCCACGCGCCACTCGTGGGCGCGCCGCGGCAGCCCGACAAGCGAGTTAAGCGCCTGGAACACCGACAGCAACGCTACGCAGGCGAGCGTCAGTGTGATGAGGAACAGGTTGAGCGAGGTGTCGAGCCGCCAGTCACCCCAGTAGATGCTGACGATGCCGTCATTGGCACCGAACGTGGTGGCGGCCACCACGGCCACGGCGAACAGCAGGAGGAACCAGATGATCGTGCGCATGCGGGAAGCGGCCTCAGCGACCGGCTGACGCGACCGCCAGCGCGGCCAGCGTGTCGTCCGGTCGCGGCAGCCCCACATGGCGCGCCTGCGTGCTGACCTGCTTCACCAACTCGGTGGCCAGGGCGTAGCGGCGCGACGAGCGATCGAAGTAGCGTTCAAGCGTGGAGAGCGCGGTCTGCAGGTCGGCCTTCGCGGTTTCGTATTGGCGGCTGAGCAATGCCAGTCGTGCATTCAGCAGCCGCAGCTTGAGGTTCTCGCGCAGAAAGAATGCCTGGTCGGGCGCAACCAGCATGGCCTCGGGATGCTCAATACGGCTCACGCGCACCAGTGACTTCACTTCGGACCACACGCGGTCGCCTGCCCCAGCCCACAGCCGTTGCCAATCCTGAAGCCGGCCGGCTGCCGCGGATTGCGAAACAGCCTGCACGCCACCCGGGGCAGATGTGGTCCGGGCCGCCGGCGCCTGGCGCCGCAACTCTAGCGAAGACACCAGCGGGAGTTCATCGACGAGCCGCACCGCCTCGTCCAGTTTGAGGCTGAGCGACGGCACATCGGCCACGCCCACCGCCTTTACGCGGTCGAGGTCGCGGGCAATCGCACGGCGAACGCCTTCGAGACGCGATGCATTGTGGCGCGCCACCCGATCGTCAGCCTGGCGGAGCGCTGCCACCAGCGGGTCGGGCGTGCCAGTGATGGCGGCCTGCTGCATTGCCACGCGCAGTGCCGCGTCGATGTCGGCCACGAGGTTTTCGTCGC
Organism: uncultured Burkholderiaceae bacterium; assembly: GCA_965653625.1. GTDB lineage: Bacteria > Pseudomonadota > Gammaproteobacteria > Burkholderiales > Burkholderiaceae_C > Albitalea. Next base: position 2,269 of record CBFHAS010000068.1, on the reverse strand, counting down.
GCGAGCGGGAGAGGGAATCGATCAGGTATTCGAGCTGGCCGCGCTGCACCCAGGCGTCGCCCACGCGTGCCTCGACAGCAGCCACCTTGGCAGCCGTTTCGCGCGCGCCCTCCACCGCCTGACGCGCCAGCGTGCGGGCCTCGACCGCTTGCTCCTGGCTTTCCTGCTGGCGCTTGACGAGCTCCCTTTGCAGCGTGCCCACGCGCCGCTGCGCCGACCACGCCATCAGGAACGACATGACGGCAAGCAGCAGCAGCATGGCGGCAGCTGCCCACCACACCCGCGTCGGGTTTCGCATGACGCGCTTCAGCAGCGGGTCGTTACGCTGGTCAGACGCCGCGGGGCTGGCGGGAATGGCTTCGATGGGAGGTTCGCTCACGATGCAAGAGATTGTATGCAGGCCACTACGGCGTCCAGGGTGGGCCGCGTCTCGTGCACGACGCCGAAACCGCCCTCGCGGGCGCGGCTGGCGATGCGCGGGTGAGTGGCCAGTGCCTTCGCGGTGTCCCAGCGCACTGCGGGACAGGCTCGCAGCAGGTGGTCGATCGCCTCGGAACTGCTGAAGAACCACAGGTGTTCTTGCGGCCGTGCCAAGGTTTCGTCTAGTTGGCGCCGCCGCTCGCCCGACAGGCTCGGCGCACTGCGGCGATACGCCGACACGAAGCTCACTTCGGCACCGTGCGAGTGCATGGTGTCGGCCAGCCATTCCCGGCCGCCGTCGCCCCGCACGATGAGGACTGAGGCTCGCTGCCATGTCTCTTGCCGGAGGCGCTGCCACAGGGCCTCGGAGTCGAACTGGGACGCATCGGCCGCGGGTTCGCGCACCGAGGAGGCAGGCACACCCAGGCGCCGCAACGCCTGCGAGGTGCCAGGTCCCACCGAGCCCGCCCATGTGCCAGCGGGCCACGCCATGCCATCAGGGCGAAAGTCGAAGAATGACTGTGCCGCGTTGGGGCTCACGAACACGACGAGCCGCCTTTGCGCCAGCGTGTGCCAGGCGGCGTGTACTGCCGCCGTGTCGGACGGCGGCGCGATGTCGATGAGAGGCAGCGCGAACGCGTTGATGCCACGCGCAGCGAGCGAGCGCACCCAAGGTGTGGCCTGCGCAGCAGGCCGTGTCACGATGACACGCAGGGTCACGGGGCCGGTGGTTTCGGAAGACGGCATCCGATGAATCAGAGCGGGTGATGCGCGCGTCGCGGAAGGCGAGGAGCTTCAGTGACGGAGGTAATCCGCCGCGCCCTGCTCGCGCAGTCGTGCTGCGGCACGCTCGCCCAATTCTCGGGCCTGCTCGACGTTCGCCACCCCCGCCTCGGCTTGGGCATGCAGCAGCGGCGCATCGATGCGCTCAGGGTGGCCCAGCGCGGCGCGCAGCAGCAGCCTGCCGCCCTGCCATTCGGCGAAGGCCGCGAGCGGCATGCTGCAGCTTCCGCCCAGTGAACGCGACACCGCGCGCTCGGCCTGAACGGCCAGCGCGGTGGGCTGGTGCGCGAGTGTCTGCAGCATGTCGTGCAGCTGCCGGTTCTCGGCGCGCACCTCCAGTCCGAGTGCGCCCTGGCCGGCGCAAGGCAGCATGTGCTCGGGTTCAAACACGGCGCGGATGCGAGAAGCGAGTCCCAGCCGCTTGAGGCCGGCCGCAGCAAGCACGATGGCCTGGTACTGGCCTTCGTCGAGCTTGCGCAGGCGGGTGTCGAGGTTACCGCGCAGCGGCTCGACGTGCAGATCGGGCCGCCGCGCGTGCAGCTGCACCACGCGGCGCAGGCTGGAGGTGCCCACCTTGGCGCCATGGGGCAACTCTGCGAGCGAGGCCGCTACGTTGGAGACGAACGCGTCGCGCGGATCCTCGCGCTCCAGGACTGCGGCCAGATCGAAGCCGGGAGGCAGCTCCATGGGGACATCCTTGAGCGAATGGACCGCGAGCTGCGCGTGGCCTTGCTCCAGCGCGGTCTCGAGCTCCTTCACGAACAGCCCCTTGCCGCCCACCTTGGCAAGGGTGCGATCGAGGATCTGGTCGCCCCGGGTCGTCATGCCGAGCAGTTCGACCGTGGCGCCGAAGTGCTGCACCAGCAAGTCGCGAACATGGTGGGCCTGCCACAGCGCGAGCCGGCTTTCCCGCGTGGCAATGACGATGCGTTGGCTCATGAAGGGCATGCTAGCAGGCGGCGCCCAGCGTCCATGCCCGGGCGCCGGGGGCACGCCATGACCATAGCGCAACCCTAGGAGGCTGTCGGGCTTTCCAGTCTTCCAGGCGGTGACGGCGTCCTTGACA
>CBFHAS010000067.1:0-23662 GCA_965653625.1 uncultured Burkholderiaceae bacterium | reverse complement strand
AGCCGCGGCATGGAACCACCGCGGCGCCTCGCCCAGGATGGCGGCCGACAGCACGGCGGCGAACACCGGCGTGAGATTGTTGAAGAACGCAGCCAGCGCCGGCCCGCCCTGAGTGACACCCAGGCCCCAGGCCTTGTAGGCGATGATGGACGGCCCGATGGCCACGTACACGAGCGCGGCGACCACCCAGGGGTTCCAGTGCACGGTGGCGCCTGTAAATGCCGTCTCCGTGCCGGCGGCCACCCCGGAGCCGAGCAGGCCGAACAGGGTTTGCAGCAGCAGGAAGCCGGCCCAGTTCCAGTCGGGCCGCTGCGGCGCGCGCATCGACTCGGGCGGGCGCGCCAGCAGCCAGCTGTAAAACGCCCAGGCCACGACGGCAACCAGGATGTAGACGTCGCCGTGCACGAAGCGAACGCGCGCCAGCGCTGCGAGGTCGCCCCGGGCGATCACGAGCATCACGCCGGCCAGCGAGAGCACGGAGCCAGTCAGCTGCCGGGGCGTGGGATGTTCGCCGTAGAACAAGGCGCCCACGCCCAGCATCCACACCGGCATGCTGGCCGCGATCAAAGTCACGTTGATGGGCGTGGTGGTCACGAGCGCCAGGTACTGCAGCGAGTTGTAGGTGCCCACGCCCAGCAGGCCGACGATGAGCAGGTACTTCCAGCGCTGCGCGATCGCCTTCGGCTCGCGCAGCGCGTGCCAGCCCAGTGGCAGCAGCAGCAGCATGGCGAGCAGCCAGCGCAGGAAGTTCAGCGTGAGCGGCGGCACGCTGCCCACCACGAGCCGGCCGACGACCGCGTTGCCGGCCCACAGCAGCGGCGGCAGGCTCATCAGGAGGGCGATGCGCGGGGACAGCCGCGTCATCGCGTGCTGGCCAGCGGTGGCATGTCCGTGCCGCAGCGCCAGCATTGCTCGAACGGTCCCTCGATGCGCTCATGGCAGCGGGGGCAGACCCAGTGCCGCCACGGCGCGTGGCGCAGCTCGGCGAGCAATGCCTGTGCACTGTCGAACTGTTCGTCGTCCATGACCCATACCTCGGGCAGGCACTGGTCCGGAGGCATCTCGCCGGCGATGCTGCTGGCATAGGCGCGCTGCACGCTCGCGTCGATGCCGCCCTGGCAAAGCATGTCGGACCACAGGGTGGCCAAGGCCAGGTTGGGTGCGGTGGTGAGGCGACGCATGCGAACCGTTGAAGGGCAACGCTGGCACGATAGCGGACTTTCCAGGAGGCGCCCCATGACCACTGTCCAAGCCGTGCTCATCCATCAGTTCGGAGGGCCCGAGGTGCTAAAGCTCGAAGAAGTGCCGGTGGGTGAGCCGGGGCCGGGGGAGCTGCGCATCCGCCACCATGCCTGCGGGTTGAATTACCTCGACGTGTATCACCGTACCGGGCAGTACCCCAACCCGCTGCCGCTTGTGCTGGGGGCGGAGGGTGCCGGCATCGTCGAAGCCGTGGGCGAGGGCGTCACCCACGTGAAGCCGGGCGACCGCGCGGCTTACGCGAGCCAGCAGCCGGGCGCCTACAGCCAGGCGCGCGTGATGCCGGCGCGAAACGTCGTGTCGCTGCCGCAGGGCATCGCCTTCGACACCGCGGCCGGCATGATGCTCAAGGGACTGACGGTGCAGTACCTGCTGAAGCAGACGTTGCCGCAAGGCGGCCTGCAGCCCGGTGACCATGTGCTGTTCCATGCGGCGGCGGGCGGCGTGGGACTCATCGCCTGCCAGTGGGCGCGTGCACTGGGGCTGCAGCTCATCGGCACGGCAGGCGGCGATGAGAAGTGCCGGCTGCCCCTGGAGCACGGCGCCGCGCACGTCATCGATTACCAGCGCGAGGATTTCGTCGCCCGGGTGAAAGAGATCACCGGCGGACGCGGTGTGAAGGTGGTGTACGACTCCATCGGCCGCCAGACCTTCGACGGTTCACTGGATTGCCTGCGCCCGCTGGGGCTGATGGTCCTGTTCGGCAGCTCCTCAGGGCCGGTGCCGCCGCTGGATCTGAGCCGGCTGGCGGCCAAGGGCTCGCTGCACGTGACGCGGCCGACGATCTTCACGCACCTGGCCAGGCTCGAAAACACGCTGGCCATGGCGCAGGACCTGTTTGCCGTCGTCCAGAGCCGTGAGGTGAAGATCGACATCCGGCAGCGTTATCCGCTGGCCGAGGTGCAGCGGGCGCATCGCGACCTCGAAGCGCGCCGCACCACGGGATCGAGCGTGCTGCTGCCTTGATCGATGAACCGGCCGCGTGTGCTCACCCCGGCGCCGAGGCACCGACGACGACCGAGCAGGCCGCTGTGATCAGCGCCGCGATCGGTCGGCCGATCCGCGTGATCCCGGTTCCGATCGAAGGCCTGGTTCAGGGCATGGTGGCATCGGGGCTGCCCCCGCCCCTCGCCCAGGTCTTCGCGTCGTTCGACATCAACATCGCCGCGGGGCGGGTTCATCGACTTCTTCGCGAAGTTCGGCAAACCCAAGCCGGTGGAGGCACGCGTGTCCGCGCCGCTGGTGTCGATCACCGCCGAGGGCGACATCGTTATCCTGAGTTTCGTGCGCGAGCTTGCCGACCGGAAGGACCCGCCGAAGAAGTACACGACGACCTGGTTCGACACGTTCCGCATCGAGAACGGCAAGATCGCCGAACACTGGGATCGCGCCGAACGGCGGTGACTCGGAGGGGTTCGAGGTCTTCGCGCGTCACACGAGACCGGACAAACCCGACTCGCCGGCCGGGGGGCTTGCTTGCGGGCCTGACGTTTGGTTCAGACTTGAGCCGAGAGGACGTTCTCGTTCAATGGCCACGCCACCCCGCTCCGCCCCATTGACGCCGGCGCCGCGACCACCCGGGGATGCGCCGCAAGCGGCTCGCCCGCTCGACTCTTCATGGCAGCGCTGGGTCGCTGAGCAGCGGTTGCGCGGCTGCTCCGTCGACACCCTGCTGCCGGTCATGGAAGACGCGGGGATTTCGCGTACCGATGCCGAGCGCTCCATCGCAGCGCTCGACGATGACCCTGTCTACGCCGTCGCCCAGAGCCTCCAGCAGCGCCACCGCAAGCTGGAGTCCGTGGCGCTCAACCTGCAGCGGCTGTGGGCATCCGACCCGCATTACCGAACGGTGGAGAAGCGCGCCGATGTGTCCGATGAAGAATTCGCTGCACGTTATGTGCGTGGCTGCCGGCCCGTCGTGCTCACCGGCCACACGTGCGACTGGCCGGCCATGCGCACCTGGTCGCCCGAGGATTTGAAGCGGCGTTTCGGCCATCTCGACGTCGACATCCAGTCCGAGCGGAACGCCGACACGAAGTACGAGCAGAACAAGCTTCAGTTGACCAGGCGCGTCAACCTTGGGGCGTTCGTCGACAAGGTCGTGCAAAGCGGCCACACCAACGACTACTACCTGACGGCCAACAACGAGTTGCTTCGCCGGTCCGAGTTTGCACCGCTTCTCGAAGACATCGGCAGCTTGCCGCCGCTGTGCGACCGCTCGCAGCTTTCCCATCGCTCATCGTTCTGGTTCGGCCCCGCGGGCACGGTGACGCCGCTGCACCACGACACACTGATGCTCTTTCACACGCAGGTCGTCGGTCGCAAGCGCTGGCGCTTCGTGTCCCCGCTCGAATGGTCTCGCGTGTACAACGAGCGCAACGTGTTCAGCGAGGTCGACCTGGAGCGGCCCGACTCGGCCCGATTCCCCGCGTTCGATGAGGCAACGGTGCTCGAAGTGGTGGTCGAGCCGGGCGAGACGATGTTCCTGCCACTGGGCTGGTGGCATCAAGTGGCCGCGCTGGACGTGAGTCTGTCGTTCTCGTATTCCTGCCTGTCCGTGCCCAACCATTTCGAGTATCCCGACCCTGCTTTGCCGCCACGCTCCCCAGCCATGACGACGCCCACCAGCACGTCCGATGCAATGCAGGGCGATATGCTGAACGCCCTGGTCGTCGCCGGTACGGTGGACATCGTCGAGGCACAGTTCAGCGACGACAGCGCGATGCGGTTCCGCCCCGGGGCCTCGGGCATCGAAGTGCAGGTGAATCGCATGGGATCGCGCGCCTCCCACTATGGCGAGTGCCTCGCCAGCGTCGCATACGACGGCGCCGCCATCCTGTGCCATTTCAAGGACGGATCATCGATCCGCATCGCGCCATTCCGCTGAGCGCCACGGCACAGCGGGCTGGGTGAGCTAGGCCGCCTCGCTGCAGCGTCCTTGGCTGCTCAGCGTGCGCGGCGCACCCTGAGCAATTCGTCCAGGATGAGCAGGCCCGCGCCGATGGTGATCGCGCTGTCGGCGATGTTGAACGACGGGAAGTACCAGCGGCTGCCCCAGTGGACTTGGATGAAGTCGACCACGTAGCCGTGCAGCAGGCGGTCGATCACGTTGCCCAGCGCGCCGCCGAGGATGAGCGCGAGTGCCAGGCTGAACACGCGCTGGTCGCCGTGGCGCCTGAGCATCCACACGATGAACACCGTGGCGGCCAGGCCCAAACCCACGAAGAACCAGCGCTGCCAGCCCGACGCGCCGGCGAGAAAGGAGAACGCGGCGCCGGTGTTGTGCACGCGAACCACGTTGAAGAACGAGGTCACCGCGTGGCTGTGGCCGAGCTGGTAGTTGCCGAGGATGAGCGTCTTGGTGAACTGGTCGGCCAGGATGACGATGAAGGCGATGCCGAGCCAGGGGACCAGGGCCGATGAAGTCTTGCTTGCCATGAATGGGTGTGGAGGCTTAGGCCACGGTGCGGCGCTCGCCGTCACCGAAGAGGTTGCTGGTGCAGCGGCCGCAGATCGTGGGGTGCGCCGGGTCGTGGCCCACGTCGTCGCGCCAGTGCCAGCAGCGCTCGCACTTGGTGGCCGAGGACGGCAGGGCGCCCACGCTCAGCGCGTCGGCCGGCTCGATGGTGGCCTTCGAGGTGATGGTCACGAACTTCAGGTCGTCGCCCAGCGATTCGAGCAGTGCACGATCGGCCGCGTCGACCCGGATGATCACCTCGGCCTGCAAGGACGAACCCACCTGCCCGCGGCTGCGGACGTCTTCGATCTCCTTGTTCACCGTGTCCCGGATGGTGCGGATGCGGCTCCACCTGGCCAGCAGCGCCTCATCTTGCCAACCCGATACGTCGGCGTAGGTCTCGGTGAAGATCGTGGGCGAGCCGCCCGGCGCGAACACCTTCCAGGCTTCTTCTGCGGTGAAGCTGAGGAAGGGCGCCATCCAGCGCAGCATCGCGTGCGTGAGGTGCCACAGGGTGGTTTGTGCCGAGCGGCGTGCATGCGACTTCGGTGCGGTGGTGTAGAGGCGGTCCTTCAGCACGTCGAGATAGAACGCGCCCAGGTCTTCGCTGCAGTAGACCTGCAGCTTCGCCACCACCGGGTGGAACTCGTAGACCTCGTAGTGCGCGAGCACCTCGGCCTGGAACTGCGCTGCGCGCGCCAGCGCATAGCGATCAATCTCCAGCAGCTCGGCCAGTGGCACGGCGTCCTTTGCGGGATCGAAGTCGCTGGTGTTGGCGAGCAGGAAGCGCAGCGTATTGCGGATGCGGCGGTAGGCATCGACCACGCGCGCGAGGATGCGGTCATCGCCGGCGATGTCGCCGGAGTAGTCGCTCGCGGCCACCCACAGGCGGATGATCTCGGCGCCCAGCCTGTTGCTCACCTCTTGCGGCTCGATGCCGTTCTTCAGGCTCTTGCTCATCTTGCGGCCCTGGCTGTCCACGGTGAAGCCGTGGGTGAGCAGGCCGCGGTAGGGCGCGCGGCCTTCCAGCGCGCAGGCGATGAGCAGCGACGAATGGAACCAGCCGCGGTGCTGGTCGTGGCCTTCGAGGTAAAGGTCGGCCTCGGGGCCGCTCGTGTGGGCCTGGCCGGCGTGCGAGCCCTTCAGCACATGGGAGAACGTGGAGCCCGAGTCGAACCACACGTCGAGGATGTCGTGGCTCTTCGCGTAGTGCTCGGCATCGTTGCCCAGCCACTTGCGCGGGTCGAGCTTGGACCAGGCTTCGATGCCGCCTTGCTCCACCAGGGCGGCGGCGCGGTCCAGAAACTCCAGCGTGCGCGGATGCAGCTCGCTGGTGTCGTTGTGCAGGAACAAGGGCAGCGGCACGCCCCAACTGCGCTGGCGGCTGATGCACCAGTCGGGCCGGTTGGCGATCATGTCGCGCAGCCGCGCGCGGCCGTTCTCGGGGTAAAAGCTGGTGGCGTCGATGGCTTCCAGCGCCGTCTGGCGCAAGGACTTCGGCGCCTTGTCGACGGTGAACACGCCCTCGCCTTCGTCCATGCGCACGAACCATTGCGCGGCGGCGCGGTAGATCACCGGCGTCTTGTGGCGCCAGCAGTGCGGGTAGCTGTGGAGCAGCTTGTCGGTGGCGAGCAGGCGGCCGGCGTTGCGCAGCGCTTCGATGATCTGGGCGTTGGCCTTCCAGATGTTCTGCCCGCCGAAGAGCGGCAGCGCGGGGTCGTAGGTGCCGTGGCTTTGGACCGGGTTCAGGATCTGGTCGTGCACCATGCCGTGGTGCAGGCATGAGTTGAAGTCGTCCACCCCGTAGGCCGGCGACGAGTGCACGATGCCGGTGCCGTCTTCCGCTGTGGCGTAGTCGGCGAGGTACACCGGGCTCAGCCGGTCGTAGCCCTTGTCCACCGCGGCCAGTGGGTGGTGGAAATGGATCATGTCGAGGTGGCCGCCGTGCGTGGTGGCGATCACCCTGCCTTGCAGGCCATAGCGTGCGAGGCACTTCTCGACCAGCAGTTCGGCCAGGACCAGCAGGCCACGCTCGGTGTCGACCAGCGCATACACGATGGCCGGGTTGAGGTTGAGTGCCTGGTTGGCCGGCAGCGTCCAGGGAGTGGTGGTCCAGATGACGGCGAAGGCATCTTTCTCCAGCTTGGGCAGATGGAAGGCGGCGGCCAGCTTGTCGGGCTCGGCGCAGAGGAAAGCCACATCCACCGTGGGCGAGGTCTTGTCGGCGTATTCGATCTCGAACTCGGCCAGCGACGAGCCGCAGTCGAAGCACCAGTACACGGGCTTGAGGCCGCGGTAGACGAAGCCGCGCTCCATCACGCGTTTCAACGCGCGGATTTCACCGGCCTCGTTGCCGAAGTCCATGGTGCGGTAGGGATGGTTCCAGTCGCCCAGCACGCCCAGGCGCTTGAAGTCGGCCATCTGTTGCGCGATCTGCTCGGTGGCGTAGGCGCGGCTTTTCGCCTGTACCTCGTCGCGCGGCAGGCCGCGGCCGTAGGTCTTCTCGATCTGGTTCTCGATCGGCAGGCCATGGCAGTCCCAGCCGGGCACGTACAGCGCATCCATGCCCTTGAGCTGGCGCGCCTTGACGATCATGTCCTTCAGGATCTTGTTGACCGCGTGGCCCATGTGAAGCTGGCCGTTGGCATAGGGCGGGCCATCGTGCAGCACGAAGCGCGGCGCGCCGTGGCGGGCGTCGCGCAGCTTCTTGTAGATGCCCTGCTCCTCCCATTGCTTCACCCAGCCCGGCTCGCGCCTGGGCAGGTCGCCGCGCATGGGAAAGGCGGTGTCGGGCAGGTTCAGCGTGGCCCGGTAGTCGGTGGTGCTGGAGGAGGCGGGGGAGTCGGTGGAGGACATTCTCTTCTCGTCGAATCTGTCATTTGGCCGCGGCGGCTGCGGGCATGTGTCCCGGGCGAAAACGACAAGCCCCGCGGTGGGCGGGGCGGTGGGGGCGGTTGGCTGTGCCGCCCTGCTGGCGCGTCAAATTCGGTCGCGCGTGGTCTGTCGGCGTGTGGCGGTGTGCCAGCGAGGAGAAGGCGAACGCGAGGGACGCGGGGACATGGGGGCGATTCTAGCGGGGGGTGTTGGAGGAGTTGAGTTGGGCGAGGGGCCTGGCGCGGTGGCAAAAAAGCTCACTGCGCTTCAGCATGAACCGGCACAACTTGGCCACTGGGTATGGGTCCCTCTCTTCTGGGAGACGGACAAAGTGAGGGGCCGCCGGAGGCTACGCCGGTGACCCCGGAGGCACGCTGTGGCTTGCGAACCACTCGCGCGCATCAGTCTCGTCGCGCGCGATGCCGTCGCGCAGCGCTTGCAGGGACTCATAGCGGCGCTCATCGTGCAACTTGTGCATGAGCTCCACACGCACACACGCGCCGTAGCCCGAGTCCGGCCCCAGCGGCGCGGGCCAGTCGAGGCAATGCACCTCCAGCAGCACGCGCCCGGCGTCTTCCACGGTGGGGCGCACACCCAGGCTGGCCACGCCCTTCAGCGGCGCGGGCACGAGGCCGATGACGCGCACCACGTAGATGCCCATGGCGGCCGGCTTGGGGTGCGGAAAGCGCAGGTTGAGCGTGGGAAACCCCAGCTCGCGGCCCAGCTTGCGGCCGTGCACCACGTGACCGCTGACGCTGTAGGGCCGCCCCAGCAGGGTGGCCGCCGTGGCCATGTCGCCGGTGGCCAGGGCCTGGCGCACCGCGGAGCTCGACACGCGCACGCCGTGCACCTCGTAGCTCATCATGCGCGCCACGTCGAAGCCCTGTTGCTGGCCGGCGGCATCGAGCATGGCGTAGTCGCCGGCGCGTTTCGCGCCGAAGCGGAAGTCGTCACCGACCAGCACGTAGCGCGCCCCCAGCCCCCGCACCAGCACATCGTCGATGAAAGCCTGCGGCCACTGCGAGGCGAAGCGCTGGTCGAAGCGCAGGACCACCACCTGGTCCACGCCGCAGCGTTGCAGTTCGGAGAGCTTGTCGCGCAGCGGCGCCACGCGTGCCGGCGCTAGCTCGGGCCGGCCGGCCAGCCGCGCGAAGTGGTCGCGCGGATGCGGCTCGAAGGTCAAGACGCACGAGGGCAGGCCGCGGTGCGCGGCCTCGTTGTGCAGCAGCGCCAGCATGGCCTGGTGGCCGCGATGCACGCCGTCGAAATTGCCGATCGTGAGGGCGCAGGCCGCGGCGATGCCGGGGTGGTGGAAGCCGCGAAAGACCTGCATGGCGGCGATTATGGCGGTGCCACCGCCTCGGGCCCGGGCAGCCAGCGCCACTGTCCGGGGGCCAGGTCGCCCGGCAGTTCGAGGGCGCCGAAGCTGCGGCGGTGCAGCGATTCCACGCGGTTGCCCGCGGCGGCAAGCATGCGCTTGACCTGGTGATAGCGGCCCTCGGTGAGCGTGAGTTCCAGCCCATGCAGGCCATCTGCACGCGGGCCGGTGAGCCTTGCCGCGGCGGCGCGCACGGGGTGTCGTGGTTCGTCGGCCAGCGTCACGCCGGCCAGGAGGCGTTGCACGATCTCCTCGCCCACCGGGTGCTTGCAGCCCACTTCGTAAACCTTCGGCAGGTGGCGCTTGGGCGAGGTCCAGCGGTGGATCAGCGTGCCGTCGTCGGTGAAGAGCAGGAGGCCGGTGGTGTCCTCGTCGAGCCGGCCCACGGCCTGCACGTCGCGTCGGCGCAGTTGTGCGGGCAACAGGCTGTAGACGCTGGGGTGATGGCGGGGCTTTTGCGAGCATTCGTAGCTCGCCGGCTTGTTCATGACCAGCAGTGCGCGGGCCTGATAGGACCAGGTTTCGCCGCGCACGCCGAACACGAGGCCCTCTGTGGGTACATCGATGAAGGGATCGTCCACCACCCCGCCATCCAGGGTGACGTAACCCGCGGCCACCAGCCCCTCGCATTCGCGTCGGGTGCCGAAGCCTTGGGTGAAGAGCATCTGTGCGAGTCGCATCGTGTCGGTCAATGGTGAAGTTCGAGGAAGACCAGGCGGTTTTCCGCCACGGGCCACGCGCGGCCCACGATCCGCTCGCCGTTGAACTCGCTGACGATGGCGCGGCCCGGCGCGTCGAGAAGCTTGAGTTTGGCGGTCGCCACGGCCGGCACGCCGGGCGGGATGCCGCCGGGTGGGCTGTGGCCGTCGAGGGTGATGTCGTCGCGCGGGATGCCGAAATAGCCGCGCGGCCGGATGAGCGTGACCACCGAGCGCGCATCGCGGTCGGCCTCGGCCAGTGGTTCGGCACGCAGTTGCACCACCGACGAAGAACGCGGGAAGGGCGAACGATAGATGTGCGTCACGGCATAGCCCGGGGCCGTGATGACGAACTCATAGGGCATGCCGGCCCGGGCATCGAACGGGCCCCAGCGGCCATCAGTGCCCACGATCTTCAGGTGCGCGGCCTGCCCGATGCGTTCGCCGGTGGACGGGTCGGTCGCGTACACCTCCACACGGGCGCCGGGCAGCGGCAGGTTCGTGGGCTCGCGGCCCTTGCCGGGGTCGTTGCCCACACCCACGCCAGACACCTTGCCGTCGAGCGTGATGCGCGCCTCACGGGCAATGCCCGTGCCGGCCGGATCGCGCCCCACGAGAAAGCGCCACATCGTGGCGAAGGCTTGCGGCCCGAAGGCCGTTTCGCGATGGTCGGCACCGGGGATCGCCACGTTCTGCGCGCCTTGCAGCGCCGGCCCGTCGAAGCCCACGTGGGTGGGCCGCCCCTTGGTGCCGATCCATTCGCCGTCGGGCTGCGCGTACTTGTCTTGGCGGTCGGAGCGGATGGTGAGCCATTTCACCCCGGGCGTGACCTCCTGGCCGGCCGATCCCTGGGGTGCATTCAACTCGGCGAGGAATGGCCCCGCGCCGTTGAATTCGTTGTTCGGCCGGTTGCGTGGATCGGCCCATACGCCGTGGTTCGGTGTGCCGCAGAGCACCGCATGCGACACGCGCGCGGCGCCGCCGCCGTGGGCGATGTAGTGGCGCACAGCAAAGCCGCCGCGAGAGTGCGCGACCAGCACGACCCGTTCGCTGCCAGTGGCCTTGAGCAGCTTGTCGACCTCGTCGGCGAGGAACTTCATCTGCTCGCCGGCGGAGCTGCGGCCGGGCTGCGGGCGTGTGTCTTCGTCGCGGGAAACCGGGTAGGGCAGGTCCACCGCATGCAGCTTGTGGCGGGGCCAGCCCTGGCTTTCGAAACGCCACATCGTGGTGGTCCACACGCCGGCATGGTCGCCGTTGCCGTGGACGAAGACGATGAGCGGGTAGGCGTCGTCCGCTGCGGTTGACGAGGCCGGTGTCCGCGGGGCGATGCGGCAGCCGGCCAGCCCGGCGGCTGCGACGGCGAGGGCCCAGAGGAATCGGCGGCGCAGGGCTTTCAAGCCGCCACTCCCTTGGCGCGCAGCCGGGCGATGTCGTCAGCCGACAGGCCCAGTTCGGCCAGGACGCTGTCCGTGTCCTCCCCCAGCCGCGGTGCCGGCGTGCGCAACGTGCCGGGGGTGGCCGAGAGCTTGGGCACCACGCCCGGAACGTCGAGCTCCCAGCCGTCGCGGGTGTGCTGCCGCACGATCATGTCCCGTGCCCGGTAGTGCGGGTCTTCGTGAATGTCGCGCGCGGTGTAGACCTTGCCCGCCGGCACGCGTGCCGCGCCCAGCGTGGCCAGTACGTCGGCCACGCTGCGCTGGCTCGTCCACCGCTCGATGGCCGCGTCGATTTCGCCCACCCGCGCCACGCGGCCGGCGTTGCTCGCCAGGTCGGGGGCGGTGCCGAGGTCGGGGCGGCCGATGGCTTCCATGAGCCGCTTGAAGATGCTGTCGCCATTGCCCGAGACCAGCACGTAGCCGTCGGTGCAGCGATAGGCGTTCGAGGGCGCGATGCCGGGCAGCGCGCTGCCGGCCGCTTCGCGCACCGCGCCGAATACGCTGTACTCGGGGATGAGGCTTTCCATCACGTTGAACACCGCCTCATGCAGCGCCATGTCGATCACCTGGCCGGCGCCGCCGTTCACCTTGCGGTGGTACAGGGCCGTGAGTACGCCCATGGTGCCGTGTAGCGCGGCCAGCGTATCGCCAAGGGACACGCCCACACGCACCGGCACGCGGCCCGGCTCGCCCGTCAGGTGGCGCAGGCCTCCCATGGCTTCTCCGATGGCGCCGAAACCCGGCAGGTCGCGGTATGGGCCGGTCTGGCCATAGCCCGAGATGCGAAGCATCACGAGGCCAGGGTTGAGGCGGCTGAGCTCGTCCCAGCCCATGCCCCAGGCTTCGAGCGTGCCGGGGCGGAAGTTCTCGATCAGCACGTCGGCCTCGGCGATCAGGCGGCGGGCGATGTCCCGGCCTTCGGGTGCACGCAGGTCCAGCGCCAGCGAGCGCTTGTTGCGCGACTGCACCTGCCACCACACCGAGGTGCCGTCTTTGAGCATTCGCCAGTTGCGCAGCGGGTCGCCGGTGCCGGGCGGCTCGATCTTGATGACTTCGGCGCCGAACTCGCCGAGCATCTTGCCGGCAAAGGGGCCGGCGATGAGCTGTCCCATCTCGATGACGCGTACGCCGTGGAGGGCGCCGGGGGACGGGGAGGAGGAGTCGTTCATGGCTGCGAGGCGATGTGAAGCGAGGCGCGGATCATCGCTTCACCGCGGACCGAGGTAAACCAGTGCGTGGTGCTGCGTCCCAATCAGCTTCACGCGAACACGCCGGCCGTGTCTTCCATGCGGGCCGACACTTCGCCCAGGTGGTGCAGCGTGTCGCCGAAGCTCATCTCCAGCACGGTGAGGCGCTTGAAGTAGTGGCTGCCGATGTATTCATCCGTCAAACCGATGCCGCCATGCAGCTGGATGCACTGCTGCCCCACGAAGCGCATGGACTGCCCCAACTGCACCTTGGCCTGCGACAGCGCGCGCCGGCGCTCGGCCCGTGGCTCGCCAAGCTTCAGGCTCGCGTAGTAGCTCATCGATCGGCCCAGTTCCTGCTGCATCTTCACGTCGGCGATGCGGTGGCGCAGCGCCTGGAAGCTGGCGATGGATACGCCGAACTGCTGGCGGGTGTTCATGTAATCAATGGTCACGGCCACCAGCCCGTCCATCAGCCCCACGGCCTCGGCGCAGTACGCGGCAAGGCCGATGTCCACGGCATGCTCGAGCGCGGCGTGGCCATCCTCCGTGACGAGCTCTGCGCGCACCGCATGCAGTTGCAGTTCCGCGGCACGGCCGCCGTCCTGGGTGGGGTAGCCGCGTGCGGCCAAGCCGACCGCACCGCGTGTGACGAGGAAGAGCGCAATGCCGGCCGGGTCGTCCACTGCGCCCGAAACGCGTGCCGGCACGATGAACGCATCGGCCCGGTCACCGGCGGGCACGATGCTCTTGTCGCCTTCCAGCACCCAGGCATCGCCGTTGGGGCGTGCGGTTGTGCTCACGTGGTTCAGCCGATAGCGGGCCTGCCGCTCCTGGTGCGCCAGCACCAGGAGCGCTTCACCGGCGGCGATTTTCGGCAGCCATTCGGCCCGCTGCACTTCGCTTGCGTGGCTGAGCAGCGCGGGCGCGAGAAGTGCGCCTTGCGCATAGGCCTCCAGCACCATGGCGCGGCCCAGCTCTTCGCTCACGATCATGGCCTCGACCGCGCCGAAGCCCATGCCACCGTGCCCCTCGGGCACCGTGAGCCCGGTGAGGCCCAAGCCCGCCAACTCGCCCCATACGTCGCGCGAGAAGCCTCCGGCCTTGACGAGGGCGCGACGCCGCTCGAAGCCATAGCCCTTGTCCACCCACCGGCTCACCATGTCGCGCAGCAGGTCCTGGTCATCGCTGAAGTTGAAATCCATGTCAGCTCCCCAGCACGGTTTGCGCCACGATGTTGCGCTGGACCTCGTTGCTGCCGCCGTAGATGGTGGTCTTGCGCTGGTTGAAGTAGTGCGACGCCAGCGGAGCGCAATGTGCCGCGCCCACGTGGTCGCCCTGCCATCCCGCTTCCATGGCCTCGAAGACGAACGGCAGGCTGTAAGGGCCGGCGGCCAGCATCATGAGTTCGGTGTAGCGCTGCTGGATCTCGCTGCCGCGAATCTTGAGCAGCGCGGCCACGTCCAGCGACTGCTTGCCCGAAACCTCGGCCGAGAGCACGCGCAGCACCATCATCTCCAGGGCCACGATGTCTACCTCCAGCAGCGCGATCTGGTCTCGAAAGCGCGTGTCGTCGTACACGCCCTCGGCGCGTGCGATGTGCTTCAGGCGTTCCAGCTCGCGCTTGGAGCGGGCCACTTCGGCGATGTTGGTGCGCTCATGCGCGAGCAGGTACTTGGCGTAGTTC
Source organism: uncultured Burkholderiaceae bacterium (assembly GCA_965653625.1). Taxonomy (GTDB): domain Bacteria; phylum Pseudomonadota; class Gammaproteobacteria; order Burkholderiales; family Burkholderiaceae_C; genus Albitalea. The sequence continues at coordinate 9,685 of CBFHAS010000067.1, read as the reverse complement.
CAGCCCTTGTTTTCTTCGCCCACGAGGTTGTCCACGGGCACCTCGACGTTGTCGAAGAAGACCTCGTTCACCTCGTGCTCGCCATCGAGCATAACGATGGGCCGCACGGTGATGCCGGGGCTGGTCATGTCGATGAGCAGGAAGCTGATGCCCGCCTGAGGCTTGCCGGAGGTGGCTGTGCGAACCAGGCAGAAGATCCACTCGCCGTACTGGCCCAGGGTGGTCCAGGTCTTCTGGCCATTGACGATGTAGTAGTCGCCGCGCCGCTCGGCGCGCGTCTTCAACGAGGCGAGGTCGCTGCCCGCGCCCGGCTCGCTGTAGCCCTGGCTCCACCACACCTCGCCGCTCATGATGCCGGGCAGGTGGCGACGCTGCTGTTCGGGCGAGCCGAAGGCCATGATGACCGGCGCCACCATCACCGGGCCGAAGGGCACGATGCGCGGCGTGCCGGCCCGCGCGCATTCCTCTTCGAAGAGATGGCGCTGCACCGCATTCCAGCCCGGGCCGCCGAACTCCCGGGGCCAGCCGTAGCCCAGCCAACCCTTCTTGCCGAGGATCTTGGCCCAGCGTTGCATGTCGTCGCGCGACAGGCGAAGCGCGTGGCGAACCTTGTGGCTGATGTCTTCCGGCAGGTTGTCCGCCACCCAGGCGCGGATGTTCTCTCGGAACACCAGCTCCTCGGGCGTGAGGTTCAGGTCCATCGGTTGTCTCCTGCAAGGCCGCTCGGCGATGTCGGGGGGTTCTAGCACGATCGTTCGCTCCCGCCTTGTCCCTGAAGGGACAAGGGCCCGGGGCTCGTCTCTACGCCGATCGAAAAGAACTCTCCGTTGGAGGACGGGCGCAGCCCGGCCCTGGGGGCGCGCTCAGAGGCGACGGTCGAGCGTCATGCGGTCGTTCTCACGCCGCATCTGGAAACGCGAGAGGAAGCTGTTGCCGAGCAGCACTGTGCCCATCGCGGCCGGCACCACCACCGCCTCGACGTTGTAGACCTGCACGTCGCCGATGCGCACCGCGTTCAGCGAGGTGATGTACGCGGGCACCTGGCCGTTGGCCGTGCCCACCATGCTGCGGCGGCCGGTCTTGTAGGGCAGGCCGATGCGGTCGGCCTCCGCCTGGCCGAGCGCGATGTAGGTGGCGCCGGTGTCCACCACGAACTCCACCGCGCGGCCGTTGATGCTGCCCTGGGCGAAGAAATGGCCGCCGCTGCCCGCGGTGAGCACGATCTGCGAGCCCGTGCCCTCGCTCGCGGTCCCGCCCAGGTTGACAGGCGCGCCGCCCAGCGGCAGCAACACGCGCCGGCCTTCGATCTCGACCGTGGCCTCGTTCGGGTTCACGGCCAGCAGTTTCACGCCTTGGCGGGCTTCGCCTACCGCCATCGTGCGCGGCGTGCCCTCGATGATGAGCAGGGCTTTGCCGCCCATGCTTCCGCTCAGGGTGACGCTCTGCGCCGCGGCGGCGCAGCAGGCGAGCGCCAGGATCGGCGCGGCGATCAGTTGCATGGGAAGGAAGCGGTCAATCGCGGAAGTTGGTGAAGGTGAGCGGGGCGTCCGCCACCTCCTTGCGGATCAGTGCCATGGCGGACTGCAGGTCGTCGCGCTTGGCGCCGGTGACGCGCACCGTGTCGCCCTGGATGGCGGCCTGCACCTTGAGCTTGCTTTGCTTGATGAGCGATTGAAGCTTCTTTGCCGTGTCGCTGTCGATGCCGCTTTTCACGGTGACGACCTGCTTCACCTTGTCGCCGCCAATCTTCTCGATCTTGGCGCTGCGGTCGAGGAAGCGCACGTCCACGCTGCGCTTGGTGAGCTTGGCGATGAGAATGTCGACCACCTGGCCGATCTGGAAGTCGCTGTCGGCCCACAGCGTGATCTCCTTCTCCTTCAGCTCCACGCGGGCCGATGAGCCCTTGAAGTCGAAGCGAGTCCCGATCTCCTTGGCCGTCTGGTCCACCGCGTTCCTCACTTCGACGAGGTTAGGCTCCAGGACCGTGTCAAAGCTTGGCATCTGTCAGTGAAGAGGTTGGTTCGGATCGGCGAAAATTCTCGCATGCATGTCGAATCGGGTGTGAACCTGAAGCCCTACAACACCTTTGGCCTTCCGGCCGTGGCGAACACGCTCGTGCGCGTGGCCAGCGATGCCGAGGTGCGACAGGTGGTCGACCACCCGGAGCTGGGTCGCGCGCCGAAGTTCATCCTTGGGGGCGGCAGCAACATCGTTCTCACGCGCGACATGCCCCAGGTGGTGGTGAAGGTCGAGGTGATGGGCCGCCGCCTCGTCGAAGAGCGCAGCGATGCGTGGATAGTGGAGGCCGGCGCTGGCGAGAACTGGCACGACTTCGTCATGTGGACGCTTGCCCAGGGCTGGCCCGGGCTGGAGAACCTGGCGCTGATCCCGGGCACGGTGGGTGCGGCGCCGGTGCAGAACATCGGCGCCTACGGCATCGAGCTGCAGGACCGCTTCGATGCGCTCGATGCGGTGGACCTCGTCACCGGGCGCAGCGTGGTGTTGCGCGCGAACCTGTGCTGCTTCGGCTACCGCGACAGCGAGTTCAAGCGCTCGCTGGCCGGCCGCGTGCTGATCACGCGGGTCCGCTTTCGCCTGCCGCGGCCGTGGCAGCCCGTGCTGGGCTACCTCGAGCTGGAGCGCAAGGCGGCCGAGACGGGCATCGCCAAGCCTTCGGCACAGCAGGTGGCCGACTGGGTGATCGCCATCCGCCGCGCCAAGCTGCCCGACCCCGCGCAGATCGGCAACGCCGGCAGCTTCTTCAAGAATCCGGTCGTCACGCCCGAGCAGTGCCGCGACATCATCGGCCGCGACCCCGAGATCGTGCACTACCCCCTTCCCGACGGCAGCATCAAACTCGCAGCCGGATGGATGATCGATGCCTGCGGCTGGAAGGGCAAGAGCGTGGGCAAGGCCGGCGTGTACGAACGGCAGGCGCTGGTGCTGGTCAACCGCGGCGGCGCCATCGGTTCCGAGGTGATGACGCTGGCGCGCGCCATTCAGGAAAGCGTGTACGGCCGCTTCGGAATCCGCCTGGAGCCGGAGCCGATCGTGGTGTGACTCGCTGCCTCGTCAGCTCACCGCAGCGTGTTCCGCATGGCCAGGCGCAGTGCGCACCGTTTCCGTAAGTCACGACGCTCTCCGATCCGTTCGCACTGATCCTTCGACAGGCTCAGCCCGAACGGAGGTGATGTCGTGCAGCACCACTGCGCGGCGGGTTTTCGGGCTTGTGTCCCGGGGCCGCTGATACGCTCCCCAGCCATGACCGACGTTTCACGCGATCCGCCGCGCGAGGCAACTGCCCGGCACGCAGACGAAGAGCTGCGACAGGTCGAGGAGCGCATGCGCTCCGTGGTGGACCACGTCATCGACGGCATCATCACCATCGACGAGCAAGGAAGGGTCGACTCGTTCAACCCCGCCGCGGAGAAGCTTTTCGGCTATTCCCGCGAGGAAGTGCTCGGGCGCAACGTCAACATACTGATGCCCGAGCCTTACCACGGCGAGCACGATGCTTATCTCGCCAACTACCTGCGCACCGGGCTCGCCAAGATCATCGGCAGCGGGCGCGAGGTCGTGGGCCAGCGAAAGAACGGCAGCACCTTCCCCATGGAGCTGGCGGTCAGCGAGTTCCGCATCGGCCCACGGCGCTTCTTCACCGGCATCGTCCGAGACATCACCGAGCGCAAAGAGCTCGAACGCCAATTGCGCCAGCGCCTGGACGACCTGGCTCAGGCGGATCGGCAGAAGAACGAGTTCCTGGCGATGCTCGCGCACGAGCTGCGCAACCCGCTTGCGCCGATGCGCAATGCGCTGTACCTGCTGAATTCGCCGAAGTCGGACGATGCCGTTCAAGAGCGGGCACGACACATCGTGGACCGCCAGATGCAACACCTGGTGCGCCTGGTCGACGATCTTCTCGACGTCTCGCGCATCGTGCGCGGCATGGTCGAGTTGCGTCGGCAGGTGTTCGACCTGTCACAGGCGGCCATGCGCGCCGCCGAGACCGCACAGCCCGTCATCGATGGTCATGGGCACTCGCTGGTGATGAAGCTGCCGGATGACCCGCTGTGGGTCGATGGCGACATCGTTCGGCTGAGCCAGGTGATCGCCAACCTGCTGACCAACGCCGCGAAATACACCGACCATGCCGGCCACATATGGCTAGGCGCGGCACGCGATGGCGGCGAAGCAGTGGTGCGGGTGCGCGACTCGGGCATCGGCATCCCGCCGGACATGCTGCCGCGCGTGTTCGACCTGTTCGTCCAGGGCGACCGCTCGCTGGCGCGTTCGCAAGGCGGGTTGGGCATCGGCCTCACGCTGGCGCAGCGGCTGGTGGAACTGCACGGCGGCACCGTGCAGGCGCACAGCGAGGGGCTCGGTCAGGGCAGCGAGTTCGTGGTGCGGCTGCCGGCCTCAGATGCGCCGCGTGCCGGCAAGGAGCGGCCCGCACGCGCGAGCACCGCGTCAACCTCCGCGGCGCGGCGCAAGCGGGTGCTCGTCGTGGACGACAACATCGACGCCGTCGACAGCATCGTGCTCATCCTGCGTGGGGCCGGCTACGAAGTGAGCTGCGCGTACGACGGACCCTCGGTGCTGTCCGCGGCCATGGATTTCCGTCCAGACGTGGTGGTGCTCGACATCGGCCTGCCGGGCATGAACGGCTACGAGGTCGCGCGCCAGTTGCGCTCGCAACAGCAGTTCCGGCGCACGCCGCTGGTGGCGGTGACGGGCTACGGCCAGGCCGCCGACCGCCTCAAGGCGCGCGAGGCGGGCTTCGACGCCCACCTCACCAAGCCGGTGAACCCGCAGCAGCTGCAGCAGTTCATTGCGCAACCGCGCCCGCGTACGCGGGCGTGACGGGGGCGGTGCGCTCCGTCAGCCACCGCAGCGCCTCTCCCGCCAGCCGGCCCGCAAGCCGCTCGCGCACCGTGGCGTGGTAGGCGTCGAGCCACTGCAACTCGTCGTTGCGCAGCAGGCCGAAGCCGAGGCAGCGCGTGTCGATGGGGCACAGCGTGAGCGTCTCGAAATCGAGGAACTCGCCGAACGCGCCGTGTTCCGGCGTGGCGGCCGGCACGTTCATCACCAGGTTCTCGATGCGCACGCCCCATTGCTCGGGGCGATAAAGGCCCGGTTCGATGCTCGTGATCATGCCGGGCTCCATGGCCATGTGCGGCTCGGGCAGGGTGCGGCTGATGCTCTGCGGGCCTTCGTGCACGTTGAGAAAGTAGCCCACGCCGTGGCCCGTGCCGTGGCCGTAATCGAGGCCCTCGGCCCACAGCGGCGCGCGCGCGATGGCGTCGAGCATGGGCGCCAGCGTGCCGCGCGGAAACCGTGTGCGCGACAGCGAGATCGTGCCCTTGAGCACAAGGGTGTAGTCACGCCGCTGCGCCGCGCTCACGCGGCCGATGGGCCACACGCGGGTGATGTCGGTCGTGCCGCCCAGGTACTGGCCGCCCGAGTCGATGAGCAGCAGCCCGTCGCCTTCGATCACCGCGTGCGACTGAGGCGTGGCCCGGTAGTGCGGCATGGCGCCGTTGGCGTTGAAGCCCGCGATGGTGGCGAAGCTCGGCCCCACGAAGCCGGGCCGACGGGCCCGCGCGGCGGTCAGCCGCTCGTCGATGGTGAGCTCGGTGATGCGCTCGCGTCCGAGCGCCTGCTCGAACCAGGCGTAGAACTCGCACATCGCGGCGCCGTCTTCGGCCATGGCCTCGCGGATGTGCTGTGCTTCGGCTTCGCTCTTGCGGCTCTTCAGCAGCGTGCTGGGATTGATGGCCTCGACGAGCTTCACGCTCCCGGGCACGTGGCGCCGCAGGCCCAGCGTCACGCGGCGCGGGTCGACCTGCAGCACAGCATCGGCGGGCAACGCGGCCAGCGCGGTGCGCGCCTGGGTGTAGGGCGCGAGCCTCACGCCGTCGGCTTCGAGCCGCTTGCGCAAAGCCGCGGGGATCTTCTCCTCGCCGATGAAGAGCGTGGCATGGCGCGCGTCGATGAGAGCATGGGCCAGGAACACGGGGTTGTAGCTGACGTCGGAGCCGCGCAGGTTGAACAGCCACGCGATGTCGTCCACCGTGGACAGGAAGTGATGCGTGGCTCCTTGCCGCATGAACGCCTCGCGCACCTGGCGCAGCTTCGCCGCGCGCGACAGCGGGGCATGTGGCGCTTCGTGCTCGTACACCGGGTCGCCGGGCAGCGCCGGCCGGTTGCGCCACACGTCATCGAGCAGGTCTACCGTCGTGTCCAGGCGCATGCCGGCGCGATCGAGTGCGCCGTGAAGCACTTGCGCCGCGGCCAGGCCCAGCACGTCGCCATCGACGCCCACGGTGTCGCCCGCATGGAGATGGTCCACGAGCCACTGCACGTGGTGCGTACCGTGGCCCGTGGGGATCTTCACCAGCTCGATGCTGCTGCCAGCCAGCTCGTGTTCGGCCTGCGTCCAGTAGCGGCTGTCGGCGAACACCGCCGCGTGGTTGCGCGTGACCACCAACGTGCCCATCGAGCCCGTGAAGCCCGACAGCCACTGGCGCCCCTGCCAGCGCTCGGGCAGGTATTCCGAGAGGTGCGGGTCGGACGAAGGCACCACCAAGGCGGCCAGTGCGCGCTGCCGCAGCGCCTGCTGCAACTGCTCGATGCGGGGTCGGAAGGGCGAGGCGGAGGTATCCATGGAGCCATCCTTGGGGATCGGGGCGGGCCGGGAAATTCTAGGAGGGGCAGGCTGGGTCGGCCGCGTGAAGATCCCGGGAAGACAGAACCACTTTCTCACGGCTGCGACAAGAGCCGCACGCTTATTGAGGTTTCCGTAAGTCACGACACTTTCCGATCCGTTCGCACTGATCCTTCGACAAGCTCAGGACTGAAGGCAAGTCGAAGTGCCTGCATCAAGGTGCACGCTGGCTTCGACAGGCTCAGCCCGAACGGGATGTGGACGGAGGGGTATGTCGTGAATGCAGAAAAGCTCAACAGACGTTGCGCGCACGATAGCGTGCCGCCCCGGCTTACCGGCCTACGTCGTCTTCACGGGAGCTGCCGGCTCGGCCACCACGCGCGCATAGCGTTCATAGGTCCAGTAGGCCCATGCCCAGTCGATGAGCACGATCAGCCGGTTGCGAAAGCCGATCAGGAAGTAGATGTGCGCGAACAGCCAGAACAGCCACGCGAAGTAGCCCGAGAAGCGGATCGCGCCGAACACCGGCACGGTGAGGTCCACCACCGCGGCTTTGCGGCCGATGGTGGCGAGGTTGCCGTAATCCACGTAATGGAAGGGCTGCGTCGGCTCGCCGCGCAGGCGACGCAGCAGGTTGGCGGCGGCCGTGCGGCCCATCTGCTTGGCCGCCGGGCTCACGCCCGGTACCGGCTGGGGTTCGCCCTTGCCGTGGCTCCTTGCGGCGGCCAGATCGCCAATGACCGAGATTTCCGGGTGGTCCCGCAGGCTGAGGTCGGGCTCCACCACCACGCGGCCCGCGCGGTCCAGCGCGACGCCCGTGCCTTCGGCCAGCGCACGGCCCAGCGGCGAGCCGCCCACGCCGGCGGCCCAGATCACGGTGTGGGTGGGCAGGCGATGCACCTGGGTGGCGTCGCCCTCGCGCGACTCGTAGGTCACGCCGCCGGCGTCGATGCCGGTCACCTTGCTGCCAGTGCACACCTCCACGCCCAGCCGTTCCAGCTGCTGCCGCGCCTTGGCCGAGAGCTTGGGCACGAAGCTGTTGAGCACGCGGTCCGAGCCTTCGAGCAGCACCACGCGCGCCCTGCGCGAGTCGATGCGGCGAAACTCCATCGGCAGGGTGTGGCGCGCTATTTCGGTCATGGTGCCCGCCATCTCCACGCCCGTGGGGCCGGCGCCGATGATCACGAAGGTCATCCAGGCGTGGCGCTCGGCCTCGTCGGAGGTGCGCTCGGCGCGCTCGAAGGCGCCGATCACCCGCGCACGGATGCTGAAGGCGTCGGCCAGTGTCTTGAGCCCCGGCGCGTGCACAGCCCATTCATCGTGGCCGAAGTAGCTGTGCGTGGCGCCAGCCGCCACGATGAGGTGGTCGTAGGGCAGCGGCTCGTGCCCGTCGAGCACGGCGTGCCGTGAGGCGGTGTCGATGCCGGTCACCTCGCCCTGCAGCACCGTGAGGTTGCCGCGCGTCATCTCGTGGCGCAGCACGTGGCGCGTGGGTGCGCTGACGGCCGGCGCGCTCAGGCCCGCGGTGGCCACCTGGTAGAGCAGCGGCTGGAACAGGTGGTGATTCGTGCGGTCCACCAGCGTGATCTCCACGTCGGCGCGCGAGAGCGCACGCACCGCTTCCAGGCCGCCGAAACCGCAGCCGATGATCACCACGCGGGGCCGGTCGGCGTTCGTTCTGTTCATTTGCCAGCCCCCTCCAGGGCCGTGGGCGCGCCTTGCAGGCGCTGCCTCACCATGTTGATGTGCGCGCGCAGTTCGTACAGCTCGTCGGCGTAACTCAACGGCACGGAGACGTTGCCCACCCCTTCCTCGATGTCGTCGAGCTCGCGCATCAGCTCGTCGCGCGGGTGGTCGCTGTGGCGGTTTTCCACTGCGCGCAACTGGCCGTACCAGCGGAAGATCCGCGAGCGAATGCGGAACTCATACAACGGCGGCACCAGCCGCGACAGCGGAATGAGGATGGCCACGATCGACAGCAGCGCCACCCACATGCGGTCGATCAGGTTGGCCAGCCAGAACGGCAGGTAGCGCTGAAGCAGCGGCGGGCCGGTGCGGTAGAAGCGCTCGGCTTCGGTGGCGAGTGGCCATTCGGTGTTCTTGGGGCTGGGAAACTCGCCCTTGCGCTGGAACCAGCCGGCCTCGCCATGGACGGTTTGCGCGGCCTGCACCATGAGCTGAATGAGCGCGGGGTGCGTGCCTTCCTTGGCCACCAGTGCGGCCGTGGGCGCCACGAGCCGCACATCGTTCGGCGGCAGGTCGCGCGCCAGGTCCACGACGCCGCGCGGCAGCAGCACCGGGCTCATGAACGGGAAACGCCGGGAATAGGCTTCGGCCTGTGCGAAGTCGAAGAGCTTCACCCCCGGCGTTTGCAGGAGCATCTGAACCATGAGCGATTCGGGGGCGGAAGCGAACACCAGCGCGTCCGTCTCGCCGGCGAGCAAGGCCATCACCGCTGGTGTTTGCGGCTGCTGCACCAGCGTGATGGCGGCCGGGTCGATGCGATTGGCCTGCAGCACCTGCCTCATGACGTTGGGCACGCCGCTGCCCGGCGCGCCGATGTTCAGGCGCCAGCCGGCCAGCTGCGCCAGATGGTTCAGCGAATTCGAGCGCAGCAGGCGGCGGGCGGAGTCTTCGCGATAGAAGAGCCACACGGGTTCGTAGAACAGGCTGCCCAGCGAAACGAGGCGGTCCTCGCTTCCTTGAGACGAAGCCAGCGCCGGAGCGAGCGGTTCGCGGCGGGTGCTGTCGTCGGCGCCGCCTTGCACGAAGGCCAGGTCCACCTCCGAATGCTCGTCGCGCAGCAGAGCGAGGTTCTCCGCCGCGCCCTGCGTGTTGCGCAGCTCGACATGAATGTCGTGACGCGCCAGCAGCGCCGCGTAGCGCTTGCCAAACTCGGCATAGGCGCCCTGTTCGGCGCCGGTGGCCATTACCACGCGCCGGGGCGGGGTGGGGTCGAGTGCCCAGTAGGCGAGCAGCAAGAGAACGAGCGCGAGCGCGATGAAGGGGCCGGCCGTGACG